>NZ_JBSFLI010000131.1:0-1010 GCF_053598955.1 Streptomyces sp. NPDC001056 | reverse complement strand
GGGAGTTTCCGTAGCCATTGCCGTCACATCTCCCGTTCTACACTGCCGACCCAATACACACTATTTCGGACACGCCGCCCGGTAATTCGCGGGGCCCCGCGCCGGACACCCGTCGGCTGCGCAGGCCGGCAGCCGGGATGACTGCTCGCGATCATCAACCGGAGTCATGCCATGGACCCTCTCCCCTCGTGTCGTTCACCCGCCCCGCCCGTCCTTGCGGTTGATCCACCGGTCGCCGCGCGCGTCCGGCGCACGCTTGCGCACTCGCTATGCCGCGCGGCATGCAGCGCCGGGCTCGTCGCGTTGTCGTCGGCTTTCGCATGGGCCGGCGGCAACGACATCATCTTGCCGATTCCATCGTTCACCGCGTCGACCGTGCCCGCCAACGGCGATGTCAATCCGTACGGCATCGCGTTCGTGCCGCGCGGCGTGCCGCCCTGGAGCACGCTGAAACCCGGCGACGTCGTCGTGTCCAACTTCAACGCGGCGTCGAATACGCAAGGCACCGGCACGACGATCGTGAAGCTGTCGCCCGGCAAGACGCCGGCGGCCTTCTTCCAGGGCAGCAATCTCGGCCTGACGACCGCGCTCGTGGTGCTGCGCAGCGGTTTCGTGCTGGTCGGCAACGTCCCGGCGCCGGACGGCAAGACCGTCGTGCCGCCGGGCTCGCTGCTCGTCATCGGTCCGCAAGGCCATCTCGTCACGCAACTCAGCAGTGCGGCGCTGCTCGACGGGCCGTGGGACATGACCGTGATCGATCGCGGCCAGCGCGTGACCGCGTTCGTGTCGAACGTGCTGAACGGGACGGTCTCGCGCATCGAACTCGCGATCGGTGACAACGGCGCCACGATGCTGCCGGGCTCGCGCGTCATCGCGTCGGGCTACGTGAATCGAACCGATCCCAGTGCACTCGTCGTCGGGCCGACCGGCCTCGCTTACGACCCGAACATCGACGTGCTGTATGTCGCCTCCACCGGCGACAACGCGGTGTTCGCAATCCAGAACGCGGC
>NZ_JBSFLI010000130.1:0-1026 GCF_053598955.1 Streptomyces sp. NPDC001056 | reverse complement strand
GCCGGTGGCGGTCACAGGTGCTTCACCCCTTCCGGGATCTCGTAGAAGGTCGGGTCCAAGTGGCATGTACGCCGATAGACGAGAAAGCTGTACGCCGATAGACGAGAAAAACGTACCGCGATAGACGAGTGTTTGTACGTCGATAGACGAAACGGCCGGTTTTTCTGTGGATAAGTAGCCAAATGTACGCCGATAGACGAGTGTTTTTGGCAGTATCGGATGCTTTCAGCGTGGCAGCAAAAAAGGCGTTTTCGGATGCTTCCGGGCTAAAAATCCAATGCTGACGCGGGTTTTTCGGTAGTTTTGTCGCACAGGGGTGTGCGGTGATAGACGAGTAAACCGTACCGCGATAGACGAATTCGCGCAGTTTGGCAAGAAGGCGAAATGTACGCCGATAGACGAGTCCGGGCCGGCGCTGGCCAGGGGGCCACGATGGGCGGTTGAGGCTCTGCCGGTGGTCAAGCTGGGGCAGTGCGGCGAGCCTCTGCATGGGCGTCAGGCCAGCTTTTTTTGCAAGAAGTAGGACACCCAGGACAGCTTGCCGGCCTTGTTGGCCTCGCATACCAGTTTGGCGTTATCGCGGGTCATGATGACCAGCTTGTTGGGCTTCACGGACTCGTCGAGGAACATCCGGTAGTCGGGCAATGGGTCGCGCTCCACGATTTCCTTGATCTCCTGCTTGAAGCGGCGCAAGGTCTGCGAGCTGCCCGTTTTCTCCAGCAGCAACGGCAAGCTGATTTCCCACCATGCCTTATCGCCGCAGTGCTTGCGGGCCAGCTCGTACAAGCGGCGTTCCAGGGCTTGGCCAAGGCTGAAGTAGTCGGGGTGTAGCGTGAGGATGTCGAAGTCCATTGCGGCCCGGTAGAGCCATTCAGAAATTGTCAGTTCCAACTCCAGCGCGCCCTTGCCGTTCTTCGTCCAGGTCGTCACGCGGTAGTCTTCGATCAAGCCGAAGCCTTCGAGCTGTTCCTTCGAGGACGGCATGGAGTTCAGCGACGCGATCGGCAAGGAGGAGCTGCTGAAGCG
>NZ_JBSFLI010000129.1:0-1037 GCF_053598955.1 Streptomyces sp. NPDC001056 | reverse complement strand
AAGGGCGTGCGGTACAAGCCGGTCGGCGCCGACAAGATGCTCCGCAGGAACCTCGCCAGCCGATGCGCCGGTGATCAGCGCGGTGCCTTTCGTGGAAGTGGTCATGATTTTTCCTTTCCGTGAATTGAGCCGACCGGGTGTCGGTTCGTGGAAAGAATTCTGGCTTCGACTGAACTCATCCTCAATGTCATATATGCAATGATTCATGCCATCCGCGCGCTGACCGGAAACCTTGCGGATTCGTCCTTTGAGACAGGCGCCCGATTACCCAAAATCGGTTCCGTAGCTGGCTCCGCCCGGCGCCTTGCCTCCTGAAGACGACCGCGCGCAACGCCATCCAATGACACGCTGCCGCAGCCCGTGACGATGTCCGTTTTATGCTAGATTCAATTGATCAGGACACACACATGGCGGACGTCATGCACACCGTGGGGCTCGTTGTTTACCCAAATTTCCAGTCGCTCGCGCTCGCGGTGGCGAGCGTGTTCGAGTACGCGAACCTGCTGCGCGGCGAGGAGGTGTACCAGTTCCGGATCGTGTCCGAGCACGGCGGCGCGGTCGTGTCGTCGCAGGGCTTTTCGGTCAACACCGAACCGCTGGCCAAAGAGGGATATGACACGCTGATCGTCTCCGGCGACAACGAATGCCGGCTTCCATCGGCGACGCTGGTGGACTTCCTGCATCGCGCGCCCGTCCATTCGCGGCGCATTGCGTCGATATGTACGGGAGCCTTCGTCCTCGCGGCCGCCGGGCTCCTCGACGGGAAACGGGCCACGACGCACTGGTATCACGCGCGGGACTTCAAGAAGCAATATCCGAACGTGCAGCTCGACGAAGATCGCATCTTCGTCGTAGACGGCCAGGTCTGGACGTCGGCCGGCATGAGCGCCGGGGTGGATCTCGCCCTCGCGATCGTCGAAAGCGATTTCGGGCTGGAAACGGCGCGCATGGTCGCGCGCAAGCTCGTGCTATACCAACGGCGCGGCGGTGGTCAGTCGCAATTCTCGACCTTGCTGGAACTGAACGCGCGATCGGAC
>NZ_JBSFLI010000128.1:0-1041 GCF_053598955.1 Streptomyces sp. NPDC001056 | reverse complement strand
AGGGCGGGCAGCAGCCGTTCGCCGTGGGTGGCGAGGTAGAGGGGGAAGGAGGGGCACAGGCTGCAGCCGTGGCCGCGTTCGCCATGCCATTCGCCGGCGGCGCGCAGGCCTACACCGGCCGCACGCTGCGCATCGGCTACCAGAAGGGCACGCCGCTCACGCTGCTGAAGGCGCAGCGCTCGCTCGACAAGCCGCTCGCCGCGCGCGGCTTCGACATCGCATGGACCGAATTCCCGTCCGGGCCGCCGCTGCTCGAGGCGATGAATGCCGGCTCGATCGATCTCGGCTATACGGGCTCGCCGCCGCCGATCTTCGCGCAGGCGGCGGGCAGCCGGATCGTCTACCTGGCGGCCGAACCCGCCGGCCCGCACAACGAGGCCATCATCGTGCTCGACGGCTCGCCGCTCAAATCGGTCGCCGACCTGAAAGGGCGGACGGTGGCATTCGCCCGCGGGTCGAGTTCGAACTACCTGATCGTCGCCGCGCTCGAAAAAGCCGGCCTGACCTATGCGGACATCAAGCCCGCCTTCTTGTCGCCCGCCGACGCACGCGCGGCCTTCGAAGGCGGCAAGGTCGACGCATGGGTCATCTGGGATCCGTATCTCGCGGTCGTCCAGCAGACGCTCGGCGTGCGCACGATCGCCGACTATGCGTCGGGCATCGTGCAGCCGTACAGCTTCTTTCTCGGTGCGCCGGATTTCGCGAAGGCCCACCCCGAGGTGTTGTCGGATGTGCTGTCGGCGGTCGCGCGCGGCGACGCATGGGCGGCCGCCCATCGCAGCGACGCCGCGCAGTTGATTGCTCGCGAGATCGGCGTGCCGCAGCCCGTCGTCGAGCGCTATCTCGCGCGATCCGCATTCGGGCTGCTGCCCGTCAATTCGACCGTGCTCGGCGCGCAGCAACGCGTTGCGGATACGTTCCGTCGAGCGAACGTCATTCCGCGTGCGATCCAGGTCGCTGACATTGCACACCCGGTTTCCTTCACCCGCTGACTTGATACTCCACTCGCTCGCAGAGCCGCTGTCATGAACCGACTCGCTT
>NZ_JBSFLI010000127.1:0-1054 GCF_053598955.1 Streptomyces sp. NPDC001056 | reverse complement strand
CAGGTGAGGGCCTTCCGGTTCGGTGTGGATTGCGACGTCTACACCAACAGAAAGGCCCTCGTGGTCCACCGTAATGCACCCCTGACCGAGACCGGACGCCTGCGCCTGGCCCGCTGCGTCGTGGACGACGGCTGGCCACTGCGGCGGGCCGCGGAACGCTTCCAGGTCTCGCCGACCACCGCCCAGCGGTGGGCCGACCGCTACCGCCGGCTCGGCGAGGCAGGCATGGCCGACCGCTCCAGCCGTCCGCGCACAAGCCCGCGCCGCACCCCGACCCGCACCGAACGCAGGATCCTTAAGGTCCGCCTGTTGCGCCGGTGGGGACCGGCCCGCATCGCGCACCTGCTGCACCTGGTGCCCTCCACCGTGCACCGCGTGCTGACGCGTTACGGCCTGGCCCGCCTGGCCCACCTGGACCGGGCCACGGGCCGCGTCGTGCGCCGCTACGAACGCGAACGGCCCGGCGAACTGGTGCATGTGGACATCAAGAAGCTGGGCAACATCCCCGACGGCGGCGGACACAGGGTCCACGGCAGAGCGCAGGGCGGCCGCAACAGCTCCGCGCACCGCGACCCCACCCGGCCCCGCACCCGTCACGGCCGCCCCAACCTCGGCTACAGCTACCTGCACACCGCCGTCGACGACCACTCCCGCCTCGCCTACAGCGAGATCCACCCGGACGAGAAGAAGGAGACCGCCACCGGTTTCTGGCAGCGGGCCCACGCCTTCTTCGCCCAGGCCGGTATCACCGTCGAACGGGTACTGACCGACAACGGCTCCTGCTACCGCTCACGCGACTGGCGCGACGCCCTCGCAGCGGCCGGGATCGCCCACAAGCGCACCCGGCCCTACCGACCCCAGACAAACGGCAAGGTCGAACGCTTCAACCGCACCCTGCTGGACGAGTGGGCCTACGCCCGCCCCTACCAGTCAGAAGCCGAGCGCCGCGAAGCGTTCCCGCAATGGCTGCACACCTACAATCACCACCGCGGACACACCGCACTCAAAGGCCAACCACCCGCCAGCCGCGTCCCCAACCTCTCAAGGCAATACA
>NZ_JBSFLI010000126.1:0-1078 GCF_053598955.1 Streptomyces sp. NPDC001056 | reverse complement strand
ATCCTGCGGTGCGACTGGGCGTCATTGTCTTCGTATTTCTTGTCGAGCCGCTTGCCGTACCGTTTCGTCAACTCACGCGACACGTCCACGATCGGCAATCGGGTACTGCCCAGCATCTCGCCAGGAAACGCCAGCTCGACATGACGATCGGGGTAGAAGTGGACCTCGAGAATGCGTGAGCCGATCGAGTCCGGCTCCTTGGTTGGCGGCAACGAAACGTCCGTCTCTGCCTGCTGTTTCTTCACCTGCTCACCCGGCCGCCAGTCGTCCGCATCGTAATACGTCCACTGAACCTTGAAATCGTTGCCCTTCAGCAAGTAACAGCAGGCGATGCTGCCTTCCCCGGCCCCGGGTTCCAGGTCGCCACCACCGCGTGCCTTGTTGCCGAACCGGTCGGTGATCGTGAACCGAACGAGGTTGTATGGCAGGTAGTTCAACGCCTCCGTTGAAATGCTGGTGTAGGTCGGATCGGACTTGCTGCACGCCGCCATCGACACGAAGAACAAGCCTGCCGCGGCGACTCGCAACGCCGCGGAGAACCGTCCGCGAGCGGCGCGCGCACCACGTCGGCCTGGATCGATCGCACGGAATTCCGGTGCAGCGTATTGCATGACATCAGGCATAAGCACTCTCTTCACATGGCCGCGGCAGCATGCCGTCGGGACCTGCCGGTACGGCGACCAGCTTGATATTGTCGTTCGTCGAGTCGAACAGCGGCCTCTTCGGCATCCACGCCGTGCGTGTATCGACCTTGCCGGCGCAAGCGGCAATCGCAGACTTACGCCACACCGCTGCGTTCCTCCAGAAGGCTGCGATCGTAGTCTTCACGAATTGCATTCCACGTCGCGTCATCGATCGTCAACAGCGCATCGTCGAGGCTCTTCTCTCCGCAAGACACGGCCACAAGACAAGCCTGCACTGCCGGATGCTCGTCGAATCGGGGGGCGACCTGCACACCGGTCAATACGTAATACAGCGTCTGCTGCTCGTCGACGATCCCGTAGTTGGCCGCGCGTGCCAGTTGCTCGACGACCCGCTCATACAGTTCCACATCGGACAGGTGCTCGATCGACGCCCC
>NZ_JBSFLI010000125.1:0-1082 GCF_053598955.1 Streptomyces sp. NPDC001056 | reverse complement strand
CGAGCTCGCGCAGCAGCGCGGCGGCCATCGCCACGCGCAACAGGATGCGCAGCGCAGTCAGCGAGCCGGCGCCGGCGCGCAGCGCTTCGAGCTGAAGGTGATACTCCAGTGAGAGTGCATCGCGAATGGCCTTCGGTAAAGGCTGGAGTTCCGTCTTGTCCGCCCGCGACCGGACTCTCGACTGGTCGAGACGCTGCGCCCAGCCTCTCATCTTCGGCTCACCACCCGTCCGCACGCGTTCATCACGCCGTTCCGCCCACCGTCATGTCGTCCACGCGAACGGTAGGCTGCCCCACGCTCACCGGCACCGACTGGCCGGCCTTGCCGCACACGGCACGGCCCGTGTCGAGTTCGAGGTTGTTGCCGACCATGCCGATTTTCTGGATCGTTTCGAGCCCGTTGCCGGTGATCGTCGCGCCTTTCACCGGTGCGCAGAGCCTGCCGTTTTCGATCAGGAATGCTTCTGATGCCTCGAACACGAACTGCCCGCTCGTGATGTCGACCTGCCCGCCCTCGAGCCCCGCCACGTATATCCCGCGCTTCACCGACGCAATGATCTCCTCGTGTTCGCAATCGCCGTTGAGCATGAACGTATTGGTCATGCGGGGCATCGGCAACACCGCATAGCCCTCGCGCCGGCCATTGCCCGTCGGCTTCATGTTCATCAGGCGCGCACTGAGCGCGTCCTGCATGCAGCCGCGCAACACGCCGTCCTCGATCAACACCGTGCGTTGCGTCGGACAGCCCTCGTCGTCGAAATTGAGCGAACCCCGGCGGCCTTCGAGCGTGCCGTCGTCGACGATGGTGACGTTACGCGCCGCCACGCGCTCGCCGATGCGGCCGGCGAACACCGAGGTCCTGCGGCGGATGCCGTCGGCCTCGAGACCATGGCCCACGGCTTCGTGCAACAGCACGCCGTTCCAGCCCGGCCCGACGACGACGGTCATTTTTCCCGCCGGGGCGGCCCGTGCATCCAGTTTCGTCAGCGCGGCGTCGACGCGGTCGCACACCAGCGTGCGGATGTCGTCATCCGACCACGAAGCGATCCCGTAGCGACCGCCGATTCCCCCGCTCGCGCTTTC
>NZ_JBSFLI010000124.1:0-1104 GCF_053598955.1 Streptomyces sp. NPDC001056 | reverse complement strand
GCCCTGGTAGTAGGTCGTGCTCTGCGCATACACGCTCACCGATTCCGAGAGCCGCGCGTGATGGTAGATCGCGTCGTTCTCCCAGAACGTCGAGCTCGCCGCGGTGCCGATCGCGCCGGACAGCGTGCGCAGGAAGTTCGACAGCCCCGACGCGCTCGCAAGCCGGTCGTCGGAGATGCTCGACAGCGTGATCGTCGTCATCGGCACGAAGAAGCATGCGACGCCGATCCCCTGCACGAGCCGCGGCAGGATCACGTGGTTGAACGGCACGTCGAGCGTAAACGTCGAGTTCCAGATCGACACGCCGGCAAACACGATGAACGCGAAGCTCGCGACCATCCGCAGGTCGAGCCGGTGCATGTTGCGGCCGATCAGCGGCGACAGCACGAGCGCGAGCAGCCCGACCGGCGCGGTCGCGAGGCCGGCCTTGCCCGCCGTGTAGCCCATCACCGTCTGCAGCCACAGCGGGAAGATCACGACCGAGCCGAAGAACGCCATGAAGCCGAACGAGATGATCATCGCGCCGAGCGCGAAGTTGCGGTCCTTGAACAGCGACAGGTCGACCACCGGCTCCTTCTCGGTCGCCTCCCACACGAGCATGAACGCGAGCGACACGACCGCGATCAGCGCGAGCGCGACGATGAACGTCGAGTTGAACCAGTCGCGGTCCTTGCCGAGGTCGAGCATCATCTGCAGGCATGACACGCCGATCACGAGCAGCGCGAGGCCGATCGCGTCGATCCGCTGCTTCGACGTCTTCGTCTCGCGGCCGCGCAGCAGGAAGTACGCGCAGGTCGCCGAGAAGATGCCGATCGGCAGGTTGATGTAGAAGATCCACGGCCACGTGTAGTTGTCGCTGATCCAGCCGCCCAGCAACGGGCCGAAGATCGGCGCGACGATCACCGTCATCGCCCATAGCCCGAGCGCGAGCCCGCGCTTCGCGGGCGGGTAGCTGCGCATCAGGATCGTCTGCGACAGCGGCACCATCGGCCCCGACACGAGGCCCTGCCCGGCTCCGGGGCCATCGCGCTCGCCCTCGCCCAGGAGGTGCCGCGCTCCCGGGTGCACGCCGTGGAGCTGTCGGAGGACGCGCTGCGCTGGACC
>NZ_JBSFLI010000123.1:0-1108 GCF_053598955.1 Streptomyces sp. NPDC001056 | reverse complement strand
ACCGTTTGAAGACCCAGGCCGTGGCCATGGCCGAGAGCGCGCCGACCAGGTACAGGGCGAACATGACGACGCCCTGGGCGCCGAACGGGCCGACCTGCCCGAAGGGGCGAGACGCCGCAGGCGGCTCGATGCGCAGCACGAAAGCCCGGCCCCGCAGGGGAGACGCCCAGGGGTTAATACGGCGGGTCGTCATCCAAGCTGTCATCCACAGCCGGAAACGGGTTAATCCGGTAGCCCAAGTCTTCAATGGTACGGGCGTTGTCGGGTAGCTTGTCACGCATCCAAACCGGGATGCGGCCCTGCGCAAACAAATTGCACTCGGTCGGCTCTCGATCAGCGGTCAGCCACTCAACACGGAATGCCTGCCCGCCGAAGCCGATTCCCTCGCCAAGCACATTCCAGGTGTAATGCACGCCCTGGTAGATCACGCGCTGAATATCGGTGGCGTCGGCCAGCTCGGCCCAATAGGACTCCAGTTGCGAGACGGCATCCGATTTCGCCCGCTCGATCCGGGCCAAGGTGTCGGCGTCAGGGGTCGGACTGGCAGAAAAGGACAGGACTTGACGCCAGCCAGCGGCCGCATCCTCATGCGTGAAACCAGCGTGGATTCGCAACGGCTGCTCGGTAAAGCAATGCCGGGTTTCGCGCGTGTCATCGTTGAGGTGGATTTCCACGGACTGCCGCTTCGCCCGCAGCCAAGCCGTTCGCGCGGCCTGCTCCAAGCGGTCAGCCTCGCCCTTCGCGGTCCGACCTTCCGCATCGAGGCGGGATTGTTCGGCGCTGCCATCTTCGGCATCCACGCAGCGCAGAAAAACAGCGCGATGATGCGCTTTCGCGTCCTCCCAAGCCTGGAATTCCTGGGGGACGGCGTGCGGGGCGTCAATGAGGAAAAAATCGACGGTCATGATGTTCTCCGAGTTCCTGTTAATACCGGGCACGGAAAGGCTCGGATTGCCGCCAGTTGCGATCAAAATGGGCCAGATATGCCTTGGCCAGCGCCGGATTATTCCAGTTCACCAGGTCGATCATGGTGGTAACCGACCTGAACGTCAAAGCTACAGAAGGGTGTTGATGCTCCATCAGGGCAGCGGGTAGGGTGCCGATGTCC
>NZ_JBSFLI010000122.1:0-1115 GCF_053598955.1 Streptomyces sp. NPDC001056 | reverse complement strand
CCAGGGTGAGGTGTAGTCGTGGAGCTGGTTCTCCGGGTCGGCGGGCTTGAGGTGCAGGGTGACCGAGGTGCCCTGCGGCGCGTCCTCGACCGCCGCAGCCTGCAGCGCGTCGTTGACGTTGTGGTACTCCTTGCCGTCGATCGTGTACGTCGGTGCGGTCACGTCGCCGTTCGCGTCGAAGCCCGTACCGCCGCCGACCACGTTGGCCAGGCCTTTGAGCTGGCCGAGGTTGACCGCATCGGTGTTCTGCGTGCCATTCGCGACATGGATGATCTGCCGTTCGGCGCCTGCCGTGCCGATCGACAACGCATTCGCACGGTCCGCGATCGAGTTGGCACCCAGCGCGATGCTGTTCGATCTCAGCGCCTGCGAGTTCGCCCCGAGCGCGATGGCGTCCACGACGTTCTGTTGCACGGTCGCGTTCGTACCGATAGCGATGCTGTTCACGGTGCCGGACTTCGTCGTCGCGGCGTCACCTATCGCGATCGAGCTCTTGCCAACAGCTGTCACCTTATTGTTACCGACTGCTACCGCGTTTTCGGCATTGGCCCTTGCTCGGGAACCGATCGCCAATGCGCCTGCGCCGTTCGTCGTGACCATGCTGCCGATCGCCACCGCATACGGTTGCTCGACCCCGGTCTGTGCAATGCTGCCGATCGCCACCGAGTGATCCGAATTCGAGACCGCCTGCAGACCAACCGCGATCGAATTGATCCCGCTGGCGCCACTCCCGACGCCAATGGCGGCAGCCGTGCCCATCTTCGGATCGCGACCGTTCATCGATGCGATGTTCGGCATGCTGCCGTCCGCACCCAACCCTTCGATCGCGACAAAACTGCCCGGCTTCGATTCGACGTCGCGCACCATCCGCGTCATCTTCGCGTCGAGCTTCGTATTCGCGGAATGCATCGCCTCGGTCAGTTGCTTCACGTTGACGGCATCGGTGTCGTCGACACCAGCTGCGACGTGAACGACACGGCGCTCTTCACCGACGTTGCCCACCGCAACGGTGTTGTCGTCGTCGGCGACCGAGTTGGAGCCGATTGCAACGGAGTTGAGGCCGTTCGCGCGCGAACCTGATCCCAGGGGCCGCGGTCCTGGCCTGGTTGGGCAAG
>NZ_JBSFLI010000121.1:0-1128 GCF_053598955.1 Streptomyces sp. NPDC001056 | reverse complement strand
GATTGCGCAGGGCGGCGAATTCGCGCGATACGCGGGATTCGCTGTGCCCCTCTCGGGTTCGGGCACTGAAACGCAGGGCGTGGCTCTTGTGAACATGGTTCGCACGCTCGATCTTCAGGCGCGTGGCGCACGCAAGGTCGAGCGCGCTCCGTCCGAAGTGATCGAAGATGCGCTCGCGCGTCTTCAGACCATTCTTGAATAAAGGAAAACGGGAGCATAGGTATGCCGTTGTGAGGTGACGTCGACGAGCCGTATTACCGACGTGCAGCCTTTCATCCGCCGATCGACGAGTTGGAATGGCGCTACGGCTGCGCGCCTCTCACGTTCAACCGGCCGCCGGCAGCGTGACGGCGGGATTGGACCGCGCGGCCGCTACGGGTTCCTTCTTGCCCGTGTTCGATTCCGCGCCCGAGCCCGCGCCCGCCTGCCAGCCGCCGCCCAACGCCTTCAGCAACCCGACTTCGGCCTCGATCCGGCGCGCGTCGATCTGATCGGCCGTGCGCCGGTTCGTCAATGCGATCGTCTGCGCGGTCACCACGTCCAGATAGCTGACGGCGCCCGCGTTGAAGCGGTTCGTCGTCAGCCGCAGCGACAGGTCGGCCGCGTCGGTCGCGCGCTGCTGGCTGCCGGCTTCGGACCCGAGCGCATCGAGCGCGGACAGTTGATCCTCGACCTACTGGAACGCGACGAGCACGGCGGCTGGCCTCGGAGCCGGCTTCAGCAGCCACTCGGGCCGCCGGACGTTTGCAATGCGGCTGATAGCTAACGGGCATTCGCTCGAAACTGTTCAGATTCTATTGGGGCATGCACATCTCGATCATGTTGCGCCCTACGTCGATGTCTCGCAGCGAGACACGCGCGAAGCGATTGCCGCGATCGACCTTGGGGAGTGAGGGTGCCGCTTGGCGATTTGGGCCTCAACTTACGAGTGCTCGGGGCCGATAACTGTACGGTTGGCAGCACCGTGCCTTCGCCCCTGTCGGTATCTTCAATGTAGATACAGGGTGCTTGCCTTTTGATCTGCGGGTATCTACAATGGATCTACATTTGGAGTGATGATATGGAACTCAACCTGCCGGAGGACCTCCGCGACCGGATCGAGGCATGGGAGGAGGAGCGGGAGGAAGC
>NZ_JBSFLI010000120.1:0-1131 GCF_053598955.1 Streptomyces sp. NPDC001056 | reverse complement strand
GCCATCGCACGGCCGTCACGCTGAATCCGGCGGACGGCGGCGCGTGCCACAACCTGTCCGTCGTGCTGCTGAAGCTGCAGCGGCTCGACGAGGCGCTCGTGTATTGCAGGCAGGCGTTGCAGGCCGGCCCGCCGGCCGTGTTGATGCACGTCAATCTCGGCGACATCCTGCGCGCGCAGGGCAACGTCGATGCCGCGGTCCACGCGTATCGCGATGCGCTCGCGCTGGTGTGCGACGACGCCGACGACGTCGCGGCGACCGTGCTGAACCGGCTGCTGTTCAGCGCGGCGGCGTCCGCGTGCGTGAACCCTGCCGACTACCTGGCCGACGCGCGGCGCTACGGCCGGCACCTGGCCGCGCGTTCGACGCGCCATGTGCACGATCCGCGCGAGCGGGCCGTGCGCGCGCAGGGGCGGCCGCTGCGTGTCGGCTTCGTGTCCGGCGACCTGCGCCTGCACCCGGTCGGCATCTTCCTGGAAAGCGTGCTTGCGCACCTCGAGCGCACGCGCATCGACCTGCGCGTGTACGTGACCACGGACGAGGAGGACGCGATCACCGCGAAACTGAAGCCGCACGCGAACGGCTGGCGCTCCATCGCCGCGCTGGGTCCGGAGGCGGCCGCGCGGATGATTCTCGACGACGAAATCGACGTCCTCGTCGACCTCGCGGGCCATACGCAGTCGAGCGGGCTTCCCGTGTTCGGCTGGAAACCCGCGCCGGTGCAGGCGAGCTGGCTCGGCTTCTTCGCGTCGACCGGCTGCGACGCGATCGACTACTTCATCGGCGACCGCTACACGCTGCCGGACGCCGAAGCGCACCACTTCGTCGAGAAGCCGTGGCGGCTGCCCGACAGCTTCCTGTGCTTCACGCCGCCGGCCTGCGACGTCGAGGTCGGCCCGCTGCCGATGGCGGCGAGCGGCCATCCGACGTTCGGTTGCTTCGGCCAGCTCGTGAAGATCGGCGACGACGTCGTGCGCGCGTGGTCGCGCATCCTGCACGCGCTGCCGGACGCGCGGCTGCTGCTCAAGGCGCACGAGCTCGGCCGCGAGGGCGTGTGCGACGCGACCGCCGCGCGCTTCGCGCGGCATGGCATCGACGCGGACCGGCTGATCCTCGAGGGCGGTTCGCCGC
>NZ_JBSFLI010000119.1:0-1188 GCF_053598955.1 Streptomyces sp. NPDC001056 | reverse complement strand
TCGGCGTGGCTGTGGTGATGCCGGCACCGGCCGCGACCAGGTGGAGCTTGGTCAGCCAGTCGCGGGCGGTGTGGCGGATCTTGGGCCGCCCGGGCCTTGCAGCGGCACGCATTCGTGCGTGCCTTCGCCGTGCACGATCTGCAGCAGGCGTTCGCGCAGCCGCGCGGTGATCGCGTTGAAGTCGCTGTCCCACGAGCCCCAGTCGCGCAGCATCGCGTCGCGCGTGGTGTCGGAGGTCGTCAGGGGGCCGGGGGTGAGCAGGATGGGCTGGGCGGCGAGCGTCATGGTGTCTCCTTGATGAAGTCGGGACGTCACGTGAATACAGTCAGGGAATCAACGGCGATGCGGATTGCGCCAGGCCTGCGTGCGGCGCAACAGGCGGTGCGAGATGCACGCGAACAGCACGCACGCGAACGACGAGGTCGCGAGCACGAGCGTGGCCATCGCGGCAGCCGGGCCCATCTGGCCCGCGTCGTCGAGGTTCAGGATCGCGACCGACGCGGGTTGCGTATCGGGCGAGTAGAGGAACGCGACGGCCGAGACCGTCGTCATTCCGTTGACGAACAGGTAGCGCGCGATCAGCAGGATCGCGGGCAGGCACACGGGCACGGTCACGCGCACGAAGGTCTTGTAGAACGGCACCTTCAGCGACGCGGACACGGCCTCGAACTCGCTGTCGATCTGCCGGAGCGCGGTGACGGCGGTCAGGTGGCTCGACGCGTAGTAGTGCACCACCGTGACGATCGCGAGCAGCCACAGCGAGCCGTACAGCCCGTTCAGCGGATTGCCGGGCGCGTTGAACAGGAAGATGTAGCTGATGCCGAGCACGAGCCCCGGCACGCCCATCGGCAGGATCGCGCACAGCGCGATGAAGCCGCGCAGCCAGCGCGCGCCGCGCGTCTTCTCGATCAGGTACGCCCCGCCGAACACGACGATCGTGCCGCCGAGCGCGACCGTCGCGGCCATCCGCAGGCTGTTCTTGTACGCGTCGAAGATGCCGGCGCCGATCAACCCCATCTCGTAGTGCTGCAGCCCGAGGCTCATCTGGTACGGCCAGAACTTCACGAACGACGCGAACACCGAGATGCCGACCACCGCGATGAAGAACGCGCACACGATGCCGCAGTACGCGAGCATCGCGGCGTCGAAGCCGCGCGACGGCTTCGGCTGGTACGGCGTCGAGCGCGC
>NZ_JBSFLI010000118.1:0-1194 GCF_053598955.1 Streptomyces sp. NPDC001056 | reverse complement strand
GCCGCGTCGCTGTACCAGTCGGTGCCGTTCCGGCAGGACACGTCGTATCTGGCGATCGGCGAGCGCACGAACGCGAACGGGTCGAAGAAGTTCCGCGAGGCGATGCTGGAGGCCCGCTGGGACGACTGTGTGGAGATGGCCCGGGAGCAGATCCGCGAGGGCGCGCACATGCTCGACCTGTGCGTGGACTACGTCGGCCGGGACGGTGTGGCGGACATGGCGGAGCTGGCCGGCCGTCTGGCCACCGCCTCGACGCTGCCGATCGTGCTGGACTCCACCGAGGTCGACGTCCTCGAGGCCGGCCTGGAGCGGCTGGGCGGCCGTGCGGTGATCAACTCGGTGAACTACGAGGACGGCGACGGGCCCGAGTCCCGGTTCGCGAAGGTCACCCGGCTCGCGCGGCAGCACGGTGCGGCGCTGATCGCGCTGACGATCGACGAGGAGGGCCAGGCCCGCACCGTCGAGAACAAGGTCGCCATCGCCGAGCGGCTGATCGCGGACCTGACCGGGAACTGGGGAATCCTGGAGTCGGACATCCTCATCGACACCCTGACGTTCACGATCTGCACGGGTCAGGAGGAGTCCCGCAAGGACGGCCTCGCGACGATCGAGGCGATCCGTGAGCTGAAGAGGCGCCACCCGGACGTGCAGACCACACTCGGTCTGTCGAACATCTCCTTCGGTCTGAACCCGGCCGCGCGCATCCTGCTGAACTCGGTGTTCCTGGACGAGTGCGTGAAGGCGGGTCTGGACTCGGCGATCGTGCACGCGTCGAAGATCCTGCCGATCGCGCGGTTCGGCGAGGAGGAGGTGCGGACCGCGCTGGATCTGATCTACGACCGCCGGTCCGAGGGCTACGACCCCCTCCAGAAGCTCATGCGGCTGTTCGAGGGCGCGACCGCGAAGTCCCTGAAGGCGGGCAAGGCCGAGGAGCTGGCCGCGCTGCCGCTGGAGGAGCGCCTGGCGCGGCGGATCATCGACGGTGAGCGCAACGGCCTGGAAGCCGACCTGGACGCGGCCCTTGAGGACCGTCCCGCCCTGGACATCGTCAACGAGACGCTGCTGGACGGGATGAAGGTCGTCGGCGAGCTGTTCGGCTCGGGGCAGATGCAGCTGCCGTTCGTGCTCCAGTCCGCCGAGGTGATGAAGGCCGCCGTCGCCTACCTCGAACCCCACATGGAGAAGTCCGACGCG
>NZ_JBSFLI010000117.1:0-1198 GCF_053598955.1 Streptomyces sp. NPDC001056 | reverse complement strand
AGATACGGCAAGAAGTCGGTCGTCCGACCACCTTGGGCAGGGCTGTCAGTCATGAACGGTGCGGGAGACGGAATACGGAGGACACCGACCGCCGGCGGTTGCCTGGAAACGCCGGGAATCGGGACGAAAGGCGATATTACCCCGAAGGGCGCGCTCTCCGCTCTGCCGGGCCTGTCGCTCGAATGGACTTTATGCGCATAGATTTTTATGACGATTTGGCGCTGAGTTCGTTGTGTGCGCCGACGATTACGTCGATGTATCGTGTCGAAGGACCGGTAGATGGTTCAAGATGCCATTTGCCCGGACACATCAATCGCCAGTCATTTTCGACAAACGTCGCACATCATCAGCCATTCCGCTGCCATTCCGGATAAATCGACGTCTAATTGAATCGACGTCTGATGTGGACTACTGGGGGCCGATTGATGTGTGGTACAGGGAGAGCGTTGGGAGATCTCATTAGCGCAGCGCTGCAGATCGCTCGAGAACAGCGGTGACCTGAGTCGCCGCATTCGACGCTCCGATTCCAGCCAGGTTGACGTGCGGCGCAGCCAATGGCCGAGAACATTGAAGGCCTGGATCGACGCATTCCACGCCTCAGTCTCGCCAGATTGACGTGCGGTGCGGCGAAACGTGCCTGGAGGTAGGAGTGCCGCGGAGCTGTATCAAGCCGGCCGCCCGTCCTGATCCCATGTGCATTTCCGCCGCGCCAATGCAAAAACCCCCGCCTTTCGGGCGGGGGTTTCTGGCTTAGGGAGCCTGACGATTACCTACTTTCACACGGGAATCCGCACTATCATCGGCGTAGAGTCGTTTCACGGTCCTGTTCGGGATGGGAAGGGGTGGGACCGACTCGCTATGGTCATCAGGCAAAGAGGGTTGTTGCGCTGGCTTCGCAGCACAACCAATCCTGGAAGAAGCAGTAATCTTGGTTGTGTGTATCACACACGAGAATCCAACTTGTCGCTTTGGATCGCGGCCGGTGCTGTCGCACGGCGCAGATCTACAAGGCAGACTTGTTATAGGATCAAGCCTTACGGGCAATTAGTATCAGTTAGCTGAACGCATTACTGCGCTTACACACCTGACCTATCAACGTCCTGGGCCGCTCGGCGGACGGTTCCCGCAGTCGCCGGAGGGCTTCCTCGACTACGCCGTGGAAGTGCCAGGCCAGGGAGACAGGTTCGCGTCGCCGTAC
>NZ_JBSFLI010000116.1:0-1219 GCF_053598955.1 Streptomyces sp. NPDC001056 | reverse complement strand
GCGAGGGTGGAGGTGGTGAGGGTGGCCGTACCGCCGACGAGGGTGCTGGTGCCGAGGAGGGTGGCGCCGTCGAAGAAGCTGACGGTGCCGGTGGGGATGCCGGCTCCCGGCGGTACGGCGGTGACCGTCGCCGTCAGGGTTTTCGCCTCACCGAAGACGGAGGGGTCGGGTGCGGAGGTGAGGGTGGTGGTGGTTGCCGCCTGGGTGACCGTCTGGGTGTCCACCGGGGACGTCGAACCCGTGAAGTTGGCGTTGCCGTTGTAGACGGCGGTGAGGGAGTGCGGCCCGACGGCGAGGGTGGAGGTGGTGAGGGTGGCGGTGCCGCCGCTGAGTGTCGCGGTGCCGATGAGGGTGGCGCCGTCGAAGAAGCTGACGGTGCCGGTGGGTGTGCCGGCTCCCGGCGGCACGGCAGTCACCGTCGCGGTGAGGGTCTTGGCCTGGCCGAAGACGGAGGGGTCGGGCGCCGACGTGAGGCCGGTGGTGGTTGCCGCCTGGGTGACCGTCTGGGTGTCCACGGGTGAGGTGGATCCGGTGTAGTTGGCGTTGCCGTTGTAGACGGCGGTGAGGGAGTGCGATCCGACGGCGAGGGTGGAGGTGGTGAGGGTGGCCGTACCGCCGACGAGTGTGCTGGTGCCGAGGAGGGTGGCGCCGTCGAAGAAGCTGACGGTGCCGGTGGGGATGCCGGCTCCCGGCGGTACGGCAGTCACCGTCGCCGTCAGGGTTTTGGCCTCACCGAAGACGGAGGGGTCGGGCGCCGACGTGAGGCCGGTGGTGGTTGCCGCCTGCGTCACCGTCTGGATGTCCACCGGGGACGTCGAACCCGTGAACTCCGCGTCCCCGCTGTAGACAGCCGTCAGGGAATGCGACCCGACCGGGAGAGCGGACGTGGTGAGGGTGGCGGTGCCGCCGACGAGGGTGCCCGTACCCAGCAGCGTCGCGCCGTCGAAGAAGTTGACGGTGCCGGTGGGTGTGCCGGCTCCCGGCGGTACGGCGGTGACCGTCGCGGTGAGGGTTTTCGCCTGGCCGAAGACGGAAGGATCGGGCGCGGAGGTGAGGGTGGTGGTGGTTGCCGCCTGGGTCACCGTCTGGATGTCCACCGGGGACGTCGAACCCGTGAAGTTGGCGTTGCCGTTGTAGACGGCGGTGAGGGAGTGCGATCCGACGGCGAGGGTGGAGGTGGTGAGGGTGGCCGTACCGCCGACGAGGGTGCTGGTGCCGA
>NZ_JBSFLI010000115.1:0-1232 GCF_053598955.1 Streptomyces sp. NPDC001056 | reverse complement strand
GGCGGGGGGAAGCTGACACGGAGGAGGTGTCCGTGGGGGCTGCTCCGTGCCGTGGGCCGGGTGAGT
Organism: Streptomyces sp. NPDC001056; assembly: GCF_053598955.1. Taxonomy (NCBI): domain Bacteria; kingdom Bacillati; phylum Actinomycetota; class Actinomycetes; order Kitasatosporales; family Streptomycetaceae; genus Streptomyces; species Streptomyces sp. NPDC001056. Next base: position 1,166 of record NZ_JBSFLI010000115.1, on the reverse strand, counting down.
GCAGCACGGACGGGAGAGCCAGGCACAGGGCTGCCGCGGTGCAGGCCGCGGTCGCGCCCAGGGCGTGCCGGCGGTGGCGGCGCCGGTCGGCGCGTCGGCGGATCTCCGCGGCGGGCAGGGTCGGTGCCGGCATCTGCGTGCCGAGCAGCCGCAGCCGGTCGCCCAGGGTGTCGTGGAGGGGGTCAGACATGGAGTCGTCCTTCCTCGCTGGTCGGGGGCTGGTCGCCGAGCCGGGCCGCCAGCGCGGTCCGCCCGCGGGCGAGGCGGCTCTTGACGGCACTGACGCTGGCACCGGTCTCGGCCGCGACCTGCTCGATGGAAAGGTCGCACATGTGGTGCAGGACCATGGCGCTGCGCTGCGCCTCGGGCAGGTCGCGGAGCGCGATGACCAGCATCAAGTACTCCTCAGTGGGCGGCTCGACGGTGCGGGGTTCATGGTGGTGGCGTCCGGCCAGATGCAGACCCCGGGCCAGACGTCGCCAACGTGAGATGGCCAGCCGCCGGGCGGTGGTCCGGATCCAGGCTTCCGGGGCATCGTCGGGGTCGAACGTGCGCCTTCGGTCCCACGCGCGGATGAAGGCCTCCTGGACCACGTCCTGTGCTTCGGACCAGTCGCTGGTCATCGCGTAGAGCTGTCCGGTCAGGCGGGAGAAGGACGCTGCGTAGAACGCGTCGAACTCCTGTGGCGTCATCAACGGCTTCTCTCCTGGTGCTGTCGATCGGCTCGCATCACAGGCGGTTCGCCGGGAAGCACTCCTCGACCACGGCGGTGGAGCCGTGCCTCCCGGGCGGAGCCTCGCGCCGCTCAAGCCTGTACGCACGAGCGCCGTCCCCAGGTCGCGCCCACGTCCTGTGACATGGACCACGTGTCCGGGGTGCGACCGCACGGGCACCGAGGGGCGTACAGGGGTGCGGGCATCAACCGGACGCCCGCAGGAAAGGACACTGATTCATGCGTATCCGCCCGATCATGCTCATCGCGGCCACCGCCGCAGCCATCGCGACGGCGGGGGGAGTGGCCAGCGCTGCGACCGGCACCCCCCAGCCCACCGCCACGGCTCACGGCAAGCCGTCCGGTGCGCCCGCCGCCAAGGTTCACGGCACCGGCTCGGCCGGCGCCTCGGTGGTCTCTGGTACCGGTGTCTCCGGGAACCGCGTGACCGCCA
>NZ_JBSFLI010000114.1:0-1263 GCF_053598955.1 Streptomyces sp. NPDC001056 | reverse complement strand
GTCGTCGCCATGGCGCCGGTGGCGATGGCGCTCATGACGGGGGTGCCCATGGTGATGCCGATCTGCTGGCTCATGGTGGCGAGGCCGGTGGCCATGCCCTGTTCGTGGTCGGGCAGGCCGCTGGTGGCGGTGACCATGAAGCCGACGATGAGGAGCATGTTGCCGATGCCGCCGATGAAGGTGGCGGGCAGCAGCAGGCCCAGGCTGTGGGTGGTGGTGCCGAGCAGGAGGAGGGCGGCGGTGGCGGCGGTCTGGATGAGGGCGCCGGTGATCAGGGTGGCGCGGGTGCCGGTGCGGGCGATGACGCGGGGGGCGAGGGTGCCGCCCAGGACGGTGCCCAGGCCCAGGACGCCGAAGGAGAGTCCGGCGGCCAGCGGGGAGAAGCCCAGGACCTTCTGCAGGTAGAGGGTCATCAGGAAGACCAGGGAGGTCTCGGTGACGAAGGCGAGGATGCCGGCCACGTTGCCCCAGGCGACGGTGCGGCGGGCGAGGACGGTGACGGGGACGAGGGGGGCGGTGCTGGTGCGCTCGATGAAGTAGAACGCGATCAGCAGTGCGATGCCGGCGGCGAGTACGACGAGTGCGGTGGGGTTCGTCCAGCCGTGTTCGCCGGCCTGGGTGAAGCCGAAGACGACGGCGAGCAGGCCGAGGGTGACGCTGAGGGCGCCGGGCAGGTCCAGGCGCGGGCGGGTGGCGGGGCGGGACTCGGCGAGCACCATCGGGGCGATGACCAGGACGGCCGCGGCGACGGGCACGTTGATGAAGAACGACCAGCGCCAGGACAGCAGGTCGGTCAGGACTCCGCCGAGGATGGCGCCGGTGGTGAAGCCGGCCGACATCAGTGCCCCGTTCAGGCCCAGGGCCTTCTCCCGCAGGGGTCCTTCGGGGAAGGAGGTGGTCAGCAGGGACAGGCCGGCCGGGGTGACGGCCGCGGTGGCCAGGCCCTGGAAGACGCGGGCCACGATGAGCATCTCGGGGCTGGTGGCGAGGCCGCCGGCGAGGGAGGCCAGGCCCAGCACGGCCAGGCCGCCCAGGAACAGCCGGCGCCGCCCGAACAGGTCCGCGACCCGCCCGAACAGCAGGGTGAACCCGGCCGCGCACAGCGCGAACGCGGTCGCGATCCACTGCAGGTTGCCCAGCGAGAAGCCCAGGCCCTTGCCGATCACCGGCAACGCCACGTTCAGGATCGAGAAGTCCACCGCGAGCATGAACTGCGCGACCAGCAGCACCACCAGCGTCAGCCGCATCCGCGACGTCAGCCGC
>NZ_JBSFLI010000113.1:0-1264 GCF_053598955.1 Streptomyces sp. NPDC001056 | reverse complement strand
GCCCGCGCTTGCCCGGCAGGGCACCGAATGGCCAAGGATGGGCGCTGAGCGGGGATATCAATGCATGTGGGTGCAGTCCGCCGCCTGTGTTCTATGCCGAACGGGGCATGAAGATGCGGGTCGGGGACGGGTCCACCGAGCGGAAAGGGCTGGGAGACGAACATTCTCACCTGCCCGTCGGTGGTGCGGAATGCGACGAGCAGTATGTATTGAAAAACGAGAAAACGGGGCAGCCTTTGGTCGGTGTGCCGTATCGAATACATACCAGTTCCGGACGTGTCTTCAGCGGTATGACTGATAGTGCCGGGCTCACACAGCGCGTAGCAACGCGCTACGCGGAGAAACTGAGAATTGAAATAGTGGAGCATGGCCATGCCGCACGATGACTACGAATACGTGACCGTGCATGACTCAGCCATGACGAATACGACGCATGGTTCGAAGATCGAGCTTTTATTGGCAGTCGACGGGCCGCCAATCTGCAAAAACATGACGGACGCGGAATTTCGGAAGAAAGTCCTGACGTTGCGCGACGATGCCGTAAAAATAATCACGCAGAGAGTCGACGAACTCCATGTCTGGAGAGAGCCTGCGCGGGCGAGAGTCAGAGAGTGGTTCGGGGTCGCCGACGAGCCCACTCGCGGTGCGCTGACGAACGGATTGGTGGCGTTGATCACAGTCATGAACGGATTGACGGCAAGGAATTTCGTTCGCTCCGATCCCGACCTTGATCGGGCTCTCGGCTGTACGCCAAATACCAAAAATCTAGACGGCGAAGTTGCGCACGTTTGCGGCCCCGATACCGCCACGCACACGATATCGATTTCCCCGAAGTTCTGTGAGCTTCCGGATACGAGTGCGGGTACGTTTTCCTCGATGCAACTGACCATTGTTCACGAGTGTGTGCATTTTCGGGATACATTCGGAGCGATTGACTACAAGAACACCTATGGACAATTTCTCAGCAGGCGGCTCGCCAAAGAGGTCCCGACAATGGCGATCAGGAATGCGGACAATATTGCGTGGTATATCTTGGGCATCGATTAGCCTTGTGGGGCTTTGTGCTTCAAGCGTCGTGTTTGCTTGCAGCTTTTCCTTGCAATACGCAAGTAGGCTCGACCTCGGCGTCGTGGCCATTTCAAATGCTGACCGGATTGCGCTCGCCAGCTTGTTGGTGACCGTTCGGAACAGTGCGGCCAACAATGGTCCCGTCGTGATCTACGGATATGCCGACGAGCATGAGCGCGACGCAATTTCGATCGCC
>NZ_JBSFLI010000112.1:0-1266 GCF_053598955.1 Streptomyces sp. NPDC001056 | reverse complement strand
GAACAGGCCAGCGCTGACCGGCTCGGCTTCTGGGCCGCCCAGGCCCGCCGGCTGACCTGGGCCAAGGAACCGACCGAGACGCTGGACTGGTCGAACCCCCCGTTCGCGAAGTGGTTCAAGGACGGCGAACTGAACGTCGCGTACAACTGCGTGGACCGGCACGTGGAGGCCGGCCACGGCGACCGCGTCGCCATCCACTTCGAGGGCGAGCCCGGCGACAGCCGCGCCATCACCTACGCCGAACTCAAGGACGAGGTCTCCCGCGCCGCCAACGCCCTGCTCGAACTCGGCGTCCGCAAGGGCGACCGGGTCGCCATCTACATGCCGATGATCCCCGAGACCGCCATCGCCATGCTGGCCACGGCCCGGATCGGCGCCACACACTCGGTCGTCTTCGGCGGCTTCTCCGCCGACGCCCTCGCCACCCGCATCAAGGACGCCGACGCCCGGATCGTCATCACCTCCGACGGCGGCTACCGACGCGGCAAACCCTCCGCCCTCAAGCCCGCCGTGGACGAGGCCGCCGAGAAGACCGGCACCGTCGAACACGTCCTCGTCGTCCGCCGCACCGGCCAGGACATCACCTGGAACGACACCCGGGACGTGTGGTGGCACGACCTCGTCGCCCGCCAGTCCCCCCAGCACACCCCCCAGCCCTTCGAGGCCGAACACCCCCTGTTCATCCTCTACACCTCCGGCACCACCGGAAAGCCCAAGGGCATCCTGCACACCTCCGGCGGCTACCTCACCCAGGCCGCCTACACCCACTGGGCCGCCTTCGACCTCAAGCCCGACACCGACGTCTTCTGGTGCACCGCCGACGTCGGCTGGGTCACCGGCCACTCCTACATCGTCTACGGCCCCCTCGCCAACGGCGCCACCCAGGTCATGTACGAGGGCACACCCGACACCCCGCACCAGGGCCGCTTCTGGGAGATCGTGCAGAAATACAAGATCTCCCTCCTCTACACCGCACCCACCGCCATCCGCACGTTCATGAAGTGGGGCGACGACATCCCCGCCAAGTTCGACCTGAGCAGCCTGCGCATCCTCGGCTCCGTCGGCGAACCCATCAACCCCGAGGCGTGGATCTGGTACCGCAAGCACATCGGCGCCGACCGCACCCCCATCGTCGACACCTGGTGGCAGACCGAGACCGGCGCCATGATGATCTCCCCCCTGCCCGGCGTCACCGCGACCAAGCCCGGCTCCGCACAGACCCCGCTGCCCGGCATCAGCGCCACCGTCGTCGACGACGAGGCCGCC
>NZ_JBSFLI010000111.1:0-1298 GCF_053598955.1 Streptomyces sp. NPDC001056 | reverse complement strand
GGCTTCCCCGCTGGGAAGTGTCAGCAAATCCGACGGCATCATCATCGGAGGCGGATCGCCGGCGCCCGGTGAACTCGTCGGCACCCTGACGGGATGGGGGAACGGGGTGGTGGCAGTCGGCAACCCGAATGCAGGCGGGATCTCGATCGGACTGGCAGGGACCGGGACGGGAAGCGCGACCATCGATATCGGTAACGGCTTGCTCGAGCCGGTCGCAGGGGTGGCCGGTGCGGTGACGGGGGCGTTGGGTGGTGTCGGCGGCGGCGGTGGCGGTGGGACCGGTGGTCTCGGTGGTGTGGTAGGCACGGTAACCGGCGCGCTGGGTGGCATCGGTGGTGGCAATCCGACTGGCGGCCTCGGTGGGGTGATCGGAACGGTGGGCAACGCGGCAAGCGGCGCAGTCGGAACGGTGACGGGCGCTTTGGGTGGTGTTGGTGATCCGACCGGTGGTCTTGGCGGTGTCGTTGGCACGGTAACCGGTGCACTGGGTGGCATCGGTGGCGGGACCGGCGGTCTCGGTGGGGTGATTGGCACGGTGGCGAATACGGCGACTGGCGCGGTCGGTGCTGTGACAGGTTCATTGGGTGGTGTCGGCGGTGGCGGCGGGACCGGCGGTCTCGGTGGTGTGATTGGCACGGTAACCGGTGCACTGGGTGGCATCGGTGGCGGTAATCCGACTGGCGGCCTCGGCGGCGTTGTCGGCACGGTAGTGAACACGGCAACGGGTGCGGTCGGGGCACTGACTGGGGCTCTGGGTGGTGTTGGCGGTGGCGGGACTGGCGGCCTCGGCGGTGTCGTCGGAACGGTAGCGAACACGGCAACAGGTGCGGTCGGAACGCTGAGTGGCGCATTGGGCGGTGTCGGTGGCGGGGCCGGCGGCCTCGGTGGCGTTGTCGGTACGGTAGCGAATACGGCAACAGGTGCGGTCGGAACGGTGACCGCTGCTCTGGGTGGCATCGGCGGCGGGACCGGCGGCCTCGGTGGCGTTGTCGGCACGGTAGCGAATACGGCAACAGGTGCAGTCGGAACCCTGACCGGGGCGCTGGGCGGTGTCGGCGGTGGCGGGGCAGGTGGTCTTGGCGGTGTTGTCGGAACGGTGGGCAATGCGGCAGGCAGTGCAGTCGGAACGGTGACGGGCGCCTTAGGTGGTGTTGGTGATCCGGCTGGTGGTCTCGGTGGTGTCGTTGGCACGGTATCTGGTGCGCTGAGTGGCATCCGGGGCTCCTGGGCTGTCATCTGGCGTGTGTCACCACGGTATCGCCGGGGCGGGGCGCTCCGGGACGGTACGGGCGAAACCC
>NZ_JBSFLI010000110.1:0-1320 GCF_053598955.1 Streptomyces sp. NPDC001056 | reverse complement strand
TGAGCTGCTGTCGGCCCGCAGCACCTGCCGTGTCAATTCGCGCACCGGATAGCGTTCGGCCCGCAATGCCGACAGGTCGAAATCGAATGCCTGCGCGAGTGCCGGGCCGCGATGTTTCCACTCGTTCATCAGCGTCGCCAGAATGTCGATCATGCTGCACGATCGGAACATGCGGACGTTCGTGCGGCGGTCCATCAGCGACAGGGCGTCGCACACGTGCAACTGGTACACGGTCAGTTCACCGTCGGATTGACCGGCTCGCACGTCGTGCACGATCGCATTGATCGCGCGTATGCCACCCCGATCGGTCGTCAGCCGGACCGACACGGGCAGACCGAGAAACAGCGCGGGCGATAGATGCGCGTGGGTGGACACGCAGGTCAGTTGTCCGTCGATCCCCGATATCAACCCTTCGCGAATATCGGCGTGATGGAGCGCGAGCAGATGGCCGACCGTGCGTTGGGCGAGACCGAAATGGAGATCGACAGGCCGCTTGTTGCCGCTAATCCGACCGTACACGAAATTCCGAAATGTACTTTCTATCGACATCACCGCAATCTGGATACTTTCGCCGCAATTCCGAATGGTCGGAATTGTGGATTTAAGTGAAAAAGGAGGATTCTGGAAAATTCGTGGTGAAGAATATCAAACTTGTTTGGCGTGTTAAATGATTTGATATTTTGAGATGGATTTTTTGTTGGGCGGATACTGTATTTAACTTTCTGCGTGAGGAGTGTGGAATTTGTGTTTGGTAATGGATTTAGATGCTATGGATAAGAATATGGTGGTGTATCGAGGGGAGATGGTTTTTGTTTTTTAGATATAAATTGAATTTAAAAAGGAAGAATGAGACTTATCTCATGTCTGAACGAACTGCGGCGCAGTGTGATGCAGGAAAGGGCAGTGACCAGGATTGCGCGGGTGCTCGACCGATGCATCTTGGTTTGCCCCCGTTTTTTCGCCTCCCGCTACCCGGCGGGCGGCTTCTTCTTGCATGGTTCGTGAAGGGTTTGCCTCATCGTATGCATGCGTGACGTGAATGGCGCCGTGCGTGGATGCCCCGATGTCCATGAGGGAATTCCCCGTGACGCATGAGCGAGCGTCGCGTCGACGCCGCGCCCGTTCGCTTCGCGCTTTCCCGTCACGCCTTCCCGCCCACCGCCCGCGATTATTTGCGTTTCGCGAATGGCGCGTTCGCCGGTTGTTCCATACCCGATTGGCAGCCGTGCACCTATCGTGGTGACGTCGGCTGATTGAACGCAACGCGTCGAACCCGAACGCCAGCCGGCACTTCCTCGCGATTCGCGTCGCACACAAAAA
>NZ_JBSFLI010000109.1:0-1327 GCF_053598955.1 Streptomyces sp. NPDC001056 | reverse complement strand
TTCTTGCCGCAGGCGGAGCCGGCGCCGTGGGCGGGGAAGACGCGGACCTCGTCGGGCAGGGTCATCAGCTTGTGGTGGACGCTGTCGTAGAGCATCGCGCCCAGTTCCTCGGCGGTGACGCCGACGGAGGCGAGGAGGTCGGGGCGTCCGACGTCGCCGATGAACAGCGCGTCGCCGGTGAGCACCCCGTAAGGGACGGTGTCCTCGGCCTTCTCGAAGACGAGGATGCTGATCGACTCGGGGGTGTGTCCCGGCGTCTCCATGATCTGGAGGGTGACCTCACCCAGGGAGATCCGCTCACCGTCGGCGAGCTTGCGGATCGGGTACTCGGTGACGGCGCGCTGCCCGTAACCGATCCATGCGCCGGTGCGCTGGGCCAGCTCCAGGTGGCCGGCGAGGAAGTCGGCGTGGAAGTGGGTGTTGATGACCGCTTCCACGGTGAATCCGTGGGCCTCGGCGTCCGCGACGTACTCGTCCACGTCCCGGCGGGGGTCGACCACGACGGCCTTGCCGCTGGTGGGATCGCCGATGACGTACGCGGCCTGGGACAGGCAGTCGAGGTAGTGCTGCGCGAAGTGCATGGATGTCTCCTGACGCGGGTGATGCGGAGGGACTGGAATCCCTGGATACCCGGTGGGGTATATGAAACAGATACCCGTGGGGGTATTGATGGGAAGCATCGTATACCCACGGGGGTATACGGGAGCAAGCCGGCCTCGGGGGGTGAGCCGGGTGTCGCGTGTGCGATCGGCGGCTGGATCCCGTGGGGGGCCTGGCCGGCGAGGCGGTCGCGTCGCCGCCTCGATCGTCCGGGTCGTCGCTGTGGAGGCGCTCCTTGACCTGCGACTTTCCGTGTCCGGTCGGGTGTCGCTCGTCACTCGTGAGGGTTGTCGGTGACCGATGTCGCTCGATCGGGGTCGGTGCGAGGGCTGGATACCCCCCGGGGTACTCGTGCTATCGTATGCATATACCCCCGGGGGTAACCCGAGGGGGTCTCCGTGTTCTTCACGGACACCGTCGGCCGGGAGGCGCTCGGGAGTCGCAGTCACTGACCGACCGGTGATGTCGCGGGCTCGCCGCCGTACGCCTCAGGGCGGGCGCGGCGACCGTGGACGAGGCTTCGGCTCCGCCATCGCCGCGAGGGCTGACCGTGACGACCGGCTGAACGCCTTTCCCGTTCCGCCCTTATCCATTTCCGAGAGGTTGTGTGATGTCCCCCTTCTCCACCGGCGAGGACCGTGTCACCGTCGACGAGGCTGTCCGGTACACCCGGGGCGCCGATGCCGCGGCCGTTCTGCTCGACGTGCGTGAGCAGCGTGAGTGGGAC
>NZ_JBSFLI010000108.1:0-1348 GCF_053598955.1 Streptomyces sp. NPDC001056 | reverse complement strand
GTCGTTGCTTTGATCGACGATTATTTCAATTTGGCTTATGAGCCGAAGAGCCGTGATTTCGACACGGTCTTTCACCCGAGCTGCATGATTCAGTGGATGGATGAAGGTCGGTTGCGCACGCTGTCGTCGCAGGAGTATGCGGCACTCATCCACGGGAGGCAGAGTCCTCGATCGACCGGCGCGCCGAGAGACGAAGCGATCCTGTCGACGGAGAATATATCGGACAACCTTTCAACAGCTACCGTGCGGGTGCGAATCGGCAACAAGCTATTCAACGATCACTTCGTCATGCATAAGGTAGAGGGCAACTGGCTGATCGCGACCAAGGCGTCCGCCGTAGTGCATACGTTCGACTGAAGCGCCACGCGGCGGATGCACGCCAACGTCCGGATTCGCGAGCGTGCCACGAAGTGCACGAAAGCACCGGCGACCAAAACCCCAGGGAACGCGTCGATTTTCCGGGGGCTTTTACGTCGTCGAACATTGAGTGACTGGAGGCGGGGGCCGGGGACCGGACTCGAACCGGCACCACTCAAACATGCCCCTCACGCTCGATCGCCCGTCCCGATTACGGGCTGCGCATGCAGTTGCGTATTGGCCGGCGCAATCCGCTGTACAGTACGGCGATCGGCAAGGTGCTGCTCGCGTGGATGATGCCCGGCGAAGCGCGCACAGTGCTGGCCGGCGTCAAGTTCCGGAAGTCGACCGCGAAGACGCTCGCGTCGGCGGAAGCAGTGACGAGCATCCTGCCGCACGTGCGGCAGCAGGGCTATGGCGAGGACAACGAGGAGCAGGAAGATGGCCTGCTGTGTCTCGCGGTGCCCGTGTTCGACCGTTTCGATCGCGTGATCGCGGGATTGTCGCTGTCGTTCCCGACGATGCGGTGCGGATACGAAGGCGCATTACGTCGCGCTGTTGAAGGAGGCAGGGCAGGCGATTTCCGGGCGGCTTGGCCATCGCCAGGAGGCGGCTGGCGTCGAGCAGGCGACGGCGGCACAGAATTGAACACGTGCCGGTAGAGAGCCGGCAAAACGACACGACAATACGACCTCAATAACGGATCATGCAGATGAAAATGACGAAGCGCATCGCGATCGCGATGCTTGCGATCGGCGCGTGCGTGGGCACGAACGGTGCGTACGCAAAAAACGCGGTGGACTGCACGAAGCTCAACACCGCAACGAGCGGCCCGGAGGACAACTTCCGGCCGCCGGCTTCGGGCACGGTCATCGGCGCGGGGCGCGCGTACTTCTACTCGGCGCCCGATGCGCAATGCATGACGAAGCGGACCTTCATCATTCCCGGCGATTCGGTGACCGTCTACAAGTCTCACGGGCGCTGGTACAAC
>NZ_JBSFLI010000107.1:0-1372 GCF_053598955.1 Streptomyces sp. NPDC001056 | reverse complement strand
GCAAGACCGGCATCAACACCGCCGAGGGCAAGAACCTGGTGGGCGCCTTCCACCCGCCGGCCGGCGTGCTGTTAAGTTCCCTGCGGGCGTCTATGAAGTTAATGCTGTTGTTCACGCAAATATAAAAGTCGATGGAATTAAAAATAATTTGAATTACGTCGATTTTCATTCGGACTACAAAAATCCGGCCCGGGTCACCTTTGACCGAGACTATCCATCGACGCCTCAGGAGCGCGAGCAGTGGGAATCCACGCATCGTGTCAGCATGTCGTACAAGCCGGTGAAGCCGGGTGAAACATTTGTTGAAGATGGCCTGTATCGAGCAGTGCGTCTGAATGCCGGTGGCAGTTACCGCAGCTTGCAGGTGATGCCATTCAAGGCCGGCGACATCGCTACGACCGACAGCGTGAAGATGCCGATGGAGTCCGGAGACGGCGTCCATCTCGATGGGCCGGTGCAATGGGTATGGGAAGGTAGCGCCCCGATCCCCACGAAGCCATTCTCGTCCGCCTACGTCGAAGGCACGGAGCAGTTCAGCTTGCCCGGCGCGGCGTGTCCGCGTGGCGGTCGATGGGTGGCGCGCGTGCGCGCGAATGCGGACTACTCGACGCCGGAATATCGCTATGACCTGTCCCGCATCGTGACGATGCGGCGTGGCCAGCCGATGCCGTCGATTTCGAACGACGCCGGCAACGCTGAATGGGAATGGGTGGGGGTCTGAGATACGCGAGCTCACCTGTCTCAATAAATAGGCGGTGCGGGGTTGACTATGATTAGTAATTTATGGCGCATTGCATTGGGAATCCTTGCAATCTCTCCGGTTGTTCTGATGGAGTGTGCAAACGGCGAGGCTATGAATTTGAAGGGTCAAGCAATGCAATTTAGCTACACGACGAATGGTGGTGCAGATGGGAGTGTCAATTCATATGGAAACAACGAGGTTTCAGTCTCTGGAGATGTGCTGTCTGTTCAAATTGGTGATTCGGCCGGAAATAAGAATGTTCACGGAATCGGGGCATACAAACTGAAGTTGCAGGGCGAAAATCTGGAATCCGCCAGAAAGCTTGCCGCGTTGCTGTGCTCCCCGAAAGATCCGAAAAGCGATGTGCCAATCTCCGATCTTTACAATGCGAAGTGCAGCGACGGAATGAGAGGTGGTCCGGTCAGAGAATTTAGTCGACCTGTTGCAATCAAAGTTGCCGATCTGGTGAATTCGCTCAGAAATGCAGGGATTCATGATGGACGGAAAGCTGTGAAATTCGATGCTTTGCTTGTGTCGATTGACCGTGCCAAGGCCGGATTCCTGGTTTCTGTCAGATTCGACAACACTGGCGATTATCCTATCAAGTTCAAGACGCCTGATAAATGGGAT
>NZ_JBSFLI010000106.1:0-1400 GCF_053598955.1 Streptomyces sp. NPDC001056 | reverse complement strand
CGATCGCCTGGTCGGCGGTCTGCTGGGCCAGCGAGAGGACACGGGCGGCGCTGTCGCCACCGGGGCCCTGACCGGCGCCCGTGTTGTTGCAATGGAATCTCTCGCCGAACCTGGCGATTGCGTCGGGCATCGACGTTGCATTCGAGACGGGTTCCTATAGCCCGGTCAAGTCGAGTGTCGCGGTGGGCTACACCTCGGTGCAGCCGGTGATCTCGATTCGCTACAACGTTCCCAACGGAATCGACGTCGCGCTCGCAAACCGCTTCCTGCTCAATCTGAAGAACGGCACGACGGACTACAGCTCGGGCGACGGTTACGTCGCGGAGTTCAACGCAGGCTGGAACTTCGGCCCGTGGAAACTCGGCGTGGTCGGCGCGTACCTGAACCAGTTCAGCGACGACAAGGCCGGCGGCGTGAGCGTGGGCAATCGCATGCGGACCTTCGGCATCGGTCCGTCGATCGTGTACGACGCGAGAAGCTGGAACGTCAACCTCAATTATCAGCAAGGCATCTATGCCGCAAACACGGCGAAGAGCAGCAGCGTGTGGCTGAACATCGCCATCCCGTTGTGGGCCGGCTTCGGGCACAAGGGCTGAGCATCGTGTCGCGCGCCGGACTGCGCGCGAGAACCGGTCATCGGCGCCGTCATCGAGCAATACGCAATTTCAATCAAGGCAATCAGCATGTTCCGATACTTTCCTACCAACTACGTCTGGAATCTGTCCGTCAATCTCGCCATCGAAATGGGCGCGCGCATCGGTGAAATCGAGGAGATGTGCGGGCCGCTCCAGGAAGCGGCCAGGCAACCGGACGCCGACGGCACGCGTGCGTTTCGCGAAGCGTGGGTCGAGAAGGCCGATCGCCTTTGCGATCTCGCGCAGGACGACGAGGCCCGGGGGCGGCGGCGGTCGGCGGGCGAGAAGTACAAGCGTGCCGCGATCTATCTGATCACGGCCGAGCGCATGCTCGCGCACGATGCCCCGGGACGTATCGAGCTTTACCAACGCTCGCTCGATACGTTCGACGATGGCATCGCACGCTCCGGCGACAACTGCGAGCGCGTCGCCATTCCGTACGGCGACACGCATCTGTCCGGACTCCTTGTGAAAGCGAAGAATGCCGATGCGCGCAGCCCGCTGCTCGTGCAGGTCAACGGGCTCGACTCGACCAAGGAAATGAAGTACTTCGTGGGCTTGCCGGCCTGGCTGGCCGCGCGCGGCGTGTCGTCGTTGATTGTCGACCAGCCCGGTACCGGCGAAGCGTTGCGGCTGCACGGCCTGAATGCCGTATACAACTCGGAAGTCTGGGCGAGCAAGATCGTCGACTGGCTCGAAGGCCGGGACGACGTCGATCCGAAGCGGATCGGCATGGAGGGCGTGTCGCTCGGCGGCTACTACTGC
>NZ_JBSFLI010000105.1:0-1412 GCF_053598955.1 Streptomyces sp. NPDC001056 | reverse complement strand
CTGAGTGGTCGGTTCGTGAGTTGATGTCCGTTCCGGGCTTGGTTACTACTTCCTGCTGAAGGTGCCGGGCTCGGCTTCGGTGAGGATTCCTATTGTGACCAGGCGTTTCATCTTGGCGCGGGTGCGTTCGACGTGTTTCGGCAGGAGCTCGAAGTCGAGGGCCTGACAGATGTCTCGGGCCTTCAGCGGACCGGGGGTGTCGTTGAAGACGGCGAGGATGCGCGGGTAGTCCGGGTGCTCAGGCAGTTCCAGACTTCCTGCTGGGTCGACCGTCTGGGCCGGGATTCGGTCGGCGAGGCCGGTGATGGTCGTGCGGGTGATGGCGAGGTGTTCCAGACGTAGTTCGGCCTCACGGAGTTGGGACTGCAGGGCGTCGATCTGGGTGCGGAGATCATCGGCCAGGGCTCGGGCGGCGTCTTCCTGAAGGTCGAGTGCCTGGAGGAGAGGGTTCAGGTTCACGCGCCGGCCACCCGCGGATCGCGCCAGGTGAGCGTGTTCGTGTCGGTGAGCCGACGGGCTATGACGTGGGTCATGGCCCAGTAGACGCGTGAGGCGGAGGAAGCGGGGCGGTGTTCGTAGTCGCGGACCAGCCGCCGGTGCAGTATCAAGATCCCGAACGTCTGCTCCACCCGCCACCGTTTCGGCTGCGGAACGAATCCCTGCTCCTCAGGGTTCCGCTGGACGATCTCGACGTCGATACCGAGGGCAGCCCCGTGCGTGACGACCTGGTTTTTGAAGCCCTGGTCGACCAGGGCTTTGCTGACCGAGCCGCCGGCCGCGACGGCGACCTGGTCGAGCAGAGTGATGCCGGCGGCGTTGTCGTGGACGCTCGCGGCCAGCACGGTGACGGCGATGACCAGGCCGAGGACGTCCACGGCCAGTCCCCGCTTGCGGCCCGATACCCGTTTCGCGGCGTCTTTGCCCGTCGTGGCCGCGGGGACCCCGGTGGCCGCCCGGACACTCTGGGTGTCCAGGATCACCAGGGTCGGGTCCTCTAATCGCCGGTTCCTCTCCCGCACCTGGCAGCGCAGGAGTTCATGGATCTGCTGGTCGGTGCCGTCGTCCCGCCAGGCGGCGAAGTAGTAGTACGTCGCGCTCTTCGGCGGCAGGTCATTCGGCAGGAGAGCCCACTGACAGCCGGTCCGGGACTGGTAGAGGATCGAGTTCACGATCTCCCGCATCGAGTAGCGGCCCTGGTGGCCGCTGACGGAACGGTGCCGGTTCTTCCAGGCCGTGAGCACCGGCTCGATCAACGCCCATTGCTCGTCCGTCAAGTCGCTCTGGTACGGCTTGCGTTCACCCACCCCACCGATCCCAGCAGGCCACCGGCATCGGACCGGCACGTTCCGCCTCCGTCCACACCATCAGGCGACACCAGAATGACTCATATACTCACGAACCGCCCACTGAGA
>NZ_JBSFLI010000104.1:0-1431 GCF_053598955.1 Streptomyces sp. NPDC001056 | reverse complement strand
CCCCCGGGGCGATCCTCTGACCCCGCGTCCCACCAAGGCGGCGCAGCCTTCGGTCTTGGCCAAGCTAGACGCCCATACTGTCGCCACACTCGCCATCCCGGCCGAAGCGGATGCCATCCCGGCCGGCTCCGCCCAGCTCACCGACGACGTGCGCCCCGTGACGGTAGTTGCAGTCGGCCCGGCCACGGCCGCGCCAGTCGCGGCTACTGCCTCCAGTTCGTTGCGCTCGCTCCCGTTTTCTAGCTCCGTGGCAAATCTGAACGATGAGGCCAAGCGTAGCTTGTCCGAGCTGCTGCCACTGGCCATGACGGCCGAGCGCGTCTTGATCCGTGGCCGCACTGATTCGACCGGCACCGTGGCCGGCAATCGCGCCTTGGCCATCGCAAGAGCTGCGACTGTGCGCGCCGCGTTTGCCCGTGGTGGCGTTGACCCCCGAAAGCTGAAAGTCTCCTACTGCGTGACCTGCTTTGTCGCCTCGAATGACACCGAGGCTGGGCGCAGCGCAAACCGGCGCGTAGAGGTTGAGCTGGTGATGCCAGTGCCGGCCGTGGTCTTCAGTAAGTGAAAGCTGGCCATGAGCGCAGATGACCGGGATTGGTATCGAGAGCGGGCCGCGAAAACCATGCAGGATCATTACTATGACCCGAAGGTGTTTCGCGGTTCGCGCGAGGTTCGCGCAGACCAACCCCGTATCACCTTTTTGCAGTTCGTCATCGCCAATGCGCTGCCCTACGCCTTTCTGATTGTCGCGGGCGCGATCTGGCAAATAGCGCATGGGGCGACTCCACACGACGCCCTCTTGATGACGACCCAATGGCTCAAAGGTTTCGTGTTGAGCCATCCGGTCTTGTGCCTCCTGATGGTGGCCGGTGCGGCCTTCTACATGGCAAGGCCGCGCCTCGCCGGCATCGCCTATGTCTGGATCGGGATCGGGTTCCTGTGCTTTGTTGCCTTCGATTACTTCGGCAAAAAGCCTGCCGCCACGGCCGCACAACGAGCGGGCGAGCCGCCGCGCGTGGCCACCATGAGCGTGCCAAAGAATCAGCGCGGGCACTATGAGACGCCGGGCAGCATCAACG
Source organism: Streptomyces sp. NPDC001056 (assembly GCF_053598955.1). NCBI lineage: Bacteria > Bacillati > Actinomycetota > Actinomycetes > Kitasatosporales > Streptomycetaceae > Streptomyces > Streptomyces sp. NPDC001056. The sequence continues at coordinate 352 of NZ_JBSFLI010000104.1, read as the reverse complement.
GCCAGCCTGTCACCTTCATTGTGGATACCGGCGCGGGCGTGACATCCGTTCCTGGCTCGCTGGCCAAACCCTTGGGCATCACATCATGCGAACCTCGCCAGTTCAGCACGGCGGCCGGCGAGGTCTTCGGATGCGTCGCCACGGTAGCAGAAGTGGTTTTCGGTTCCTTCCGTGCCCATAACGTCCAGGTTGCCGTCATGCCCACCATGAACGGCCCTGCATTGCTGGGCATGAACATCCTGGGGATGGTGCAGATCGGCCGCGGCGCAGCTTGTTGCCGATGATGATGCCGCCGCCGAGGCCGGTGCCGAGCGTGATGCAGATGACGTTGCGGTGGCCCTTGCCGGCGCCG
>NZ_JBSFLI010000103.1:0-1555 GCF_053598955.1 Streptomyces sp. NPDC001056 | reverse complement strand
CACGACCGAGATGCCGGGGTGGCCGTACAGCCGGTGGTACGGGTCGATCACCCCGGTGTCGGCCGAGTCGCCGATCGGGCATTACGTCGCCTGACAAGTACAGATTCGCCTACCTGACCGACAAAGGCGAGTACGTTGCGCGGTTTCACTGCGACTTCGGCAACTGGCCCAAGGGCGGGGAAAGCGTTCCGTTACGGCTCGCCAAGCCGTTCGCAGGCAGGAACCATACGGGCATGCACATGCCCGCGTTGGACGGCGACGAAGCGCTGATCGGCTTTCGCGAAGGCAATCCGAACAAGCCCTTTATTGCGGCCTTTATCCACAATAGCGAGCGCCCCGACCTGATTAATTCATCACGACGGCGCATGTCGCGCAACGAGATCCGAACGCAATCCGGCAACACGTTCTGGATGGACGATTGGGACAATCAGGAAGGCATCGAACTCGGTACGGAGCACTCCGGTCGCTCGCAACTCCATCTCGGCCATATGGTGGACCGCGCACTGAACCAGCGAGGCGCGGGTGCCGAACTGCGGACTTCAGGGCATGCGGTTGCGCGAGGCGGCGCAGGTGTGATGGTGACGGCCTACGACCGGCCGGGCGGCGCGGGCAAGCAGCTTGATATGGCCGAGACGATCGCGCAACTCAAGGAAATGTTGGCGCTAGCCGAATCGCTGGCGAAGTCGGCCGAGGCGTCGAAGGCATCGCCTGCGGATACCCAGGCCCAAAAGGCGATCAGCGACGGGCTGAACGAATTGAAAAGGCCGGGCGCGGTCGTGACTGCACCGGGACCGGTGGGCGTGGTCTCCGGCGACGGCGTGCAACTCGCCGCCGAGGGTTCGATCATCGGGACCGCGAAGAAAGGAGTCCACTTCAGCGCGCTCAAGAGGATCACCGCTTCTGCGGGCGGTCTGTTGTCACTGTTCGCGCGGAAGGGCATGAGCCTGGTCGCGTCGGCCGGCGAGGTCATTGTGCAGGCCCAGCGAGGCCGCATGCAGCTTGCGGCGCAGGAAGACATGACGGTCGAAACGGTCAATGGCGTTTTGCACGTGAAGTCGCCGAAGGAAATCCTGCTCAGCGTCGGCGGCTCGTATATCCGCGTGAATCCGGAAGGGATCGAGATGGGCTCGCGCGGCCGTGTGCACTTCAGGACAAGTGGCTTGAAGAAGACCGGGCCGGCTCAACTGGACCTGAGCGGCGCGGCGTTCGCGCCGGCTTTCGTGCCGTTCAAGACGGAGTGTGAGGTCTGGCGTACCAACCCGAATTTTGTACAAGCGCCGGCCTTGGCACCTGAGCCAGATCCGTCTCAGTGGGAATCGTTGGGTAACACAGGCGCTGTAGCGCAGGCATCTTCGCCAGACAGTGCGGGAAATGTCGCTCCTTCACCGTTTAGTGATTTTCTGTCTAGGATGTTTGATCGTGGTCCCTTGCATGTAAATGACCCGGATAACGCACCAAAAAACCAGACAAATCAAACTCCTGAGTTGATCAAGCTTGAAAGCCCAGCTCCATGTGACTGGAAACTAGCAAGTCTGTTAAGCGAGCGCTCAGATCA
>NZ_JBSFLI010000102.1:0-1638 GCF_053598955.1 Streptomyces sp. NPDC001056 | reverse complement strand
ATCACGTACGACAAGAACGCGGACGGCACGCCGAACTACAAGTCGGCAACGCTGGCGGGCGAAGGCGGCACGAAGCTGACGAACGTGAAGGCTGGCACGCTGTCGGCGAAGAGCACGGATGCGGTGAACGGTTCGCAACTGTTCGCGACGAACGAGAACCTGGGCAACCTGAAGGACGCGCTGACGGATGGCGGTGTCCTTGACAAGACGACCGGTGAATCGCTGGCGGTGGTGTACGACAGCACGTCGAAGGACAAGGTGACGCTGGCGGGCAAGACGGGCACGACGCTGTCGAACGTGGCGGCGGGCAAGGCCGACCTGGATGCGGTGAACGTGTCGCAACTGAAGTCGTCGGGCCTGATCGGCGAAGACGGCAAGTCGATTGCTGCGGTGACGTACGACAAGAAGGCCGACGGCACGCCGAACTACAACTCGGTGACGCTGGGTGGCGGGAAGTCGACGGGTCCGGTGACGCTGTCGAACGTCGCACAGGGTAAGGCCAACACGGACGCGGTGAACGTCGAGCAACTGACGAAGGCGATCAGCGAGGTCGAAGGCGGCATGAACCCGTTGGCCGTGTCTTACGACAGCGTGACGAAGGACAAGGTGACGCTGGCCGGTGGCAAGACGGGCACGACGCTGTCGAACGTCGCAGCCGGCAAGGCCGACATGGATGCGGTGAACGTGTCGCAACTGAAGTCGTCGGGTCTCGTCGGCGAGGACGGCAAGTCGCTTGCAGCGATCACGTACGACAAGAACGCGGACGGCACGCCGAACTACAAGTCGGCGACGCTCGCCGGTGAAGGCGGTACGAAGCTGTCGAACGTGGCGGCGGGCAAGGCCGATATGGACGCGGTGAACGTGTCGCAACTGAAGTCGTCGGGCCTGATTGGCGAGGATGGCAAGTCGGTCGCAGCAATTACGTACGACAAGAACGCGGACGGCACGCCGAACTACAAGTCGGCAACGCTGGCTGGTGAAGGCGGCACGAAGCTGACGAACGTGAAGGCTGGCACGCTGTCGGCGAAGAGCACGGACGCGGTGAACGGCTCGCAACTGTTCGCGACGAACGAAAACCTCGGCAACCTGAAGGATGCGCTGACGGATGGCGGTGTCCTCGACAAGACGACCGGTGAATCGCTGGCGGTGGTGTACGACAGCACGTCGAAGGACAAGGTGACGCTGGCGGGCAAGACGGGCACGACGTTGTCGAACGTGAAGGCCGGTACGGCCGACCTGGACGCGGTGAACGTGTCGCAGCTGAAGTCGTCGGGCCTGATCGGCGAGGACGGCAAGTCGATCGCCGCGGTGACGTACGACAAGAAGGCCGATGGCACGCCGAACTACAACTCGGTGACGCTGGGTGGCGGGAAGTCGACGAGCCCGGTGACGCTGTCGAACGTGGCCAAGGGCAAGGCCGGCACGGACGCGGTGAACGTCGATCAACTGACGGACGCACTCCGCGACGTGGAAGGCGGCATGAATCCGTTGGCCGTGGCCTATGACAGCGCGAAGAAGGACAAGGTGACGCTGACGGGCGAAGGCGGTACGACGCTGTCGAACGTGAAGGCCGGCAAGGCCGACACGGACGCGGTGAACGTGTCGCAACTGAAGTCGTCGGGCCTCGTTGGCGAGGAC
>NZ_JBSFLI010000101.1:0-1718 GCF_053598955.1 Streptomyces sp. NPDC001056 | reverse complement strand
CCGTTCTGGGGCACCCGCGTCATCAAGGGCATCCAGCTCAAGGAGTACGCGTCCTGGCTCGACGAGGGCGCCCTCTTCAAGGGCCAGTGGGGGCTCGACCGCGACACGATCGAGTCCGAGGGCCGGCCCCGGCTGCGCAGGTGGCTCGATCTGCTCCGCACCCGTGGCCTGCTGGAGGCGGCCGTGGTCCACGGCTACTTCCGGTGCGTGTCCAAGGACGACGACCTCATCGTCCTGGACGAGCACGGCGCCGAACTCACCCGCTTCACGTTCCCCCGGCAAGGCCATGGCCGCAGGCTCTGCCTGGCCGACTTCTTCCGCCCGGAGGAGTCCGGCGAGACCGACGTCGTCGGCTTCCAGGTCGTCACCGTCGGCTCCCGCATCGGCGAGGAGACGGCCAGGCTCTTCGAGACCGACGCCTACCGCGACTACCTCGAACTGCACGGCCTGTCCGTCCAGTTGGCCGAGGCCCTCGCCGAGTACTGGCACGCCCGCGTCCGCACCGAACTCGGCATCTCCGGTGCCGATCCGGCCCGGCTCGCGGGCATGCTCCGCACCGAGTACCAGGGGTGCCGCTACTCCCTCGGTTACCCGGCGTGCCCCGACCTGGAGGACCGCGCCAAGATCGCCAAGCTGCTGGAGCCCGAGCGGATCGGCGTCCACCTCTCGAAGGAGTTCCAGCTCCACCCCGAGCAGTCCACGGACGCCATCGTCGTGCACCACCCCGAAGCGGGTTACTTCAACGCCGGGCGGCGCTCATGACGACGTTCTCCTTCGAGTTCTTCCCGCCCAAGACCGCGGCGGGTGAGCGCACCCTGTGGAACGCGGTGCGCAAGGTCGAGTCGTTGCGGCCGGACTTCGTGTCGGTCACCTACGGCGCGGGCGGATCCTCCCGGGATCGTACGGTGGCCCTCACCCGGCGGATCGCCGCCGAGACCACCCTGCGTCCCGCGGCCCACCTGACGGCCGTGGGGCACTCGGTCGCCGAGCTGCGGCACATCATCGGCAGCTACGCGGACGCGGGGATCACCAACGTCCTCGCCCTGCGCGGCGATCCGCCCGGCGACCCGCAGGGGCCCTGGGTCCCGCATCCGCGCGGCCTCACGTACACCCGTCAGCTGGTCGAACTCCTGCGCTCCCTAGGCGACTTCACCATCGGCGTCGCCGCCTTCCCGGAAGGCCACCCGCGTTCGCCCGACGCCGAGACCGATCTGCGGCACTTCGTGGCCAAGTGCAGGGCGGGCGCCGACTACGCCATCACGCAGATGTTCTTCGACGTGGACGACTACCTCCGGCTCAGGGACCGCGTCGCCGCCGCCGGCTGCGACACACCGATCATCCCGGAGATCATGCCCGCCACCGACGTACGCCAGATCCGCCGCTTCGCCGAACTCAGCGCGGCCACCTTCCCGGAAGACCTCGCCCATCGCCTGGAAGCGGCCCGCGACGACCCCGCGACCTCGCACCGCATCGGCGTCGACCACGCCGTCGCCATGGCCGACCGCCTCCTCGACGAAGGCGCCCCCGGCCTGCACTACATCACCCTCAACCGCTCGACGGCGGCCCTGGACATCCACCGCACCATCCACGCATCGAGGAGCCTCAGTGTCCACTGACACCCCCGACTTCAAGGTCGCCGACCTCTCGCTGGCCGAGTTCGGCCGCAAGGAGATCACCCTCGCCGAGCACGAGATGCCCGGCCTGATGGCGATCCGCAA
>NZ_JBSFLI010000100.1:0-1850 GCF_053598955.1 Streptomyces sp. NPDC001056 | reverse complement strand
GGCCGCATCCTGAAGTCGTAGCGGGCGGGCAGGGGTTCGCCGGTCAGCCGGGCCCACGCCTGGTCGAGCACGCGCGAGCCCTCCCGCAGGTCGGCCGGCAACTCGACCGTCGACCTGACGAAAAACCAGCACTCGCGAGCGAATGACCGCGTCGCCCTGGATGTTGCGTTACGCCGGGCGTTGGCGGTGCTCGAATGTTGCGCATCGCACGGCGCTTATATTGAGCTCAACGATGTCAAAGTCGGGTGGGACTATCTCAAGGAACAAGGCCTGATTTCGAGCGATCTTGATGCCGAGTGGAACGAATCGGAACGCATCCTGCTGACCTATTACAACGCAGGCATTCTCACCTCATCGGATACAGAGCGTGTCCGGCATCTGGTGGACGCGATCGACGAACAACTCCGGGCCGCACGTGGCGAGGTAGTGGGCATCGTGGATGCCGTTTCCGCACTCAATCTCGCGCGGCTCAAATATCCATCGAAGAGCTGGATCGGCGACGGCATATTCGGTGCCGTGTTTGGCGCGATGGGCGGCGCGATCATCGGTACCGTGGCCGGCAAGTTCGCGGACGATACGACGGCCGTGAGCAACGTCGTCTTCGTTCTCGTGATACTCGGTTCGATCCTCTTCGCCCGCTACCGTCACCAAAAGAGCATCGTCGCGGCCGATGCGAGAATTGCAGCGGCACAAGCCGAGGTCGATCGCCTCGTCGTCCGGAATCTGTCTCCTTCGGCGGAAGTCTCGTCCGTCACCGCCTGACAGTGTTGCCAGATGGCTCGTCGTCGCACCGGATGCTACATTGGCGTCGGGCAGAACGAGCCGCCACCGGACGAGCGCAACTGCGCCGCCTGATCGCCATCGGGCAACGTGCGACGCCGAGCGTCGTCGCGAGCCGGCCGATCGCGCCTTTTCGCACGACCGCCAACCATGACCCTGTCCCGCCGCCATTTCCTTGCGACCTTGCCCGTGCTCCCGGCGCTGGCTGCCCGCGCGGCATCGGGTGCGCCAACCTTGCCGCGATCGATCGACCGCAACGCGATCATCCGCGCCGTCTTCGCCGACGGGGCTGCAGACCCCACTCTGACCGCGCGCCACGTCGCGCTGATCAACCGGCTTCGCGTGATGTGGGTGCCCGTCGAATCCGGTGCGCCCGGTATCGATCCGTCGCAGCCGCTGATTGGCGAAGGGCCACCGATCGCACTGGCCAAGGCGGCACTCAAAACCGACGACGATGCGCTCGCCATTCGCACGCTGGCCGAACTCGGCCGGCTCGTGCCGCAGTTCGTGGCAGGGGCTGGCACGCTTGCGCCGGGGCAATACACGATCCCGCCGGCGCTGCGCAAACTGTTCGCGTTCAAGGAAAGCGGTGTCGATGCGTCAGGCCGTTTCCAGCTTCGTGCCGCGCATCTCACCGTGCTGAGGGGCGCCAACTGGAGGACGGTCGATTCGGACGCAATCGAGGACGTGCTGGGCGAAGGGGACTTCTGGCCGATGCCGTACATCGACGGCAAGCGGCCGTATGGCGACCGTACCTACTATCAGTTCGACATGGCCGAACTGTTGGGCGAGCCGTACAAGCGGGATGGGCGAGGCAATCTGGTCGCGGAAGCGAAAAAGGATGCGCGGCTCGAACGCCTTCACTATGAAACGCTCGCTGCGCTGCAGGTATTTCTGATGCATGCCGGACTGACCCGCCCGGCCTGATTGCGTTGCGGTGCGGATCGTCGATCCTGCATCGGATGCTACGGCCGTCCGCGCCCGAGGAGCTGCGGCTGGCCGCGCAGGCCCTGGTGATCGAGATGGGCGGCGAGCCGGAGTGGATCAGCGAGGAGAACCGCCCGCTCTAC
>NZ_JBSFLI010000099.1:0-1972 GCF_053598955.1 Streptomyces sp. NPDC001056 | reverse complement strand
GTCGACACCCGCAGGCTCGCCGACTGCTTCCCCGCCGTCGACTACTTCGAGAACAGCGGCCTGCCGTTCGTCATCGCCCTCAACGGCTTCGACGGCAACCAGCCGTACAGCCCGGACGAGGTGCGCGAGGCGCTGCAGATCGGCCCGGACACACCGATCATCACCACCGACGCCCGGCACCGCGCCGACGCCAAGTCGGCGCTCATCACGCTGGTCGAGCACGCGCTGATGGCCCGTCTGCGGTAAGTGTCGCGGTAGGTGGGTTCGAGGTTCCCAAGCTGCCCGTCGCGGTTGTACGCCGTGTGCGGGCAGCTCGTGGTCGCTCACGCCCGCCCGGCGGAGCCGCGTGTCGGTACCGCCCCGCCCCCTTGGGGGCGCAACAAGCAGGGCCCCTCCGAAGAGGGGCCCTGCTTTTATGTCTTCCTGCCTCAGCCGTGCCAGCTGTGCGGGGCGCGGAAGCCCGGTTCGCGGTCCAGGCGGCGCCAGCCGGCCTTGGGGTGGGGGCGGTGGTGGGTGGGCTCGGGGCGGGCGGCGGCGCGGGCGAGGAGGACGGCCGTGATGGCGGCGACCTCCTCGGGGTCGGCGTGGCCCTTCTCGACGCGGATGTCGGGAGTGCTCATGGGTGTCAGTCTCCGTAAGAGAGATGTCCGCTGGGTTACTGCGGGGGGTTGCCGTGCTTCCGGGACGGGAGGTCGGCGTGCTTGGTACGCAGCATCGCCAGCGACTTCACCAGCACCTCGCGGGTCTCGGCCGGGTCGATCACGTCGTCGACCAGGCCGCGCTCGGCGGCGTAGTACGGGTGCATCAGCTCGGACTTGTACTCCTTGACCATCCGCGCCCGCATGGCCTCGGGGTCCTCCGCCTCGGCGATCTGGCGGCGGAAGATGACGTTGGCCGCGCCTTCCGCGCCCATCACGGCGATCTCGTTCGTGGGCCAGGCGTAGGTGAGGTCGGCGCCGATCGACTGGGAGTCCATGACGATGTAGGCACCTCCGTACGCCTTGCGCAGGATGAGCGAGATCCGCGGCACCGTCGCGTTGCAGTAGGCGTAGAGCAGCTTCGCGCCGTGCCGGATGATCCCGCCGTGCTCCTGGTCGACGCCCGGAAGGAACCCGGGAACGTCCAGGAAGGTCACGATCGGGATATTGAAAGCGTCACACATCTGGACAAAGCGCGCAGCTTTTTCACTCGCCTCGATGTCCAGCACGCCCGCGAGGACCTGCGGCTGGTTGGCGATGATGCCGACCACCTGGCCGTCGAGGCGGGCGAGGGCGCAGATGATGTTGCGGGCCCAGCGCTCGTGGACCTCCAGGTACTCGCCGTCGTCGACGATCTCCTCGATGACCTTGGCCATGTCGTACGGCCGGTTGCCGTCGGCCGGGACCAGGTCGAGCAGGACGTCCGAGCGGCGGTCCACCGGGTCGGCGGACTCCACCCGCGGCGGGTTCTCGCGGTTGTTCTGCGGCAGCAGCGACAGGAGGTACCGCACCTCGGCGATGCAGGTCTCCTCGTCGTCGTAGGCGAAGTGGCAGACGCCGCTCGTCTCGGCGTGCACGTCCGCGCCGCCCAGGCCGTTCTGGGTGATCTCCTCGCCGGTCACCGCCTTGACCACGTCCGGGCCGGTGATGAACATCTGCGAGGTCTCGCGGACCATGAAGACGAAGTCGGTCAGCGCGGGCGAGTACGCCGCGCCGCCCGCACACGGGCCCAGCATCACGGAGATCTGCGGGATGACGCCCGACGCCTTCGTGTTGCGCTGGAAGATGCCGCCGTACCCGGCGAGCGCGCTGACGCCCTCCTGGATGCGGGCGCCCGCGCCGTCGTTCAGGGACACGAGCGGCGCGCCGGCCGCGATGGCCATGTCCATGATCTTGTGAATCTTGGTGGCGTGGGCCTCGCCCAGCGCGCCGCCGAAGATCCGGAAGTCGTGGGCGTAGACGAAGACCGTACGGCCCTCGACCGTGCCCCAGCC
>NZ_JBSFLI010000098.1:0-1998 GCF_053598955.1 Streptomyces sp. NPDC001056 | reverse complement strand
GCGACACGCTCGAAGCCGTCGTCCCCGACACCGCGAGGTTCGTCGGCGCCGACGGAGCCGTCGTGTCGGTGCCGCCGCCACCGCCACCGGAGCCGGAGACGGGCGGGTAGGCGTTCTGCAGCAGCTGCTGGAACTGCGCGGAGAACCAGTGACCGGCCAGCGGCGCGTTCGGGAGGGCACCGGTCGGGTTGTTGCCGTTGCGCGCGTTACCCGAGTAGGTCGGGTCGCACATCTGGTCGAAGCCCTTGCCCTCGGTGTTGTCGATGGGCTGGCTGGACCCGTCCGACTCGCCCGGGGGCTTCACCCACACGTAGGCGTCGATCCCGGAGGCCGGGGCCGCGGTCGGCCGCTCACCGAGGCCGGCACCGCTCTGGTTGCACCAGTTGCCCGCGTGGATCCGGCGGTCGATCCGGGCACCGTTGACGTAGTCGTCCACGGAGGTCGTCGGGCCGGGGCCGGTCGGCCGGGCGGAACCGCCCCAGCCGTTGCGGGAGGTGTCGATCAGCATGCCGATGCCGGAGCTGAAGCCCTTCGACACGAGCGTGGTGCGCAGCGCCTGGGCGTAGGACTGCTCGTCGACGTACTGGTTCCAGTCCACCCACTTCGACTGGCGCACCGTCGTCCCGTTGACGGTGTCGGTCACCTTGAAGTTGGGCTCCACGGTCGCCGAGTAGTTGGCCGTGTTGACGATGAAGCCCTGCACGTCGTCGACCGTGGCACCGGCGGTGTTGGCGGCCTTGTAGAACTCGTCCACGGACGGGCCGAGGTTGCTGTCCCAGCCCAGCCAGCCGTGGTGGCCGGCGTCGATGTAGTTGTAGACGTTCGGGATCGCGCCCAGGTGGTTCAGCGCGTAGCCGACGCCGGTCTCGTAGTTGCCGTTCGCCTTCATCGTCTCGCACGCCGACGTCGAGCCGGCGGTGCCGCCCGCGTTGGTCACCAGGTTCGGCAGCGAGTCGGGCTCGATGACGTTGACGATCCGCAGGTTGGCGTAGGCCGGGTCGGCGAGGATCTTGGCGATCGGGTCGATGTACTCGGTCTCGTACCGGCCGATGTCGGTGGGGCCCAGCTCGCCGTTGGAGGCGAGCGCGGAGCAGTCCCGGCCCGGCAGGTCGTAGATGACCAGCGTGATCAGGTTGGCGCCCTCGGACACGGCCTTGTCGAGGTGGTCGCGCAGGCCCATCCGGCCACTGGCGCCCTGGATGGTCGAGATGCTGTCCAGCCACACCGCGGTCGGTGTGTTGGCGACCGCGCTGCCGCCGGGCTCGGCGGCAGCGTTCGCAGACCACTCCGGGTTCACGTAACCCGTCGCGCCCACATACGGGTTGTCCACCCGAGCGGTGGCGGCCGAGGCGGTCGGTGCGCTGAGCGTCATGGCCAGCGCGGAACTCAGCGCGAGCGCCGAGAGGGCGGCGAAGCCGCGGGTGAGCCTGGCTCGCGGGGGAGGTGGGAGCTTCTTCACCAAGGGTTCCTTCCGTGGGGTGTTGTGGCGCGCGGTGGGGCCGTACGGCACACCACGCGCCGCTGGGGGGAGGGAGAACTGGGGGGAACTCAGGGTTCGATGCCGCCCGCGAGGGTGCCGTCGACGTACACGGTCACCTTCGTGGCGTCGGCGTAGGCGGTGTTGGTCGCGTAGCTGTAGTCGTCGCTCTCGCTGAAGTTCGACCAGTCGCTCTTGTTGATCCGGCTCTGGATGTCACCGGTGTTCGCACCCGCGGCGAGCGTGCCGGCGCCGGAGGTGAACCCGACCTCCACGTAGTGGTCCGCGCCGGACTTCGGCGAGGACAGGGCGACCACCTTCTGCGTGAGGTTCGAACAGCCGACGGCCGCGTAGTCGCACGACGTGGTGAAGCTCGACGCACCGCCGTCACCGGTGAAGTAGTAGCGGATCGTCACCTTGGACAGATCCACCGGGTCGGTCCCGGTGTTGACGACACGCAGACCCGGCTTGATCTGGTTGTCGGTGGGCGAGCTGTCGTTGTTCTTGTACTGCACCTTGAC
>NZ_JBSFLI010000097.1:0-2008 GCF_053598955.1 Streptomyces sp. NPDC001056 | reverse complement strand
CCACGATCTGATGTGGCGGGCGATCACCAGCACCGCGTTGCAGGACACCGCGTACGTCCTGATCATCGTGTGGGAGACGGTGGCCGCGCTGGTCCAGGCACAGAATCGTCATTCGTAGAATTGCCGATCAAGAACAACATAATTCTGAGAGAGGCGCTATGGATGCGCACAGCATGATCGGGGCGATCACGGCGGGGCTGGCCCGGCAGGAACGGCTTCTCAAGCTCGATACTCCGCTTGGCAGTAATGCTCTGATCCGTCATCGGGCATATGGACGGTCCCGTATCGGTCGAGATTACCTGTTCATGATCGGCTGCGTGTCGACGTCGAACGATTGCAGCCACGCGAAACAGGCTCGATCAATCATGCGTAGAACGCGTATCGTCCTCCTGATTTCTTGTCTGCTGGAAGCTTGCTCGAAGAGCGAAAATACCGCGAGTCCGTTACCTGATGTGAGCGCGGTACGTCTGAATCTGGCCTTCGCCTGCAGAAATTCGGTGATGCTGCCGAAGGATTTCAAATGAGCGTCGCGGCAGGAAGCAGTCGATCGGCGCTTTTACTTGGGAGCGCGTTTGATGCAAACGGTGGGAACGACCCGGTAAGCAATCTTGAGGTTCACGCAGATCGTGAACGTGTTCACGGATACAACGTCATTGGAAAATTTCTTCGAGCCAATGACGGCCGCAACCCGAAGGTACCCGACCTCGACAAGATCGTTCCGTTGCCGCCTGCAAAGCTCCTGGCGTGGGACGCCACATTCCAGTGGCAAAACGATCAAGACGACGTCAACGAGATGGCGAGGGCTAGGCATCTCGACCCCGCGACGGGACTACTGCTTCCCGGAAGCACGGCGCCGCACGGCTGATCACTTCATCGACCCCGGAATCCACATGAACTCGACAACCCGGCCTATCTCATTACCCGGCGCCGCCGCACTCATCGCAGCGCTCATCATCACGGTGCTGTTTCTGCCCAGCCTCTACGTGCAGTTGACGAGGTTCTCGTTAGACACGCAGATGCTGGCGTTGCAACTGGCCAGTTTCATCCAGAACCTGGTGTTTCGAACGGGCCTGGTTTATCTGATTGTGCGATGGCACGGGGAGCATCGCGATCAGCTTGCGTTCCGTCGCCCCGCGAGGCTGCTCGCGAGCTATGCGTCATGCCTGCTGGTCTGGCAGATCGCACAGATATTCATCATCCAGGTGCTGCTGCTGAGTCTGGCCAGAAATGGCACCCGTCTGACGGTCATCGTGAACCTCATCGCGCCGGCGAGCGCCGCCCTTTATGCGCTCGTAGCCTGGTTTGCGTGGCGGCTCGTCACGCGAGTGTTTCGCAACGATGTGTTACCCGAGGCGCCGCGAGGTCGCGCAGCGCGGTCCATTGCCGGCCTCGCGGCGTGGCTGTTCGCCAGCGTATGTCTGCTCTTGATGACGACGACGGTGCCGATGTTGCTCGACTATTTCGACGACGACCTCACGCGCATGATGTTCGGCTACGTTGGTGCGGTTGCCATTCCCGCGGCATTGGTCTTTGCGGGAGCGCGACTCGGCCTGCCTCGTGATCTCGTGCGGCTGCACGGCTGGCGTCTGCTGGGCGCGTCGCTCGCGGCGATGGCATCCACCTCGGTGGTGTTCTATCTGGCGGTGCAGTTGCTTGGCGGCATGCTGGGGACGGGCGTGTTGTCCGGAATGATGGCGATCGTTGTTCTTGGCTGTGTCTTTGTGGCTTGTTGGGTGTGGTTCCGCGTGTTCTACGCGTCCGTGAGCCGCGACACGGTTAAAACCCCGCAGGGCATGCCGTCGCCGTAGCAACAGTGCTTGCGACACGTATTCGAGGCCGCACGACGGGAACGGCTTCAGGCGGGCGCAAGCGCGCGACGGAAAAGCAGCAGGCTACTCGCGACGCAGCGCTTCGAGCACCGCCGCTCCAGGTTCCGCAGCGCGGCCATGGCGCGGGGTGCGGTGCCGGTGCGCACTCGCGAGGCGTCCTCGCTATAGGTGACGTCTCT
>NZ_JBSFLI010000095.1:0-2054 GCF_053598955.1 Streptomyces sp. NPDC001056 | reverse complement strand
GACCTGTCGGGCAATCCGACCTTCGGCGAACTGCTGGCGCGCGTGAAGCGCGTCGCGCTGGACGGCTACAGCCGCCAGGAGATTCCGTTCGAGCAGGTGGTGGACTCGCTCGAGCTCGAACGCAACCTGGGCCGCACGCCGGTGTTCCAGGTCGTGTTCGCGTACGAGAAAGCGCAATCCCGGGCGGTGAGCTTCCCCGGTCTCGTGGCCACGCCGGTGGCGGTGGAGACCCACACCGCGAAGTTCGACCTCACGCTTCATGTTCAGGATGCCGACGACGGCCTCGCGGGCTCGCTGGAATACAACCTGGATCTGTTCGACGCCGCCACGATCGATCGCATGGCGGAACACTTCCGCACGCTCGTCGATGCCGTGATCGCCGATCCGGACCGGCCGCTCGGTGCGCTGTCGTTGTCGAATGACACGGAGCGGAACCTGCTGACCGTCGAGTGGAACCGCACCGACACGGATTTCGGCGAGGCCGCCGCACAACCGCTGCATCGCCTGTTCGAGCAGCAGGTCGAGCGCACGCCCGATGCCGTCGCTGTCGTCTTCGATGACACCGCGCTCACCTACGCCGAACTCAACCTGCGCGCCAACCGCCTCGCCCACCACCTCATCGCGCTCGGCGTCGGCGCCGATGCACTCGTCGGCGTCGCCATGGAGCGCTCCCTCGACATGAGCGTCGCATTGCTCGCGATCCTCAAGGCCGGCGGCGCCTACGTCCCCGTCGACCCCGACTACCCCGCCGAGCGCGTGCGCTTCATGATCGACCACGCGCAGTTGCGCTGGCTCCTCACCCAGCAGCACGTGCTTGACGCGCTGCCCGACACCGACGCGCACGTGATCGTCGTCGATCGCGACGCGCTCGACCTCGATGCCGCGGCGACGTCCAACCCCGCACCCGCGCTGAACGGCGACAACCTCGCCTACATGATCTACACGTCCGGCTCGACCGGCCGCCCCAAGGGCGCGCTCAACACCCACCGCGCGATCACCAACCGCATCCTCTGGATGCAGCACGCCTATGCCCTCGGCGCCGACGATGCCGTGCTGCAGAAGACCCCGTTCAGCTTCGACGTCTCGGTCTGGGAACTCTTCTGGCCGCTCGTCACCGGCGCGCGCCTCGTGTTCGCCCGCCCCGGCGGCCAGCGCGAGACCGACTACCTGGTCGAGCTCATCGAGCGCGAACGCATCACCACGATCCATTTCGTGCCGTCGATGCTGCGCGCGTTCCTCGATCATCCGGACCTCGACGCGCACTGCGCGTCGCTGCGCCGCGTCGTGTGCAGCGGCGAAGCCTTGCCCCACGACCTGCAGCAGCGTTGCCTCGAGCGCCTGGACGTCGAGCTCTACAACCTCTACGGCCCCACCGAGGCCGCCGTCGACGTGACCGCGTGGGAATGCCGGCGCGACGATCCGCACCGCATCGTGCCGATCGGCAGGCCCATCGCCAACACCCGCCTCTATATCGTCGATGCGCAGATGCAGCCCACGCCGATCGGCGTGGCCGGCGAATTGCTGATCGGCGGCACGCCGGTCGGGCGCGGCTACCACGGCGAACCCGAACTGAGCGCCGAAAAGTTCATCGCCGATCCGTTCTCCGCCGACCCGCTCGCGCGCCTCTATCGCACCGGCGACCTCGCACGCTACCGGCACGACGGCAACATCGAGTTCCTCGGCCGCATCGATCACCAGATCAAGCTGCGCGGCCTGCGCATCGAACCCGGTGAAATCGAGGCGGCGCTGACGTCGCACCCGCTGGTCGATGCCGCCGTCGTCGCGCTGCGCGGCGTGGACGACGGCGCGAGACTGGTCGGATGGCTGTGCTCGTCGCACCCCGAAGCCGAACTGATCGAAGCGGTGCGCGGCCACCTGCGGCAGCGGCTGCCGGATTACATGGTGCCCTCCGCGTTCGTCGTCGTGAGCGCGTTCGAGCATCTGCCCAACGGCAAGCTCGATCGCACCAGGCTGCCCGAACCCGGCGACGGCCTGGACCACGTTGCGCCCGTCAACGCGCTCGAAGCGCAGTTGGCGGCCATCTGGCAGGAAGT
>NZ_JBSFLI010000094.1:0-2321 GCF_053598955.1 Streptomyces sp. NPDC001056 | reverse complement strand
GGGATGCCGCTGCGGGTGGCGTTCGCGGACGGCAAACCGGTTCTCCGCCCGGAGCGAACGACTTGCTTGCGGCGCTCGTGAAGTTGCTCCAGCGTTTGCTTTCTTGCGTTTTCTTTTTCCATCAATCTCTGACCAGAAAACGCAGAGAAAATTCATACTTTATTGGGCCTCATCTATAGCGTGCTTTAAATTCCGTTTTCTGAGACGACCCCAAGTGAATTGATGGATAAAAGGGGAATTACAAACAGGTAGGGGCTGGGTTATGCCAATCTTCGCCGGATCAGACTGTAGTGGTCAACTAATTCCGGACACCTCGATTAGCCGATCGCCGCCGGCGCGCCGCCATACAAGAAGGGAGACACAGCCATGCACGAGCACCACCCGATCACCGACCCCGTCTGCGGCATGACCGTCAAGCCGGAATCGCCGCACCGCTTCGATCACGCCGGCCGCGAGCCCGCGTTTGCCGGAAGGCGGTGCGCGCGGATTGGCTGCCTCGCCGTCCGCGAGAATGGCGTCGTAATCCTTGCGGCAGGACGCAAGGCGTTCGGGCGTCAGCACGCCGCCGCCTGATCGACCTCATGGCAAGCGGCGACCAGCAGTTCGATCAGGCGGTTGGCCCAAGCCTGCCCCATCTCCTCGAAGGCGTAGGTCAGTTCCCGCAGGTGATGGGCGTTACTACCTCATATTTCAACAATTATTTTTCCATCTGCCCGACAGTTGGTCAGGTGAACTACGGGAAGCGCCAATGGACCCTAACGTCAACGAGCATCTGATCTCTTTTCTGACCAGCCTGGCCATCGGCCTTCTGATCGGGGTTGAGCGTGAACGCGCCGGTTCGGCAATGGGGTTACGAACTTCGGCCTTGGCCGCGCTGTTCGGCTCCATCGCCGCCCTCGTCGGCCAGAGCGTCGGGGCGCCGTGGTTTCTCCCTGCCGCCTTGCTGGCCATGACGGGCATCATGGTTTTCGGTCAGACCGCGACCGGGGAGAGCGAGAGCCACGCTGGCCCCACCACACGAATGGCCATCCTGCTTTCGTTCACCCTCGGAGCGATGGTTTGGCTCGGCCACGGTCGTTATGCTGTTATGCTAGCCATTGCTGCCGCAGCGCTGCTCCATTTCAAGGCCGAACTGCGCGGCTTGAGTTCACGGATTACTTCCCGCGACCTGGTGTCGATCCTGCAGTTCGCTACGCTGAGTTTTATCGTGCTGCCGCTCCTGCCCAACGTCGGTTATGGACCCTATGGCGCTTTCAATCCTCACCACGTCTGGATGATGGTCGTCCTGATATCCGGCTTGAGCCTCGCCGGCTATTTGGCCATGCGTGCGGTCGGAGATCGCTTTGGCCCGCCCTTGCTCGGTCTGCTGGGAGGACTGGTGTCGAGCACCGCGACTACCCTGGTGTACGCCCGTCATGCCCGCCAGACGCCGACCATGGCGCTGACGTCGTCGATCGTCATTCTCATGGCCAATCTGGTCTTGTCCGTGCGCCTGGGCATGATCGCCGTTGCCATCGCGCCCTCCTTGATGGCGACCCTTTGGCCAGTGTTGGTCGGCAACCTGGTGGCAGGCGGCTTGGCGGTACTGTTCGTCTGGCATCGTTCGCGGACGGGGGGGCCACTTCTTTTGCCGGAAGTTGCCAATCCGACCGAGTTACGGGTTGCGCTGAGCTTCGGTGCGATGTATGCCATCATTTTACTTTTAGCCTCGTGGCTGTCCGATTGGGCGGGAACCCGCGGGCTCTACCTGGCGTCCGCCGTGTCCGGGCTGACCGAACTTGATGCCATCGCATTGTCGACCCTGCGCCTGTTTGGGAATGGGAAACTGGGCGCCGAGGTAGCCGCTAACGCGATCGGCCTGGCGATTCTCTCTAACCTGTGCTTCAAAACTGGCCTCCTCGCCTGGGTCGCAGGGCGCGACTTCCTGTTGCGCTGCCTGCCTGGGATGATGGCTATCGGGATAGGCATTGCAATCGGCATGGGGTGGGTTGGCTATGCTTGACCAATCTCTCGTGTAGTTACGGCTTGCAGCTCTTCCTACGGCTCTGCGCCATGTCCGCTGATCTAAAGGGTGCTGTGCTACGCAAGCTGGGTGATGAGCCAAGATGGGCGGGACTGAGGTTCAGACGCGAGTTGCCCCTCTGGCTAACGGAAATTTCGGCGGTTCCGGCTTACAACCCCTGGTCGAACCGCCGCCAGGCCATTCCGCCGGAACTGATCGGAAAAATTGCTCCCACCAGGCCACGACGGGCAGCTCGGTGACGGCGGGCAGGTTCACGGCGACTCCTCGCGTGTTTCGACATCTGTCGATGGATTGCGAC
>NZ_JBSFLI010000093.1:0-2379 GCF_053598955.1 Streptomyces sp. NPDC001056 | reverse complement strand
CGTCAACCTCCTCCAGCAGGTGCAGAACGACCTGGGCATCGCGTTCCTCTTCATCGCCCACGACCTCGCGGTGGTACGGCACTTCTCGCAGCGCGTCGCGGTGATGTACCTCGGCAAGATCATCGAGGTGGGCGACCGCGACTCCATCTACACCCGCCCCCGCCACCCCTACACCCACGCCCTGCTGTCCGCGGTCCCCGAGGTCGACCTCACGGGCGGGGAGACGGGTGGCCGTGAACGCATCCGTCTCGCCGGCGACGTGCCGTCGCCCATCTCCCCGCCGTCGGGCTGCCGCTTCCGCACCCGCTGCTGGAAGGCGCAGGACACGTGCGCGACGCAGGAGCCGCCGCTGGTGCGGATCTCCGGGAACCACGAGGGGCATCTGACGGCGTGCCACTTCCCGGAGGAGCCCACGATCGAGGCGCGGGGGGAGGACATCGTGCTGGACCCGGCGCTGGCGGCGCTGGAGGACACGGGGTCCGGCTCGGAAGAGGGCTAGCGGTCGCGGTCGAAGGCACGGCCCGAGGGGCGGGGCGTCCGGGTTCGCCGGGGGCCCTGTCCGTTCGCGTGGTCCGCGCGGTCAGGCGGTGGGTGCCGCCACGGTGATGATCTCGGGGGCGGTGGGCGCCGGCGGCCGGCCGTCCCAGTCGCCGTACTGCTCCACGACGGTGAGCCCCGCCTCGGTGAGGAAGCCGGCGAGGGAGTCGCGGTCCAGGAACCGCAGGACGCTGTGGCTGACGCGGGGCGCGGGCCAGCGGTCGCTGTCGTACGTCTCCGCGAACCGCACCCGCCCGTTCTGCGGGCCGCCGTCCAGCACCTCGTGGCTGACCCGGACGGGCGTTCCGTCGGCGGCGACGACCTCGCGCGCCCGGTCGGGCGTCCATCGCTCCCAGGCCCGCGCGGCGGGATTCCTGACCTCGAACACGAACCGCCCGCCGGGCCGCAGGGCCTGGCGCACGGCCCGCAGACAGCCGCGGATCTCCTCGTCGCGGACCAGCGCCTGGAAGGCGTGCCCGGTCATCACGGCGAGGTCGAACTCCGCGTCCCAGGACCGCACCCGGGTGTCCCCGAGCACCCACTCCACGTCCGCCCGGTCCGCCCGCGCCTGTACGAGCATGGCGGCGGCCGGATCCAGGCCCGTCAGCCGCCCGGTGTGCCCCTCGGCCCGGGCCCTGCGCAGCAACTGCCCGGTCCCGCAGCCGACATCGAGCACATCGCCCGCCTGCCGCACGAGCCCGAGATAGAAATCGTCGCTCGGCCCCCACGGGTTGAGGCGGTCGTACAGCGCGGCGAGCGAGAGATCAGTGAACGAGTGATCCACCACCGCCGCAGTGTGCCATACGTTGCTGATCGGCACACGTCGATTTCGGCGGGGTGTCTCCTTCGGCGAGCGGAAGGCGGGGGCGTGTTGCATCACGTGGAGCTGTGGGTGCCGGACCTGGACAGGGCGGTCGTCTCCTGGGGGTGGCTGCTGGGTTCCCTCGGATGGGAGCCGTACCAGGAGTGGGCGGCGGGGCGGAGCTGGCGGCTGGGGGAGACCTATCTCGTGGTCGAGGAGTCGCCCGCGCTGCGGCCCGGGGCCGGGCACGACCGGATGCGGCCGGGACTCAATCACCTGGCCTTCCGGGCCCGGGGGAGGGAGGCCGTGGACGCCGTGGCCGGGGCCGCGCCCGCGCACGGCTGGACGCTGCTGTTTCCCGAGCGGCATCCCCACGCCGGCGGGCCCGGGCACTACGCCGTCTACCTGGAGGACGCGGACGGGTTCGAGGCGGAGGTCGTCGCCGGCTGACCCCGGGTGCGGCGAAGGCCCGCGTCTTGGGGAGACGCGGGCCTTCTTTCCCGTGGAGCGGACGTTCAGGTGGCTCGGGTCAATGGGCCGTTGAAGTCCGTTCCGGCAAGGGAGCGACCGACGGAAAAGGGGTGTGTCAGGCCGCCGCCTCGGGGTCCTTGGCAAGGCGCGGAGCCGGGATGGTCTCCTGCGTCTCAGGATAGTGGCATGCCGTCAGGTGGCCGGGCTTGTTGCCCTCGGCCTGGACCAGCGGCGGGGCCTCGGACGCGCACTTGTCCGTCGCCTTCCAGCACCGGGTGCGGAAACGGCAGCCCGAGGGCGGGTTGATGGGCGAGGGCACGTCGCCGACCAGGCGGATGCGCTCGCGCGGCTCCTCGTCCACCGTGGCCTCGGGCACCGCGGACAGCAGCGCCCGGGTGTAGGGGTGGCGCGGGTTCTCGTACAGGTCCTCGCGGTCGGCGATCTCCACGATCTTGCCGAGGTACATCACCGCGACGCGCTGCGAGAAGTGCCGCACCACCGCGAGGTCGTGGGCGATGAAGACGAACGCGATGCCCAGCTCCCGCTGCACCTTCTGCAGCAGGTTCACC
>NZ_JBSFLI010000092.1:0-2425 GCF_053598955.1 Streptomyces sp. NPDC001056 | reverse complement strand
CGGGGAACCGGGTGTACCTGCCGATCGCGGACTGACCGACGCGCGGACGAGCGCCGTTTTGGACCGGAACCCCGGGGCGGCGCTCGGGACGGGTGTCAACATGTCGAGTTCGCCCGCGTTCGAACCGCAGGAGTGGGTCGCTGAAGCGCGCCGCTACGGCGAACATCTCGAGCGCGACGCGCACCCGTTCGAGCACGACCGCGCGCAGCGCGTCGCGCAGGCGCAGGGGCGGCCGCTGCGCGTCGGCTTCGTGTCGGGCGACCTGCGGCAGCACCCGGTCGGCATCTTCCTTGAAAGCGTGCTCGCGCGGATCGACCGGTCGCGCATCGAGCCGCATGCGTATGTGACGTTCGTCGGCGAGGACGACGTGACCACGCGGCTCAGGCCGAACTTCGCGAGCTGGAAGAAGGTGGTCAGCCTGGGCCGCGAGGAGGCCGCGCAACTGATACGCGACGACGGCATCGACATCCTGATCGATATGGCAGGACACACCAACTGGAGCGGCCTGCCGATCTTCGGGCACAAGCCCGCGCCGGTGCAGGCGAGCTGGCTCGGTTTCTTCGCGACGACCGGTTGCCGCGCGATCGACTATTTCATCGGCGATGCGCATACGCTGCCGGCCGACGAGGCGCATCACTTCACCGAACGGCCGTGGCGGCTGCCGGACAGCTACCTGTGCTTCACGCCGCCGCCGTACGATGTCGCGGTCGGCCCGCTGCCGATGGCGGCTCATGGCGGCGTCACGTTCGGCTGCTTCGGCAAGCTGATCAAGATCAGCGACGCGGTCGTCGCGCTGTGGTCGCGCATCCTGCACGCGCTGCCGGACGCACGCCTGCTGCTGAAGGCCCATGAACTCGGCGCCGGCGACGTGAACCAGGCGACGCTCGACCGCTTTGCACGGCATGGCATCGGCCCGGAGCGGCTGATCCTCGAAGGCGGCTCGCCGCGTGCGGAGTATTTCGCCGCGTATAACCGCATCGACATCGCGCTGAGCCCGTTCCCGTACCCGGGCGGCACGACCACCGCCGAAGCGCTGTGGATGGGCGTACCGGTGCTCGGGATGAAGGGCAGCCGGTTCGTCACGCACATTTGCGAGAGCCTGCTGCATGCGGCAGGCATGGGCGACTGGATCGCGGAAGACGAGGCGGCGTACCTCGCGAAGGCCGTTGCGTTCGCGCGCGACCGCGACGGGCTGGCGACGCTGCGTGCAACGCTGCGCGAGCGCGCGCTGGCGTCGCCGCTGTGCGATGCGTCGCGCTTCGCACGCAACCTCGAGGACGCGCTGCACGGCATGTGGGCCAGCTACGCGGCCGGCGACACGGCACCCCGGGACGCGTGACGAGCGGGATCGCGCCGCGACTGAAAGCCGCGTTCGCGCATTGTCGGGCCGGGCCGCCCGGGATGATCGACGCGGCCGTCGAGCGGGCGACGCGGGCGTAGCCGGCGCGATCCGGCTCGCGCTCCCGCCTGCAGGCGAAAAAAAAGCCGCATTGAAGCGGCTCGACGGTACGGCGACAACGGACCGCTCGACTGGCGGCGTCTTTTAATTCGAAATGCGTGGCGGGCAAGACGCCCGGCCGGTCACAGCATGCCAGCCTTCTGGTACTGGCTCGCGGCCTTGATCCGCTCCTGGGACTGCGCGAATTCCGCAGCCAGGCGGTCACGGTCCGTCTGCGCATGCTCGGTGATCGACGCGTCGATCGCCATGATCTGCCGCACGCGGTCCAGTGCCTCTGGCGTCTGCTCGCCGGACAGGTTCATCAGCAGCGGCGAGCGTTCGTCGACGAGGGCCGCGACGCGCACCCAGTCGCGTGCGTCGGCCGCCGACTGCATGGCGCGGGTTAGGTCGAAGGCGCGGGACAGGGTGTCGTTCGTCATGGTCAGTTCCGTTCGGTGCGGTTGCGACTTACTTGTTGGTGGCCATCGCGCCGGCGCTGTTCTGGCCGCCGAACAGCTGGGTCAGGTAGCGGGTGTTGTTCGCCATCTGCGCCATCAGCGTGTTCAGCGCGGTGAACTGCGCGGTGTACTGCGTGGTCAGCTGGTTCGAGTAGGTCTGCAGTTGCGTGGCCTGATTCTGCACGCTCGTCAGGTCGGCATTGATCGCGGTGGTGCGCTGGTCGATCAGGCCGGACGTCTGCGTGTACGTGTTGATGTTCGCATTGAGCGCCTGGGCGATGCCGTTCGTCTGGTTGAAGATCGCCGCCACCGCGGAACCGTTCGACTTGAGCGCGGTGGTCAGCGCGGCGGTGTCGACCGACATCGCACCGGTCGAATCCACGTTGATGCCGATGCTGCCGAGCGCATAGGTCGTGCCGCCCGTCGTGACGCCGCTGCTGAGCGTCCCGCGGCGGCGTCGAAGTCCGCGACGGTCACGGTGGAGTGGCTGGTCGAGGGAACGTGCACGTGCGCTCCTGCATCACGGGAC
>NZ_JBSFLI010000091.1:0-2560 GCF_053598955.1 Streptomyces sp. NPDC001056 | reverse complement strand
GCGAGCGAAATGGGATGAGCCTTGCACTCTTTATTTGTATTGTTAGCCGAACGCTCTGGAAAGTGCGGCCATAGCAGGTGATAGCCCTGTAGGCGAAAACAGTATGAAAGAACTAGGTGTGCGACAAGTAGGGCGGGACACGTGAAATCCTGTCTGAAGATGGGGGGACCATCCTCCAAGGCTAAATACTCGTGATCGACCGATAGTGAACCAGTACCGTGAGGGAAAGGCGAAAAGAACCCCGGGAGGGGAGTGAAATAGATCCTGAAACCGCATGCATACAAACAGTCGGAGCCTCGTAAGGGGTGACGGCGTACCTTTTGTATAATGGGTCAGCGACTTACGTTCAGTAGCAAGCTTAACCGTATAGGGCAGGCGTAGCGAAAGCGAGTCCGAATAGGGCGTTCAGTTGCTGGGCGTAGACCCGAAACCAGGTGATCTATCCATGGCCAGGATGAAGGTGCGGTAACACGTACTGGAGGTCCGAACCCACTAACGTTGAAAAGTTAGGGGATGAGCTGTGGATAGGGGTGAAAGGCTAAACAAACCTGGAAATAGCTGGTTCTCTCCGAAAACTATTTAGGTAGTGCCTCGTGTCTCACCTTCGGGGGTAGAGCACTGTCATGGTTGGGGGGTCTATTGCAGATTACCCCGCCATAGCAAACTCCGAATACCGAAGAGTGCAATCACGGGAGACAGACATCGGGTGCTAACGTCCGGTGTCAAGAGGGAAACAACCCAGACCGCCAGCTAAGGTCCCCAAATATAGCTAAGTGGGAAACGAAGTGGGAAGGCTAAAACAGTCAGGAGGTTGGCTTAGAAGCAGCCACCCTTTAAAGAAAGCGTAATAGCTCACTGATCGAGTCGTCCTGCGCGGAAGATGTAACGGGGCTAAGCTATATACCGAAGCTGCGGATGCGAGCTTTGCTCGCATGGTAGGAGAGCGTTCCGTAAGCCTGCGAAGGTGCCTTGTAAAGGGTGCTGGAGGTATCGGAAGTGCGAATGCTGACATGAGTAGCGATAAAGGGGGTGAAAGGCCCCCTCGCCGTAAGCCCAAGGTTTCCTACGCAACGTTCATCGGCGTAGGGTGAGTCGGCCCCTAAGGCGAGGCAGAAATGCGTAGCTGATGGGAAGCAGGTCAATATTCCTGCACCATTGTTAGATGCGATGGGGGGACGGATCGCGGAAGGTTGTCCGGGTGTTGGAAGTCCCGGTCGCTGCATTGGAGAAGGCACTTAGGCAAATCCGGGTGCGGAATTCAAGGGTGTGGCGCGAGCTCCTTAGGGAGCGAAGCAATTGGAAGTGGTTCCAAGAAAAGCCTCTAAGCTTCAGTCTAATGATGACCGTACCGCAAACCGACACAGGTGGGCGAGATGAGTATTCTAAGGCGCTTGAGAGAACTCGGGAGAAGGAACTCGGCAAATTGGTACCGTAACTTCGGGATAAGGTACGCCCTTGTAGCTTGACTGGCTTGCGCCAGAAGGGTGAAGGGGTTGCAATAAACTGGTGGCTGCGACTGTTTAATAAAAACACAGCACTCTGCAAACACGAAAGTGGACGTATAGGGTGTGACGCCTGCCCGGTGCCGGAAGATTAAATGATGGGGTGCAAGCTCTTGATTGAAGTCCCGGTAAACGGCGGCCGTAACTATAACGGTCCTAAGGTAGCGAAATTCCTTGTCGGGTAAGTTCCGACCTGCACGAATGGCGTAACGATGGCCACACTGTCTCCTCCCGAGACTCAGCGAAGTTGAAGTGTTTGTGATGATGCAATCTACCCGCGGCTAGACGGAAAGACCCCATGAACCTTTACTGTAGCTTTGCATTGGACTTTGAACCGATCTGTGTAGGATAGGTGGGAGGCTATGAAACCGGAACGCTAGTTTCGGTGGAGCCGTCCTTGAAATACCACCCTGGTTTGTTTGAGGTTCTAACCTTGGCCCGTGATCCGGGTCGGGGACAGTGCATGGTAGGCAGTTTGACTGGGGCGGTCTCCTCCCAAAGCGTAACGGAGGAGTACGAAGGTACGCTAGGTACGGTCGGAAATCGTGCTGATAGTGCAATGGCATAAGCGTGCTTAACTGCGAGACCGACAAGTCGAGCAGGTGCGAAAGCAGGTCATAGTGATCCGGTGGTTCTGTATGGAAGGGCCATCGCTCAACGGATAAAAGGTACTCTGGGGATAACAGGCTGATACCGCCCAAGAGTTCATATCGACGGCGGTGTTTGGCACCTCGATGTCGGCTCATCTCATCCTGGGGCTGTAGCCGGTCCCAAGGGTATGGCTGTTCGCCATTTAAAGAGGTACGTGAGCTGGGTTTAAAACGTCGTGAGACAGTTTGGTCCCTATCTGCCGTGGGCGTTGGATATTTGAAGGGGGCTGCTCCTAGTACGAGAGGACCGGAGTGGACGAACCTCTGGTGTACCGGTTGTCACGCCAGTGGCATCGCCGGGTAGCTATGTTCGGAAGAGACCGGGATCTTCGAAGTCTCCGTCCACGACCCCGTCCGCGACCCCCAGCCCCGGCCCCACCCACTCGGAGGATGAGCAGAAGGTCGTCT
>NZ_JBSFLI010000090.1:0-2670 GCF_053598955.1 Streptomyces sp. NPDC001056 | reverse complement strand
TCCGAGGCGCTCGCCCTGCCGGGCGTGTACGCCGTCATGACGTACGACGACCTGCTCCTCGCAGAATGCTCTTTAAAAATTAACAGCCGATAAGTGTGGGCGCTTGATGGCAGCGAGCTGATCCTCGGATCAGATAGCGAAAGTATCAAGAGTCTCACACTAAAGTAAGTCAGGTTTATGAAGTGATTCATATTCCTGTCAGCTTTGAGTGAGCGACCGGTTCTTAACTGAACCGAAAACAGTAACAGGTTTAAACTGAAGAGTTTGATCCTGGCTCAGATTGAACGCTGGCGGCATGCCTTACACATGCAAGTCGAACGGCAGCACGGGTGCTTGCACCTGGTGGCGAGTGGCGAACGGGTGAGTAATACATCGGAACATGTCCTGTAGTGGGGGATAGCCCGGCGAAAGCCGGATTAATACCGCATACGATCTACGGATGAAAGCGGGGGACCTTCGGGCCTCGCGCTATAGGGTTGGCCGATGGCTGATTAGCTAGTTGGTGGGGTAAAGGCCTACCAAGGCGACGATCAGTAGCTGGTCTGAGAGGACGACCAGCCACACTGGGACTGAGACACGGCCCAGACTCCTACGGGAGGCAGCAGTGGGGAATTTTGGACAATGGGCGAAAGCCTGATCCAGCAATGCCGCGTGTGTGAAGAAGGCCTTCGGGTTGTAAAGCACTTTTGTCCGGAAAGAAATCCTTGGCTCTAATACAGTCGGGGGATGACGGTACCGGAAGAATAAGCACCGGCTAACTACGTGCCAGCAGCCGCGGTAATACGTAGGGTGCGAGCGTTAATCGGAATTACTGGGCGTAAAGCGTGCGCAGGCGGTTTGCTAAGACCGATGTGAAATCCCCGGGCTCAACCTGGGAACTGCATTGGTGACTGGCAGGCTAGAGTATGGCAGAGGGGGGTAGAATTCCACGTGTAGCAGTGAAATGCGTAGAGATGTGGAGGAATACCGATGGCGAAGGCAGCCCCCTGGGCCAATACTGACGCTCATGCACGAAAGCGTGGGGAGCAAACAGGATTAGATACCCTGGTAGTCCACGCCCTAAACGATGTCAACTAGTTGTTGGGGATTCATTTCCTTAGTAACGTAGCTAACGCGTGAAGTTGACCGCCTGGGGAGTACGGTCGCAAGATTAAAACTCAAAGGAATTGACGGGGACCCGCACAAGCGGTGGATGATGTGGATTAATTCGATGCAACGCGAAAAACCTTACCTACCCTTGACATGGTCGGAATCCTGCTGAGAGGTGGGAGTGCTCGAAAGAGAACCGGCGCACAGGTGCTGCATGGCTGTCGTCAGCTCGTGTCGTGAGATGTTGGGTTAAGTCCCGCAACGAGCGCAACCCTTGTCCTTAGTTGCTACGCAAGAGCACTCTAAGGAGACTGCCGGTGACAAACCGGAGGAAGGTGGGGATGACGTCAAGTCCTCATGGCCCTTATGGGTAGGGCTTCACACGTCATACAATGGTCGGAACAGAGGGTTGCCAACCCGCGAGGGGGAGCTAATCCCAGAAAACCGATCGTAGTCCGGATTGCACTCTGCAACTCGAGTGCATGAAGCTGGAATCGCTAGTAATCGCGGATCAGCATGCCGCGGTGAATACGTTCCCGGGTCTTGTACACACCGCCCGTCACACCATGGGAGTGGGTTTTACCAGAAGTGGCTAGTCTAACCGCAAGGAGGACGGTCACCACGGTAGGATTCATGACTGGGGTGAAGTCGTAACAAGGTAGCCGTATCGGAAGGTGCGGCTGGATCACCTCCTTTCCAGAGCTTCTCGCAAAGTTGAGCGCTCACGCTTATCGGCTGTAAATTTAAAGACAGACTCAGGGGTCTGTAGCTCAGTCGGTTAGAGCACCGTCTTGATAAGGCGGGGGTCGTTGGTTCGAATCCAACCAGACCCACCATTGTCTGACGTGTCGGTGATCGTTAGCGCTTTAGCGCTTACGAGCAACCCATGCCGATAGGCTGTAACACCTGAGGTCATCTGTACTCATGGGGGCATAGCTCAGCTGGGAGAGCACCTGCTTTGCAAGCAGGGGGTCGTCGGTTCGATCCCGTCTGCCTCCACCAATCACCAACGCTAAGGGCTTGGTTCAGACACTGAACCGAGAATTTTGCATTGGCGATTGAGCCAGTCAGAGTGATACGTAGTATGTATCGGCTGTCGTTCTTTAACAATCTGGAAGAAGTAAGTAATTTGGATAGCGGAAGCGTCTTGAGATGGACGTGGAAACTATCCGGGTTGTGATTGTATCGATGTATCTCAAGATGATTCGAACTCTATGTTTGACTCAATTGGAATACGGCACAACGCGAGAACTCAACCTGTAGCGACTGTCGAGAGACAGACTCGTTATAGGGTCAAGCGAACAAGTGCATGTGGTGGATGCCTTGGCGATCACAGGCGATGAAGGACGCGGTAGCCTGCGAAAAGCTACGGGGAGCTGGCAAACAAGCTTTGATCCGTAGATGTCCGAATGGGGAAACCC
This sequence comes from Streptomyces sp. NPDC001056, assembly GCF_053598955.1. Lineage (NCBI taxonomy): Bacteria > Bacillati > Actinomycetota > Actinomycetes > Kitasatosporales > Streptomycetaceae > Streptomyces > Streptomyces sp. NPDC001056. The sequence continues at coordinate 160 of NZ_JBSFLI010000090.1, read as the reverse complement.
ACTCCTTTTGGAGTATCCATGGCTGAATACATAGGCCATGCGAAGCGAACGCGGTGAACTGAAACACCTCCGAGTTCCAGGTGCCGCAGGGGCTGCCCACGCCGCAGCCGCCGGCCGGGGAGCCGGAGGGGTCGGCGTTCAGCACGCCGAGCACGTACGG
>NZ_JBSFLI010000089.1:0-2728 GCF_053598955.1 Streptomyces sp. NPDC001056 | reverse complement strand
GGGAGGGTCCGTCCGAGCCGTCGGGCGACTCAAGGAGCGCTTCGGCACGGGTGCGCACCTTGTTGCTGAGCCGGTCCAGATCGGATGCGAACCGCAGAGGGACTTCGATGGAAGCACTCTGGTGGGCGACGCAGGTCCGGCTGACGGAATCTGGATCGAACCTCACACTCGCCGAGCTTTATGCATTCTGGGCTGCCCCACCCTATGGGCTGCGCGCTGGTGTAATGCCCGTACTGGCACTTGCGCTATTTATGGCCTGCAGGTCATACGTGGCCATGTATGTCGATGGCGTCTTCACTCCTGACCTGTCCGAAGCGGTAATCGATGAGTGGTTGCTCGATCCTCGAAGCATCCGATTTCAATTCGTTGAAGCATCGCAGGATGAAGCGATGATCGTTCAGGCGATCGCCGAAAGTGTCGGTGAAGCATCGGAGGATGACGAAGTAGGTCCTCTGGATGCCGCTCGAGCGCTGGTTGGTATGGTGGTTGATCTTCCGGAGTGGGCGAAGCGAACAACTTCGATATCGTCTACATCGCAGGAAGTTCGCGGCATGCTTCTTCGAGCACATGACCCTCATAAAGTGCTCTTCACCGATCTGCCCAGCTTGCTGCAAGTTTCGGCGCCAGTCGACCTCATTGCGAAGTTGCAGTCGGTCACAGATGAGTTGACGCGTTGCTACGGGGAAATGCTGGCCAGTGTCAGCCAGGCTCTGCTGTCCGCGCTCGACCATGAAGGTCGAACACTGGAGTCACTTCACCTGCGTGCGATTACGGTCAAAGGGATCACTGGCGACTTTCGTCTAGATGCCTTTGCTGGTCGGCTTGAGCAGTTTGACGGTTCACAAGCGGCCGTTGAAGGCCTGATCAGTCTGGCCGTAAGTAAACCCAGTATCAGCTGGGTCGACCGAGACATCGATGCCGCGATCTTGCAGCTGAGTAATTGGGCAATCGAATTTCGTAGGGCAGAGGCAATGGCGACTCTACGGGGCCGGCCATCGACGCGTCGGGTAATCGGCGTAGTGTTTGGAGCCAGTCATGGGAACGACGTGACCGGTACGGTTGACGTGTCCGAATCCGATATTCCGGCAGTAGATGATTTGGTAAAACGGGTTCTCGCAACCGTCTATCAAGAAAAGCCGGAAATCGTTTTGGCCGCGCTTGCTGAGGCTGGTGCGCTGTTGATGAAACAGTCGAAAAAGGAGTCAGCCTGATGGCCGAACGACATGTACTCGGATTGTCTGGCGGGAAGGACAGTGCTGCGCTGGCAATTTTCATGCGGCAACACTTTCCAGAACTCGATATACACTATTTCTTTACCGATACCGGAAAGGAACTTCCGGAAGTCTATGAATTTCTTGGTCGCCTAGAGGGGTTCCTTGGCCGACCGATTGAATATCTAAATCCGAACCGCGGCTTCGACTTCTGGCTTCGACAGTACAATAACTTCCTCCCTTCGCCAAACACGCGTTGGTGTACGCGCCAGCTCAAACTCGAGCCGTTTAAGCGTTGGGTACGGCCGTGGCTCAATGACGGAGACACTGTCATTAGCTATGTAGCGATCCGCGCGGACGAGGATCACCGGGAAGGCATGGTCGCTCAGCACGAAAACATGCACGTTCGCCTGCCGTTTCGCGAACACGGCATCGATAAACCGGGGGTAATCGAAATTCTGGAGGCCTCCGGTCTCGGTTTGCCTGCATACTACGGCTGGCGGTCCCGCAGCGGCTGCACCTTCTGCTTTTTTCAACAAAAAATCGAGTGGGTGCGGCTTAAGCAGGTTCACCCTGATGCGTTCGAGGCGGCGAAGGCTTACGAGAAAACCGCACTAGATCACGGCTCGCCATTTACGTGGTCACAGCGGGAATCTCTGGAAGAGCTTGAGCGACCGGAGCGAATGGCGCAGATTCAGGCAGACTACGACTTGCGCATGCAGCGCGAAATGGCCAGAAGACGGCCGAATCCACTGCGCCAGCAGCTCGAGGGCGCCGTAGATATAGATGACCTTTTTCTAGAAGACGAGGGTGGCGGAGCTTGCTTAGTCTGTCACAAGTAACAAGAACTGATATCGAGGGGGTAGATAGGTGGTCAGTCCAGCTCAAAAAATATTCGAAGCCACGTCAGAAAGTCTTTACGATTTCGTCTCCAAAAACGGGCGAGGCCTGTATATCCCTCCATACCAACGGGACTATGCTTGGGACAGATCAAACGTCGAAAGGCTAATTGATGACACGTTGCAAGGTCTCGATGCGTTACTGAAGCGACCTGACGAATCGATCACATTCATCGGCACGATCATAACGATGAATGATGCCAAGAAGACCACGATCAACCCCTTAGTGAAAAATCAGGTGTATGGTCAGGTAATGACAGTCATCGACGGTCAGCAACGGCTAACCACGTTGCTGATGCTGTGTCTTGCCTTGCTTCTTGAGATTGAAACCCAGTGGAACGAACTCAAAAAGTCAAAGGTCACCGTCAGTGACGAAACTAAGATATGGATTGAGACGCGTGTCAATGATATGCGTGGCCTGCTTTCCCAGATGTTGGCAGAGAAGCAAAACAATGGTGAGGGCGCATTCCGTTTCTTTCCGAAGATGATTCGGGCCTTCATCGATACATGGTCATACGATGCAGACAAGGCGGTCTATGAGTCTCGGCGCGCAGGACGGCGTCGGGCGTGCCCGGCTTCGCCCGGTGGGCGGCGACGGAGGCGTGGAAGGCGTCCAGG
>NZ_JBSFLI010000088.1:0-2742 GCF_053598955.1 Streptomyces sp. NPDC001056 | reverse complement strand
GTCTCTTCGCGGACGTACTGGACCTCGAACGCGTCGGCATCGACGACAACTTCTTCGAGCTCGGCGGCCACTCCCTGTCCGCGACCAGACTGGTCAGCCGGATACGGGCGGTGTTCGGTGTCGACGTGACGGTGCGGGAGGTCTTCAGCTGCCCGTCGGTCGCGCGGATGGCGGGTCTGGTCGCGGTGGGCGAGTCGGCCGTGCGGCCGGCGTTGGCGCCGGTGGTACCTCGTCCGGACATCCTGCCGTTGTCGTTCGCGCAGCAGCGGTTGTGGTTCCTGGCGCAGCTGGAGGGCGGCTCGGCGACCTACAACATTCCGTTGGCGGTCCGGCTGCGCGGGGGCGTGGACCGGAGGGCGCTGGCGGCCGCACTGGTTGATCTGGTGGAGCGCCACGAGAGTCTGCGGACGGTGTTTCCCGTGGGTGAGGACGGCCCGGTCCAGCGGGTGCTGGCGCCTGCCGAGGCGGAGCTGGACCTGCGCGTCGTGGTGGCTTCCGAGGCCGAGTCGGAAGCCGTGCTGCGGGATCTGGCGCGGCACATGTTCGACCTGGCGCAGGAGGTGCCGGTCCGGGCCACGTTGGTGGAAACGGGTCCGGATGAGTGCGTGTTGTCGTTGGTGGTGCATCACATCGCCTCTGACGGGTGGTCGAACGCGCCGCTGCTGCGGGATCTGGCGACGGCGTACGCGGCACGGGTGGCGGGGCGGGCGCCGGATCGGGCGCCGTTGCCGGTGCAGTACGCCGACTACGCGTTGTGGCAACGGGACGTGCTCGGCGACGCCGGCGATCCCGGCAGTCCGATGGCACGTCAGATGGGCTTCTGGCGGGACGCGCTGGCCGGTCTGCCGCTGGACGCGACCCTGCCGGCCGACCGGCCCCGGCCGCCGGTGGCGACCTACCGAGGCGGTCGCGTCGACCTGCGCATCGATGCCGACGTGCACGAGCGGCTGGTGCGGTTGTGCCGCACATGCGACGCCTCGTTGTTCATGGCCGTCCAGGCGGCCACCGCCGCGGCGCTCACCCTCAACGGCGCCGGGACCGACATTCCGCTCGGCTCACCGGTGGCCGGCCGGCACGACGTCGTCCTCGACGAGCTGGTCGGGTTCTTCGTCAACACGCTGGTGCTGCGCACGGACACCAGCGGTGATCCCAGTTTCCGGCAGCTGCTGGCTAGGGTCCGGGAAACCGACCTGGCCGCCTGGGCGCACCAGGACCTGCCGTTCGAGCGCCTCGTCGAAGAACTGAGGCCCGAACGCTCCGCCTCCCGCCACCCCCTCTTCCAGACCATGCTCACCCTCGCCGACGCGGTCATCCCCGGGCCTGCGATGCCGGGCCTGACCTCGGACGCGGAGGAGACCCCTGCCGGCGTGGCCCGGTTCGACCTGACGGTCAACTTCCGGGAGCACCGGCTGGAGGCGGGCCGGCCCGGTGGTCTGGATCTGGGCATCGACTACGCCACCGACATCTTCGACGAAACCACCGTTCGCGCGTTCGGTGAACGGCTCGTGCGGTTCGTGGCCGGTGTGGTGGAGACGCCGGATCAGCCGATCGGTGACATCGACGTGCTCACACCCGGCGAGCGGCAGTGGCTGTCGGGGGCGGGCGATGGTGGGCTTGCGGCCCGGACGGCGACGTCTTTGCCGGAGGCCGTTCGAGCACACGCCGTCGACCGGCCGGACGCGCCCGCCGTCGTGTGCGGTGAGCGCGTGGTGACGTTCGCGGAGTTCGAGGAGCAGGCGAATCGTCTGGCCCGGCGGCTTGTCACGGCCGGGATCGGTCCCGAGACCAGAGTCGCCCTGTTCCAGGACCGAAGCATCGAGGTGCTGGTGTCGATGCTCGCGGTGCTGAAGGCCGGTGGGGCTTATGTCCCCCTGGACACCCGGTATCCCAGGGACCGGATCGAGGAGATCCTGCGGCAGGCATCGGCGTCGATGGTGCTGACCGCTCGTGATGTGTCCGGCTCGGAGTTGCCGGACTGGGCGCAGGTGTTGCGGGTGCCACCGTTGGAGCGGTGGCGGCCGGGTGATCCCGTGACGCCGCCGCCGGACGTGCGGGTGCATCCCGATCAGCTCGCTTACGTGATGTTCACGTCCGGGTCGACGGGAGTGCCGAAGGGGTCGGCCAACACGCACCGCAACATCGCGGAGCTGGTGCGGGACGAGGCGTTCCGCAACGGTGTGGCCGATCGGATGCTGCAGTATTCGTCGTTGGCCTTCGACGCGTCGACCATCGAGATATGGGGCCCGCTGTTGCAGGGCGGGTGCGTGGAGGTGGCGCCGCCCGGGGCGCTGGATTCGACCGCGCTGGGCCGGTTGCTGACCGAACGCAAGGTGCCGGCGCTGTTCTTGACCGCGGGTCTGTTCCACGTGCTCGCCGAGGAGAACCCGCAGGGCTTCCGCGAGGTCCGGGAGGTGTGGGCGGGCGGGGACGTCGTCTCCCCGGAGGCGGTGCGCCGGGTGCTCGCGCACTGCCCGGACATCAGTGTCCACAATGGTTACGGTCCGACCGAGACCACCGTTTTCGTCGCGGTGCACCGGGTGGACAAGACGATGGGTCATACGGGGGCGCTGCCCATCGGAACCCCGTTGGCCCATACCGGTATCTACATCCTGGACGAGGCTCTGCGCCTTGTGCCGCCGGGCGTTGCCGGTGAGCTTTACGTGGCCGGGTCGCATCTGGCGAGGGGTTATGTGGGTCGTGCGGGTCTGACCGCGGAGCGGTTTGTCGCCGATCCGTTCGGTG
>NZ_JBSFLI010000087.1:0-2770 GCF_053598955.1 Streptomyces sp. NPDC001056 | reverse complement strand
CCCAGTGCCGTTCGCACGGCGTTCGGGATCTGAACGTCGATCTTGCCGGACGCTATTTCCTGTTGGGTCAGCGTGTGATCGATCGTGTAGTTTCCGACGATGACCCGGACCACTTCGCCCGCGGCAACGCCCGTTTTCGAAATGCCGACGTGCACGATACCGGTCGCCGCGTCGAACGTGAGGCTGTCCGGCGCGTTGGGCGCCGTCGTGTCGAGCATCACGTCGTAAACGTTCGATTCGCCAGCCACGCCATCGCTATTGACCACCCGCGTCTGGATCGTCCAGTTGCCCGTATGCGTGTTGGGATCGGTCGCCACCCACGTGCCGTCCGACTTCATCAGCGCATCGAACCACGTGCGACCACCGTCCGTCGACACCTGCACCTTCTCGCCGGTCGCCAATGCCGCAGTCAGGTGACCACTCAACAACCGGCCCGCCGTTCCGTCGTTCGTCAGTCGGTCGAAATTGAAATTACCGCTGTCGTGCCCCATGTCGTCGAGCACCGCCTTCGCAAACGGCACCGGCGGCGCAACCGGCCCCACCGTCACGTCGAAGGCGTCCGAACGCGCGCTCGTATTGCCCGCCGGGTCCATCGCCGTCACCGTCAGTGCATGCGTGCCGTTCGACAGCGGCGACGTCACCTGGAACGTCCACGTGCCGTCGATACCCGTCTTCGTCGTACCCAGCAGCGTCGTGCCGTCGTAAATCGAGACCGTCGAATACGCTTCCGCGTGGCCCGACAGCGTCGGCTGTGCCCCTTGCGTCGCCGCGTCGATCTTCGGCTGCGACGGCGGCGTCACGTCCACCTGAATGCCGTAAGACGTCGACGGAATGCTCAGGCCGACTTCATTGCTCGCCCGCGCCGTCAGGCGATACTCGCCGTCACGCAGCGGCTGCGTGAGCGCGAAACTCCATGTCCCGTTGGCACCGACCACCACCGTTCCGACCGCGACCCCGTCCACCAGAAGATGAATCGTCGAGCCCGGGTCGCCGCGACCGCTCACCGTCGGGCGCGGGTCGTTGGTCAGCCCGCCGTTTGCAATCACGCCGGTGTACGGCGGGACGTTGTCAATGATCGTGTCGATCGTCGGCCGCGACGGCCGCGTCGTTGCTTTCTGCCCTGCCATTTTTACTTTCCTGTACCAGTCCAAAATGCCCCGGAGGAGGGTGTCGAAGACGTAGACATGCGCCGCCCGCCATTCGCTGCGGGTTGCACATGGAGAGAGAAACAATGAAGAAACCGGGCCGCTGGCACCGGTTCGGCGGGACGGAACCGCATCCTGGTCCGACGCGATTCCGCCCCGCGCTTGCGGATCAGGTCAGTTGGGTCGACACGGCCGACTGCACGAGCAGTTCGACGTGCAGCGCCGCGTTCTCGTACAGCGTATAGGCCTGGCCGTTGAGCGCAATCAGCCCCTTGTTCGCCCACCCACCACCGCTGGTCAGGCCAGGCATGCCCGACAACTCGACCCGATCGCCGGCGTTGCCGTTCACCATCAACTGCGTGTGACCATCGTTTCGGAACACGTTCTCGTGGCCGAGTTCCAGCACGTCGCGCATCGACAGCTTCAGCGTGTTGTTGCCCGTGCCGGTGATATCGATGACCTCGATCGACGTGATCTTGTCGTGGCCGCCGACGTTCAGCAGCTTCGAGATGTCCAGCGTCTGGCCGGCACCCGTGAGTTTCAGCGTGTCCGTGCCCGCCCCGCCATGGACACCTGCGCCGGCCCCGTCGAAATATTTGACATCGGCCACGCTGAAGACGTCGTTGCCAGCGCCGCCGTAGTACGCGGTATCTCCGACCAACTCCTGCAACGCCGGCCGATCGAACACCTGGCTCGCTGCTTGGGCGGAAAACGAGAAATTGTCCACCCATGTCAGCAATTTATGCACCGGAACATTGCCTTGTTGATCGAACTCGATCGACGTGAATGACAGACCTTTCGGCATGTCGATTGCGACATGCTGACGAATCCCGCCAGACATCGTAATCGCACTACTCTTATAGATCACCTTGCCGGCACTATCGAGGAAGAGCAGTACCAAACTCTCGGTTGTCGTGACATCCCCGACGTCGCAAGAAAATCGTGTCGCGCTGATGCCATCCTTCAGGTCGAGCCTGACTTTTCCCGTAATCCCGAGTGCCGTCGTCGAAGGAGGCGCCGACAGTCCGTAGGTCGGATCGAGTTTGAAATCGTTGCCTGTATATAGCCCTTGACTCCATTTATCGTGACCAGCGTCCCGAATTCCGGTCAGCGTGAAAAACGCCAGCTCACACGATTGCCCCTCGAACAAAGGCACCGACTTCAGCGTATCGAAATTCTCATGAAACTCGAACGACGCCAAGGTCCGATATTGAGAGGCATTGCCCGCCGAATCGATGATCGCCACGGCCGGAATGGCTGTGGTGTTCTTCGGCCAGGGTTACGTCGCGGTGCCTGTTGCGATTTCCTCGGCGGTCAACGTCCGCACAAATACACGCGTGCCAAATTTAACTTCCAGTTCCGAACCTGCCTGAACCTGCGAACCATCGAATTTCACCACGACAACGTCGCCCACTATGGCGAGGCTGGTTGGCGGCAACACGAATGGTTTCAAGACGACATCCGTCGAGTGGATCTCACCGGTTCCCCCCGCCGCGCTCACCACACGTGTCTGGATCGTCCAGTTGCTCGTGTGCGTATTGGGATCAGTCGCCACCCACGTGCCATCAGTCCCTCGGCCGTGGCGGCCTCGACGGTCTCGTGCAGCAGTTCGGGCGGGGCGACGG
>NZ_JBSFLI010000086.1:0-2785 GCF_053598955.1 Streptomyces sp. NPDC001056 | reverse complement strand
CGGGCGCCGAGGTCAGCGTGGTGGCGGTGTCAGCCCGGTCGACCGTCTGCGTCCCGGTGCCCGTCGAACCGGTGAAGTCGGCATCACCGTGATAGGTGGCCGTGCTGAGGTAGACACCGGCCGGCAGCGCGACACTCGCCGTCGCCACCCCGCCGACCAGCGGCACATCGATACTGGTTCCGGTACTCAGCGTGAACGACACCGTGCCCGTCGGAACGCCCGCGCCCGGCGCCACCGGAGCCACCACCGCGGTCCCGGTGAACGCCTGCCCCGACACCGACGGGTTCGGCACATTGGTCAGGGTGGTGGTGGTCGCCGCCTGGCCGACGCTCTGGCTCGCGCTGCCGCTCGTGCCGCTGAAGTTGGCGTCGCCGCCGTAGGAAGCGGTGATGGTGTGGCTGCCGACTCCCAGCGTGCTGGTGGTGAAGCTCGCGGTGCCGCCGCTCAGCGGAACGGTCACCGTTCCGCCGCCGGCACCGCTGACGGCGAACGTGACATCGCCGGTCGGGGTGCCGGTTCCCGGCGAGACGGGCGCCACGGTGACGGTGACGGTGACCTCCTGCCCGAACACCGAGGGGTTGGGCGACAGGGTGACGGTCGCCGTCGTCGCGGCCTGGGTGACGGTCTGCGTCTCGCTGCCGGTGGAGGGGTTGAAGTCGGTGTCGCCGCTGTAGTCCGCGGTGACCGTGTGGGCACCGGCCTGAAGGGTGTCGATGGTGGCGGTGGCGGTGCCGCCGGCGCTGACCGGCACGGTCACCGTTCCGCCGCCGGGGCCGCTGACGGCGAACGTGACGCTGCCGGTCGGGGTGCCGGCGCCCGGCGCGACGGCGCTGACCGCCGCGGTGAGGGTGACGGTCTGGCCGGTGACGGACGGGTTCGGTGCGGAGGTGACGGTGGTGATGGTGTTCGCGGCGTTGACGGCCTGGGTGGTGCTGCCGCTCGACGGGTTGAAGTTCGCGTCTCCGCTGTAGGCGGCGGTGATGGTCTCGGTGCCGACCGGGAAGGGCGCGGTGGTGGTGAACGTCGCCGCGCCGGTGGCATCCAGCGGCACGGTGTGGCTCTGGCCACTGCTGGTGGTGAACGTCACCGACCCGGTGGGCACGCCGACGCCCGGCGCCACCGGCGCGACCATCGCACTGACGGTGACCGGCTGGCCGAAGACGGACGGGGCCGGGCCGGACGTGACCGTCGTGGTGGTGTCCGCCGGGTTGACGACCTGGGTGGTGCTGCCGCTGGAGGAGGTGAAGTTCGCGTCACCGTTGTAGGTGGCGGTGATGAGCTCCTCGCCCGCGGAGAACGGCACGCTGGTGGTGAACGTGGCGGTGCCCGTGCCGTCCAGTGCCACGGTGCGGGTCAGGCCGCTGCTGGAGGTGAACGTCACGGTGCCGGTGGGGATGCCGGCGCCCGGTGCCACCGGGGCGACCACCGCGCTGATGGTCACCTGCACCCCGTACACCGACGGGTTCGGCGCGCTGGTGACCGTGGTGGTGGTCGCCGCCAACGCCACGGTGTGCGTGGAACTCCCGCTGGACGGTGCGAAGTCGGTGGCACCGCTGTACGTCGCGGAGACGGTGTGGCTGCCCGCGGGCAGGGCGGTGCTGGTGGTGAAGGTCGCGGTGCCGCTCGGGTCCAGGGGCACGGTCGCGGTCTCGCCGCCGCTGATGGTGAAGGTCACGCTGCCGACCGGGATGCCGGCGCCGGGCGCGGGCGACGCCACGGCCGCGGTGACGGTGAACGGCTCCCCGAAGGCCGAGGGGTTGGGGGAGGTGGTGACGCTGGTGGTGGTCGGCGCCTGGAGCACCAGTTGGGTGGTGCTGCCGCTGGAGGGGTTGAAGGTGGGGTCGCCGCCGTAGGAGGCGGTGACGTTGTGCAGGCTGGCGCCGAGGGTGCTGGTGGTGATCGTGGCGGTGCCGGTGGCGTCCAGGGTGGCGGTGAAGGTGCCGCCGCCCGCGCCGGTGACGGTGAACACCACCGTGCCCGTGGGGACACCGGTGGCCGGCGGCACCGCCACCACGGTCGCCGTCAATGTCACCGCCTGGCCGAAGACGGCCGGGTCCGGCGTGGAGACCACGGTGGTCCTGCTGGACGGCTGGCTGACCACGCTGTGACTGGTATCGCCGCTCGACGAGGCGAAGTCGGCGTCACCGCCGTAGACCGCGGTGACGGTGTGGGTGCCGAACCCGAGGGTGTCGGTGGTGGCGGTGGCCACCCCGTTGGCATCGAGGGTGGCGGTGATCGTGCCGCCGCCCGCTCCGCTGAGGGTGAACGTCACCGTGCCGGTGGGCGTTCCGGCGCCCGGCGGGACCGGGCTGACCACCGCGGTGAGCGTCACCGGCTCGCCGAAGTCGGTGGGGCTCGGCGAGGAGGTGACCGAGGTGGTCGTGGACGCCTGGTTCACCGTCTGGGTGTTGGTGGCCGTGGCGGTGGTGAAGTTGGTGTCGCCGTTGTAGGTGACGGTGACGGTGTGGCTGCCGGCGCCCAGGGTGGGGACGGTGACACTCGCCGTGCCGCTGCCGGAGAGAGTGCTGGTGAAGATGCCGCCGCCGGGACCGCTGATGGTGAAGGTGACGGTACCGGTGGGGGTGCCGGTCCCGGGCGGGGTGACCGTGGCGGTGAAGGTCACCGCCTGACCGAACACCGAGGGGTTCGGTGCGGAGACGACCTCCAGGACCGGAGTGGCCTGCCCGACGGTCTGGGTGTCGGTGCCGGACGACGACCCGTTGAAGTGCGCGTCACCGCCGTACGTCGCCGTCACCGTGTGCCCGCCGACCGCCAGCGTGCTGGT
>NZ_JBSFLI010000085.1:0-2791 GCF_053598955.1 Streptomyces sp. NPDC001056 | reverse complement strand
CACGCAGCTCGGCCGGGTCCGGCGCACAGCCCTTCTGCGGCGTCACGTAGGCGACCAGACGCCTGTCGCCCGGCCGGTCCTCACGCACCAGCACGACGACCCGGCGGACCTCCGGATGGGCTGCCACCGCGGCTTCGACCTCGCCCAGCTCGATGCGGAAACCCCGCACCTTCACCTGGTTGTCGACACGGCCGACGCAGGCCAGCCGGCCCTCGGTGTTCCACAGCCCCAGATCACCGGTGCGATACATGCGCTCCCCGTCACCCCAGGGGTTGGCGACGAACCGTTGGGCGGTGAGGCCGGCCCGGTTGAGGTAGCCGCGGGCAAGACCCGAGCCCGCCAGGTACAGCTCTCCCACCACGCCGGGGGGAACCGGCCGCAAGGACTGGTCCAGAACATAGACGCGCGTGTTCCAGAACGGACGGCCGATCGGCAACGCGCCCGGATCGACGAACTGCCCCGGAGCGATGCGGAACTCGGTGCTGTTCACCGTGGCTTCGGTGGCACCGTAGGCGTTGACCACGGTGAGGCCTGGATGCGTCGCGCGTATCCTCCGCAGTGCCTGGCCGGTCAGCGTTTCCCCGCCGAGGATCAGGGTTCCGGACGGGGAGACCTCGTCCGGGAGGTTCTCAAGTATCCCGAGGTGGGACGGTGTGACCTTCATGAACGAAGGCCGGCCGGCCGCCCCGGCGCGTTCGTCCAGTTCGGCCAGGATCACACGCCCTCCGCTCACCAGGGGTGTGTAAAGCGCCGTGACGGTCAGGTCGAACGCGATCGACGAATTGACCAATGCCGTACCGGCCGCGTCGGGGTACACCTCGCGCGCTCGGAGCAGATAAGCCCCCAGAGCGGCGTGTTCTATCACGACGCCCTTTGGTCTTCCGGTGGATCCGGAGGTGTAGATGACGTACGCCGGGTTGGCCGGCGCCGTGGATGTCTCCGGGTCGGTCACCGGGTAGGTGGTCAGGTCCGGCAGCTCGTGGAGGGTGAGTACCGGGCGCGCATCGTCGATCACGTCGTTGATGCGGTCCTGCGGGTGGTCGAGGTCGATGGGCAGGTAGGCGCCGCCGGCTTTCAACACGGCCAGAACCGCGACGACGAGGTCGATGGAGCGCGGGAGAGCCAGGGCCACGAAGTCTTCCGCGCCTACTCCGCGGTCGATGAGGTGGTGTGCCAGGCGGTTGGCGCGGGCGTTGAGTTCCTCGTAGGAGATCTCGGTGTCCTCGAAGACCACGGCGGTGGCGGTGGGGGTGCGGCGCACCTGGGCCTCGAACAGTTCGTGGGCGCACACCTGGGGGATCTCGACCGCGGTGTCGTTCCACTCGACCAGGATTCTGTGGCGCTCCTCGTCGGAGAGCACGTCGAGGTGGCCGGGAACCTGGTTCGGATCAGCGGTCACGGCGTCCAGCAGGCGGACCAGCCGGGCGGCCATCGCCTCGATCGTGGCCTGGTCGAACAGGTCCGTCGCGTAGCTGAAGACCGCGGTGAGCCCGGCGGGGGCACCGGATGCGTCGTGGGTCTCGGCGAAGGCGGCGGTGAGGTCGAACTTCTCGGCGCTGTAGGTGAGAGGTTCCGCGGTCACCTCCAGGCCGGGTAGTTCGAGGGTGGCCTCGTCGTTGTTCTGCACCACCAGCATGATCTGGAAGAGCGGGTGGTGGGCGGTGGACCTGGCCGGGTTGAGGATCTCCACCAGTTGTTCGAAGGGGACGTCCTGGTGGGCGAACGCGGCCAGGTCGGTCTCGCGGACCCGGTCCAGGAGCTCGGCGAAGGTCGGGTCGCCCGAGGTGTCGGTGCGCAACACCAGAGTGTTGACGAAGAATCCCACCAGGTCGTCGAGTGCCACATCGGTGCGGCCGGCGATCGAGGTCCCGATCGGAACATCCGTCCCAGCGCCCAGCTTGCTCAGCAGCGCGGCCAACCCGGCCTGCAGCACCATGAACAGCGTGACGTGACGGGCCGCGGCCAGCTCTTTCAGTTTCGCGTGGAGTTCCGGCTCGACAGTCCACTCCACGCGACCGCCCCGGTGGCTGGCCTCGACCGGTCGCGGCCGATCGAAACGCAGCTCCAGCTGGTCCGGCACTCCCGCCAACGCGCCGGCCCAGTAGTTCACCTGTTCGGCGAGTCGGCTGTCGGAGTCCTCGGCGGCGCCCAGCAGTTCCTGCTGCCACAAGGTGTAGTCGGCGTACTGCACCGGCAGGGCGGACCACCGCGGCTCACCGCCTCCGCACCGGGCCTCGTAAGCGGTCGCCAGGTCACGCATCAACGGAGCCAAGGACCATCCGTCGGTGGCGATGTGGTGAACCACCAGGACGAGTACGTGCTCCTGCGCGCCGACACCGAACAAGAACGCCCGGATCGGCAGCTCGGCCGACAGATCGAAAACGCAGTGCTCGGCCTGTTTCACCGCGGCGGCCAGCGCGTCCTCGTCGGCACAGTTCCGCACGTGCAGCGCAGGAACGGCCCGCTCGCCGGAGACCACCTGCTGGAAGGGCTCTCCGTCCTGTTCGGGGAACACGGTGCGCAGGGCCTCGTGCCGGTCCACCACATCGGACAGCGCCGCCCGCAGCGCGGGTATGTCCACCGCGCCGCGCAACCGCAGACTCAGCGGCGCGTTGTACGTCGCGCTCGGCCCCTCCATCTGGGCCAGGAACCACAGCCTGCGCTGCGCGGCCGACAGCGGCAGCAGGGCAGGGCGCGGCCGTGCTCCCAGAACCGGCCGGGTCCCGCCGGTGCGGAGGTTGCCGGCGACACCGGCGACGGTGGGGGCCTGGAACAGGTTCCGGATGCCCAG
>NZ_JBSFLI010000084.1:0-2860 GCF_053598955.1 Streptomyces sp. NPDC001056 | reverse complement strand
ATAGGAATCCTCACCGAAGCCGAGCCCGGCACCTTCAGCAGGAAGTAGTAACCAAGCCCGGAACGGACATCAACTCACGAACCGACCACTCAGGGGTGTTCCTGGTTGCTCGAGGCTCCGGGCGCTGGTGCTCCGGTGCCCCAGCTGCGCGCCTTGTTGCTTGATCACCTTCGTCAGACTCAGTGCTCGACGTCGGAGAAGGTCTGGCCAAACGCCTGATGAGCCTGCTCTGACCGGAACACAGAGGGCTCATGTACGTGAGGTCAATGAGCACCGATCCTGAGGTCGGTACTCATTGACCTCACGTACATGAGCCCTGGTCCTCGGAGCCGCTCAGGTCGCTCGGCGCAGGGGTACGACGACGTCATCGCCGGTGCTCTTCGTACTGAGCCGGTAGTAGCTGATGTGCGCAAGTCGCTCGGACTCTTCAAGCCAGCCAGCCTCCACGACCTGGCGCCGGGTGCGGGAGAACACAGTCGGGGACATGCCGACGAGCTCGGCGAGCTTGGCGCCGGTCTCGATGACTGCGCCCGCCCGGTCCGCGGGGTGCATGGCGTAGAGCATGACGATCAGGCGCTGGTTGGCGGTCATGCCGGCGGTGCGGTGCAGGACGTCCAGGAGCTTGTGCTTGTCGTCGTTGTTTCACTGGGCCTCCCACAGCAAAGGGGTCGTGTTGTCGAAGCCGGGGATGTCCGGCGGGTTGCACGTCTTGATCGCTTCCCGTTGCTCGATCCCAGTCCCGTGGAAGGCAATGTACGGGCTGATCCGGTAGAGCCGGTAGTTGCCGATACGTCCGCGCTCGATCAGAATGCGCAGCTTGAGAAGCTTCCGGTTGATTTTTCCGACGGCGTCAGCGGATGTCCGCGCCGGTTGCTCTCAACGGTGCCATGCCCTGGGGAGAGACCCCGATCCACCACAGGACCATGTACTTCTGGCTCGGGGTGAATTCCTTGCTCTCAGTGATCGCCTCGACCCTGGCCTTGTCAACCTGGATGTGCTCGCCAGAGAAGGCATAGGGCGCATAGGGGATGGCCTCGGCTGAGTCGCGAGGTCTGCCGCTGGGCGAACGCGCAATCTGTTGTCAGTGGCGTGCGTTTGGATAGGCCGCATGACTGTTCACGACGTTGCCGAGGCTCTTCCTGACATCCCGACGCTGCGGGACCGGTGTCGGTCGATAGCCATGCTGGAGACTGTGCTGAACCCTGACGGTGAGCGCTACTACTCATTCAGCCGGGCCTGGTCCGAGACGGAGGAGATCGCCTCCATGCGTAACGGCTCGGGGGACGAGTTCGACGTCATCTTCTCTCCGGCCGACGCGTATGTTCGAGGCTTCGACCACGAGTCGGCGATGAGCCCATATGTCGACGACGCGCCCTGGCCAGGCGTAGTGGACTCGGTCCCCGAGGTGTTCCGCAGCTGCGTCGAAGAGCCGTCCTTCACAGACGACGGAATGCCCAGGGTGACGGCCTGCATATGGCGTGAGGAGGGAAGCGAGCACTGGCAGGCCGGAGAGATCGACTTCCCTGAAGACAACGCCGACCCTGACGGCTCGGGTTGGCTGTTCCACCTGCTGGTCGACCCATCACCGGAGGCATTCCAGAAGTTCGCGGAGGACTACTACGAGATCCCGGTCGACATCCACGCGGTGCGCCACGTATATGCCCTTCGCCCGCTGACCCAAGAGGTGGTCACCGCTTTGAACGACAAGGCATCCCTGGCGGGCATTGCCGACGCAGCCGCCGCGATCGGCTATGCCATCACAACGGGCTCGGCTCCCTGACCTGAACCTGCTGGGAATGCTGCGCGGGTGCGGAGCGCGCCGGTCAGAGCTCCTTGAGAGACTTCGTCGTGTCCTCTGACAGCGAAGTTGGACTGGTCAGGCGGTGGCCGCGAGCTTTTCCTTCTTGCGCCGGTAGGCGCGTTTTGCTCGGCAGGAGTTTGAGCAGGTCAGTCGGATCTGCCCAGTGGAACCCCAGGTGAGAGGCCCACCGCAGACGACGCAGCAGTCCGGTTGGATGCCCCGAGGGATGTCCGCGGCCGGCTGGGGCAGGGGTGGAAGGCCCCGATCGATACGTCGGTTGATGTAGGCCCAGCGGGCGCAGCGCTTCGAGCAGGAGACCTTGTTGGTGGGGCCGGAGATGAGCGGCGCCTCACATGCCTGGCAGTTCTTGGCCCGGGTCTGGGGCGGGTGAGCTGCGTGCATCCGCCTGCGGTAGGTGGCTTGTCGGCATGCCGGTGAACAGTACTGGCGTGGCTGCCGATGATAGGACAGCCCGTTGCCGCACCCTTGGCAGTTGGTGATCCGTGTGAGTTTCAGCGGCTTTGGGTGCCGCTTGCGGTAGCCCTTCTGACGGCAAGCCTGGGAGCATCGCCGCCGCTTCGTGGGGCGGTCCCCGATCGGCAGGTGCTTGCCGCACTCGACGCACTGCTTCCGTTCGAGGACCTCCTGTAGGAGGACCGGGTCGCGCCGGTGATCCGGGCCAGGCGCTCCCAGGACGGGGCGGCCTTCTTGGAGTCGGGGTCGCGTAGGTAGGCGCGCAGATAGCTGGGTCTGAGGAAGTTCGCGGTGGCCAGACGCTCGATGAACGTGGTGCGTCCCTCGCCTGCTCGGGGGCGGGGCTGGATGGGGAGCTGTCTGATTGGGGTGGTGCTGCGGGGCGTCGCGGTCACCATGTGTGCCTCGCGTAGGTCAGCAGCCGGGGGACTGGACGGCGACGTCGAGCGGGACGGCCTCCAGACTGTCCTGGGCGATCTGTTCGGTGCCGCTGAGTGGTCGGTTCGTGAGTTGATGTCCGTTCCGGGCTTGGTTACTACTTCCTGCTGAAGGTGCCGGGCTCGGCTTCGGTGAGGATTCCTATTG
>NZ_JBSFLI010000083.1:0-3076 GCF_053598955.1 Streptomyces sp. NPDC001056 | reverse complement strand
GATGAAAATCCTGCCAAACAAAATCGTACGTCGCAATCGAAATACTCAAATGCCGCCTTGATATTGCAATGCTTTACATTTTCAACGAGTTTCAATTCCGATATAGAGGGTCGGAAATATTCATTTCATCGCGACCCATAGCAGGCTTGCATTGCGCGGGAACACCACATTGGATGATGGAGCCGATTTAAATACCTTTGCCGGCACGGAAAATTTGTTTGATCGAAAGAAAATAAATTAAACAGTTCAAACGATTTAAATAATGATCGCCGGTATTTTATTAGGTTGCATGACATCAAATACTGGGAAACTCGGGTCCCTCACGGCCAATGCCTCGCGGGGCCGTCGGCGCGCGAATACGTGCCGGCACGCCGCTGCGTCACGATCAATTGCCGGCAACGTCTGCAGAACCGGCAACGCGCCGACCGTCCGATCGTCGTGATCGACGCGCCGTCGAGCTGGATGAAACGCATCGGCGGCAATCTCCGCCGCGAGCCGCCAGTCCCCCTGTAGGTTCGCAGAAAAGGTGGTCTCTGCGGTCCATATGAATCAATAGCTTGAGCACCTTTTCTGAGAATTTCGCTCGGGAAAAGTGGCAGAAAAGGTGGCCTTTTCCTATAAAATTCGCAGAAAAGTTGGCCTCCGACCGAAGCAAACTTTATAACACCCGAAAAATCAAACACTTACGCACAGATCAGGACCAGTGAACAAGTGGCGCTCGTGGATCGAGATGGCGTCCCTTAGGCCGCACACGAACTCGTTGACCGTCAAACCGTTGGAGAATGTGTGCTTAAACATCGAGCAACGGTACGGGCGGCGGCGAGTTCGAATAGATTCGGTCACTCTGATCACGCATGTTTGATCTGCAGTGCCAGATAGAGATTGCCTCGACGTTCGAGCCTGCGAGAGATCACGGTAATCATCAACTGTATAGGCCGAGACCTGACCGGTCAGTCAACGTCAGATCAGGTCTCGGACAATACGACCGCTCGTTGCCAATGGCGGTGATCGACTGCGGATTCAACCCGTCTGTTGATGTCCGGGCAGAACTGACCCACTAGAGCTGAAAATTTTCATCGAATTTTGACCCACGTGATTGAATGCTCTGCTCAATCTTTGAGCAGGGGATACAAAGGTGATCACGGTGGGCATATTGGCCAAGATCAGGCGGATGTATTTCCGCGAGAAGGTCCCGTTGCGCGAGATTGCGCGGCGTACGGGCCTGTCCCGAAACACGGTGCGCCGCTGGCTGCGGCAGACTGATGCCGTCGAGCCGAAGTATCCGAAGCGCGTCAGCCCGAGCGTCATCGACGACTGGGCCGCACAGCTGACAGGTTGGCTGCGTGCCGACAGTCATCGCCCGAAGCGTGACCGGCGCACCGCCCGGTTCATGTTCGAGGCGATCCGCGCCGAGGGTTACGCCGGCAGCTACGGCCGGGTGAGCGCGTTCGTGAGGCGTTGGCACGAGGAGCAGGCTGAGGCGCCTCGCAGGCAGGCCTTCGTGCCGCTCGCCTTCGAACCCGGCGAAGCCTTCCAGTTTGACTGGAGCTGCGAATACGCTTTTATTGGCGGGCTGCGGCGACGCCTGGAGGTCGCCCACGTCAAACTTAACTCCAGCCGCGCGTTCTGGCTCGTCGCCTATCCCACACAGAGTCACGAGATGCTGTTCGATGCGCACGCCCGCGCGTTCGCCGCGTTCGGCGGCGTGCCGCGGCGCGGCATCTACGACAACATGAAGACCGCCGTGGACAAGGTTGGCCGCGGCAAGGAGCGTGCGGTCAACGCGCGCTTCGAAGCGATGTGCAGTCACTACCTGTTCGAGCCGGAGTTCTGCAACCGGGCTGCAGGCTGGGAGAAAGGCATCGTCGAGAAGAACGTTCAGGACCGGCGACGTCAGATTTGGCACGAAGCAGCGCTACGGCGCTGGGAAACGCTGGAGATCCTGAACGAATGGGTCGCTGGTCAGTGTCGTGAGGCGTGGCACATGCGGCACCCGCAGTGGCCTGAGCTGACAGTCGAGGATGTGCTGCAGGACGAGCGTACCCGGCTGATGCCCAATCCACGGCCGTTCGACGGCTACATCGAGCAGACCCTGCGAGTCTCGTCGACCAGCCTGATTCACTTCCAACGCAACCGCTACAGCGTGCCCACCGAGTACACGAACCAGCTGGTGAGCGTGCGCTGCTATCCGGCATATCTCAGCGTCGTCGCCAACGCCCAGGAGATCGCACGCCACGAACGCAGCTTCGAGCGGCACATGACCTTCTACGATTGGCGCCACTACGTCACGTTGGTCGAGCGCAAACCCGGCGCACTGCGCAACGGCGCGCCGTTCATCACGATGCCGCAGCCGCTGCAACTGCTGCAGCGGCATCTGCTGAAACACCCGGGCGGCGATCGCGTCATGACGCAGGTGCTCGCTGCGGTGCGCGAACACGGGCTCGATGCGGTGCTGCTCGCCGTACAGGCTGCGCTGGATTCAGGACGCCCCAGCGCAGAGCACGTCCTGAACGTGCTGAGCCGGCTGAAGGCGCCCGTCACGAATGGCAGCCTCGCCACGACGAAACTCCAGCTCAAGGAAGAGCCCGCGGCCGACGTGAGCCGTTACGAGACGCTGCGCGCCAACCCACCGGAGGATCGTCATGTCTAACGATATCGCGGCCCAGCTCAAGGGTCTTAAACTGCACGGCATGGCGAGCACGTGGCCGGAGCTGCTCGCGCAGTCGCGCCACACGGACTTCGAGCCGGAGCGCTTCATGAAGCAGCTGTTGATGGCTGAAACCGCCGAACGGCAGGTGCGCTCGATTGCCTATCAAATGACCGCTGCGCTTCCCGGCCCACCGCGACCTGAAGGGCTTCGACTTCGCGCAGGCACACGTCGACGAAGCGCTGGTGCGCGAACTGAGCGAGCTGTCGTTCCTCGAAAGCGCGCACAACGTCGTGTTCATCGGTGGTCCGGGCACTGGCAAGACGCACCTCGCCGACGGGGTAGGGGCAGGCAGCGGACGGCTTGTTGTGGATCGAGGAGGTCGCGATGCCGTCGGTGCTGGGGTTGATGGAACAGCGTGAGGCGCGG
>NZ_JBSFLI010000082.1:1651-3315 GCF_053598955.1 Streptomyces sp. NPDC001056 | reverse complement strand
GCGCACGGTGGATGCCTTGGCACCAGGAACCGATGAAGGACGTGGGAGGCCGCGATAGTCCCCGGGGAGTCGTCAACCAGGCTTTGATCCGGGGGTTTCCGAATGGGGAAACCCGGCAGTCGTCATGGGCTGTCACCCGCTGCTGAACACATAGGCAGTGTGGAGGGAACGAGGGGAAGTGAAACATCTCAGTACCCTCAGGAAGAGAAAACAACCGTGATTCCGGGAGTAGTGGCGAGCGAAACCGGATGAGGCCAAACCGTATGCGTGTGAGACCCGGCAGGGGTTGCGTGTGCGGGGTTGTGGGATCTCTCTTCTACGGTCTGCCGGCCGTAGGGCGAGTCAGAAACCGTTGATATAGGCGAAGGACATGCGAAAGGTCCGGCGTAGAGGGTAAGACCCCCGTAGTCGAAATGTCAGCGGCTTGCTTGAGAGACACCCAAGTAGCACGGGGCCCGAGAAATCCCGTGTGAATCTGGCGGGACCACCCGCTAAGCCTAAATATTCCCTGGTGACCGATAGCGGATAGTACCGTGAGGGAATGGTGAAAAGTACCCCGGGAGGGGAGTGAAATAGTACCTGAAACCGTGTGCCTACAAGCCGTGGGAGCGTCGGAGCCTTCGGGCTCTCGTGACTGCGTGCCTTTTGAAGAATGAGCCTGCGAGTTTGCGGTGTGTTGCGAGGTTAACCCGGGTGGGGAAGCCGTAGCGAAAGCGAGTCCGAATAGGGCGTTTCAGTAGCACGCTCAAGACCCGAAGCGGAGTGATCTAGCCATGGGCAGGTTGAAGCGGAGGTAAGACTTCGTGGAGGACCGAACCCACCAGGGTTGAAAACCTGGGGGATGACCTGTGGTTAGGGGTGAAAGGCCAATCAAACTCCGTGATAGCTGGTTCTCCCCGAAATGCATTTAGGTGCAGCGTCGTGTGTTTCTTGCCGGAGGTAGAGCACTGGATAGGCGATGGGCCCTACCGGGTTACTGACCTTAGCCAAACTCCGAATGCCGGTAAGTGAGAGCGCGGCAGTGAGACTGTGGGGGATAAGCTCCATGGTCGAGAGGGAAACAGCCCAGAGCATCGACTAAGGCCCCTAAGCGTACGCTAAGTGGGAAAGGATGTGGAGTCGCACAGACAACCAGGAGGTTGGCTTAGAAGCAGCCACCCTTGAAAGAGTGCGTAATAGCTCACTGGTCTAGTGATTCCGCGCCGACAATGTAGCGGGGCTCAAGCGTACCGCCGAAGTCGTGTCATTGCAGCATATAGCCCCAACGGGTGTTGTGATGGGTAGGGGAGCGTCGTCTGCCGGGTGAAGCAGCACCGGAAGGTAGTTGTGGACGGTTGACGAGTGAGAATGCAGGCATGAGTAGCGATTCACACGTGAGAAACGTGTGCGCCGATTGACTAAGGGTTCCTGGGTCAAGCTGATCTGCCCAGGGTAAGTCGGGACCTAAGGCGAGGCCGACAGGCGTAGTCGATGGATAACCGGTTGATATTCCGGTACCCGCTGTGAAGCGTCAAACATCGAGCATCGTGATGCTAAGGCCGTGAAGCCGCCCCGGAGCCTTCGGGCAAAGGGGAGTGGTGGAGCCGCTGAACCAAGCGGTTAGTAGGTGAGTGATGGGGTGACGCAGGAAGGTAGTCCATCCCGGGCGGTGGTTGTCCCGGGGT
>NZ_JBSFLI010000082.1:0-1553 GCF_053598955.1 Streptomyces sp. NPDC001056 | reverse complement strand
GAGGGGAGTGGTGGAGCCGCTGAACCAAGCGGTTAGTAGGTGAGTGATGGGGTGACGCAGGAAGGTAGTCCATCCCGGGCGGTGGTTGTCCCGGGGTAAGGGTGTAGGACGGTGTGTAGGCAAATCCGCACACTTTATGTCTGAGACCTGATGCCGAGCCGATTGTGGTGAAGTGGATGATCCTATGCTGTCGAGAAAAGCCTCTAGCGAGTTTCATGGCGGCCCGTACCCTAAACCGACTCAGGTGGTCAGGTAGAGAATACCGAGGCGTTCGGGTGAACTATGGTTAAGGAACTCGGCAAAATGCCCCCGTAACTTCGGGAGAAGGGGGGCCACGCTCGGTGATGGGATTTACTCCTTGAGCTGGGGGTGGCCGCAGAGACCAGCGAGAAGCGACTGTTTACTAAAAACACAGGTCCGTGCGAAGCCGTAAGGCGATGTATACGGACTGACGCCTGCCCGGTGCTGGAACGTTAAGGGGACCGGTTAGCTCACTTTCGGGTGGGCGAAGCTGAGAACTTAAGCGCCAGTAAACGGCGGTGGTAACTATAACCATCCTAAGGTAGCGAAATTCCTTGTCGGGTAAGTTCCGACCTGCACGAATGGCGTAACGACTTCTCGACTGTCTCAACCATAGGCCCGGTGAAATTGCACTACGAGTAAAGATGCTCGTTTCGCGCAGCAGGACGGAAAGACCCCGGGACCTTTACTACAGTTTGATATTGGTGTTCGGTTCGGCTTGTGTAGGATAGCTGGGAGACTTTGAAGCTCATACGCCAGTATGGGTGGAGTCGTCGTTGAAATACCAGTCTGGTCGTGCTGGATGTCTAACCTGGGTCCGTGATCCGGATCAGGGACAGTGTCTGATGGGTAGTTTAACTGGGGCGGTTGCCTCCTAAAGGGTAACGGAGGCGCCCAAAGGTTCCCTCAGCCTGGTTGGCAATCAGGTGTTGAGTGTAAGTGCACAAGGGAGCTTGACTGTGAGACCGACGGGTCGAGCAGGGACGAAAGTCGGGACTAGTGATCCGGCGGTGGCTTGTGGAAGCGCCGTCGCTCAACGGATAAAAGGTACCCCGGGGATAACAGGCTGATCTTCCCCAAGAGTCCATATCGACGGGATGGTTTGGCACCTCGATGTCGGCTCGTCGCATCCTGGGGCTGGAGTCGGTCCCAAGGGTTGGGCTGTTCGCCCATTAAAGCGGTACGCGAGCTGGGTTTAGAACGTCGTGAGACAGTTCGGTCCCTATCCGCTGTGCGCGTAGGAGTCTTGAGAAGGGCTGTCCCTAGTACGAGAGGACCGGGACGGACGAACCTCTGGTGTGCCAGTTGTTCTGCCAAGGGCATGGCTGGTTGGCTACGTTCGGGAGGGATAACCGCTGAAAGCATCTAAGCGGGAAGCCTGCTTCGAGATGAGGACTCCCACCCACTTGATGGGGTAAGGCTCCCAGTAGACGACTGGGTTGATAGGCCGGATCTGGAAGCCAGGTAACTGGTGGAGGTGACCGGTACTAATAGGCCGAGGGCTTGTCCTCAGTTGCTCGCGTCCACTGTGT
>NZ_JBSFLI010000081.1:0-3329 GCF_053598955.1 Streptomyces sp. NPDC001056 | reverse complement strand
ACGGGCGAGGTGGACCCGGTGAAGTCGGTGTCCCCGCTGTAGACAGCCGTCAGGGAATGCGACCCGACCCCGAGAGCGGACGTGGTGAAGGTGGCCGTACCGCCCACGAGGGTGCCGGTGCCGAGAAGGGTGGCGCCGTCGAAGAAATCGACCGTCCCCGTCGGCGTACCCGAACCCGGCGGCACCGCAGTCACCGTCGCCGTCAGCGTCTTCGCCTCACCGAACACAGAAGGATCGGGCGCCGACGTAAGACCGGTCGTCGTCGCCGCCTGCGTCACCGTCTGAACATCCGCCGGAGACGCCGACCCGCTGAAGTCGGTGTCCCCGCTGTAGACAGCCGTCAGGGAATGCGACCCGACCCCGAGAGCGGACGTGGTGAAGGTGGCCGTACCGCCCACGAGCGTGCCCGTACCCAGCAGCGTGGCGCCGTCGAAGAAATCGACCGTACCCGTGGGGGTGCCCGCACCCGGCGGCACGACGGTCACCGTCGCCGTCAGCGTCTTCGCCTCACCGAAGACGGAAGGATCGGGCGCGGAGGTGAGACCGGTCGTCGTCGCCGCCTGCGTCACCGTCTGAACATCCGCCGGAGACGCCGACCCGCTGAAGTCGGTGTCCCCGCTGTAGACAGCCGTCAGGGAATGCGACCCGACCCCGAGGGCCGACGTGGTGAAGGTGGCGGTACCGCCCACGAGCGTGCCCGTACCCAGCAGCGTCGCACCGTCGAAGAAATCGACCGTGCCCGTCGGCGTACCAGAACCCGGCGGCACAGCGGCGACGGTGGCCGTGAGCGTCTTCGCCTCACCGAAGACAGAAGGATCGGGCGCCGACGTAAGACCGGTCGTCGTCGCCGCCTGCGTCACCGTCTGGACATCCGCCGGAGACGCCGAACCCGTGAACTCCGCGTCCCCGCTGTAGACAGCCGTCAGGGAATGCGACCCGACCGCGAGGCTGGACGTCGTGAGCGTCGCCGTTCCCGCGATCAGCGTCCCGGTACCCAGGAGAGTGGCGCCGTCGAAGAAATCGACCGTACCGGTCGGCGTACCCGAACCTGGCGGCACGGCGGTGACCGTCGCCGTCAGCGTCTTCGCCTCACCGAAGACGGAAGGATCGGGCGCCGAGGTGAGACCGGTGGTCGTCGCCGCCTGCGTCACCGTCTGGACATCCACCGGAGACGTCGAACCCGTGAACTCCGCGTCCCCGCTGTAGACAGCCGTCAGGGAATGCGACCCGACCCCGAGGGCCGACGTGGTGAGGGTGGCGGTGCCGCCGACGAGGGTGCCCGTACCCAGTAACGTCGCACCGTCGAAGAAATCGACCGTACCCGTCGGCGTACCAGAACCCGGCGGCACCGCAGTCACCGTCGCCGTCAGCGTCTTCGCCTCACCGAAGACAGAAGGATCGGGCGCCGAGGTGAGACCGGTGGTCGTCGCCGCCTGGGTGACCGTCTGGACATCCGCCGGAGACGTCGAACCGCTGAAGTCGGTGTCCCCGCTGTAGACAGCCGTCAGGGAGTGCGACCCGACCGCGAGAGCGGACGTGGTGAAGGTGGCGGTACCGCCGACGAGGGTGCTGGTGCCGATGAGGGTGGCGCCGTCGAAGAAGTCGACGGTGCCGGTGGGGATGCCGGCTCCCGGCGGTACGGCGGTGACCGTCGCCGTCAGTGTCTTCGCCTCACCGAAGACAGAAGGATCGGGCGCCGAGGTGAGACCGGTGGTCGTCGCCGCCTGGGTCACCGTCTGGGTGTCCACCGGGGACGTCGAACCCGTGAACTCCGTGTCCC
Source organism: Streptomyces sp. NPDC001056 (assembly GCF_053598955.1). NCBI lineage: Bacteria > Bacillati > Actinomycetota > Actinomycetes > Kitasatosporales > Streptomycetaceae > Streptomyces > Streptomyces sp. NPDC001056. Next base: position 1,549 of record NZ_JBSFLI010000081.1, on the reverse strand, counting down.
CGCTGTAGACAGCCGTCAGGGAATGCGACCCGACCGCGAGAGCGGACGTCGTGAAGGTGGCGGTACCGCCGACGAGGGTGCCCGTACCCAGCAGCGTCGCACCGTCGAAGAAATCGACCGTACCCGTCGGCGTACCGGCGCCAGGTGGTACGGCGGTGACGGTGGCCGTGAGCGTCTTCGCCTCACCGAAGACAGAAGGATCGGGCGCCGACGTAAGACCGGTCGTCGTCGCCGCCTGCGTCACCGTCTGGACATCCACGGGCGAGGTGGACCCGGTGAAGTCGGTGTCCCCGCTGTAGACGGCGGTGAGGGAGTGCGACCCGACCCCGAGAGCGGACGTGGTGAAGGTGGCCGTACCGCCCACGAGGGTGCCCGTACCCAGCAGCGTCGCACCGTCGAAGAAATCGACCGTACCCGTCGGCGTGCCGGCGCCAGGTGGTACGGCGGTGACGGTGGCCGTGAGCGTCTTCGCCTCACCGAAGACAGAAGGATCGGGCGCCGACGTAAGACCGGTCGTCGTCGCCGCCTGCGTCACCGTCTGGACATCCACCGGAGACGTCGACCCGCTGAAGTCGGTGTCCCCGCTGTAGACGGCGGTGAGGGAGTGCGACCCGACCCCGAGGGCCGACGTCGTGAAGGTGGCCGTACCGCCGCTCAGCGTCCCGGTACCCAGCAGCGTGGCGCCGTCGAAGAAATCGACCGTACCCGTGGGGGTGCCCGCTCCCGGCGGCACGACGGTCACCGTCGCCGTCAGCGTCTTCGCCTCACCGAAGACAGAAGGATCGGGCGCCGAGGTGAGACCGGTGGTCGTCGCCGCCTGGGTCACCGTCTGGGTGTCCACCGGGGACGTCGAACCCGTGAACTCCGTGTCCCCGCTGTAGACCGCCGTCAGGGAATGCGACCCGACCGCGAGAGCGGACGTGGTGAGGGTGGCGGTGCCGCCGACGAGGGTGCCCGTACCCAGCAGCGTCGCACCGTCGAAGAAATCGACCGTACCGGTCGGCGTACCGGTGACGGGCGGCGCGGGGGCGACCGTCGCCGTGAGGGTCTTCGCCTCGCCGAAGACGGAGGGATCGGGCGCGGAGGTCAGGACGGTGGTGGTGGGGAAGGGAGCGGTGGCGGTGATGCTGACGGTCGCGTCGCCGTTGTTCACGACGTAGGCCGCGGTCCCGTCCGGGGTGATCGCGATGCCGAACGGCGCGCTGCCGACACCGATGGAACCGATCACGGTCTGACCGGCCGCGTTGATCACGCTGACCGTGTTGTCGCTGTTGTTCGTCACATAGACGTGAGTTCCGTCGGGCGAGACGGCGACTCCCACGGGCGCACTGCCGACGGTGATGGTGTTGGTGACCGTCTCGGTGGCGGTGTCGATCACGCTGACCGTGCCGTCACCGTTGTTCGCCACATAGACCTGGGAACCGTCCGGAGTGACCGCCACACCGAAGGGCGAGCTGCCGACGGTGATGGTGTTGGTGACCGTCTGGGTGCCGGTGTCGATCACGCTGACCGTGCCGTCACCGGAGTTCGTGACGTAGACCGTCGAGCC
>NZ_JBSFLI010000080.1:0-3386 GCF_053598955.1 Streptomyces sp. NPDC001056 | reverse complement strand
GGTGTTTCCGACTCTATCAGATCTTTTCTCGATCCGATTTCCTCGGTGCTTTCCAGGTTTTCGCTTTCGCGTTTCCCTTTCCGGCGGTTCCGACTTTATCAGAACTTCTCGGCCGGTCTGACCAGCCACTCATTCTGAGTTTAATCGGGAGGATGCTTCTTCTGAATGTCGGTAGCGACTTCTTCGAAGCCAGTAGAGTCTATCGGCCGCCACCGAACTTGTCCAGTTCTAGGCAACTGTTTGAATCTACCTCCCCACGCCACCCGTGTCAACGGCTGCTGTGGGGTGAGAGGAGACTAGCAGCTCAGGAGGGCCGGACGCACATCAGGCGGCGGTGGGCACGGAGGAACTGCGGTCCGCCGCGTCGAGATCACCCGTCTCGCCCTCACGTACCGCGCGGCCCCCGAGGACGTAGACGTACGTCAGGAACGCCATCTCGGCCACGACGCCGATGCCGATGCGGGCCCAGGTGGGCAGGCCGGACGGGGTGACGAAGCCTTCGATGCAGCCGGAGACGAACAGGACCAGGGCGAGGCCGATCGCCATGCCCACCGCTGCCCGGCCCTCTTCCGCGAGCGCGACGCGCCGGGTGCGGGGACCGGGGTCGATGAGGGTCCAGCCCAGGCGCAGTCCCGTACCCGCCGCCACGAAGACGGCGGTCAGTTCCAGCAGGCCGTGCGGCAGCACCAGGCCGAGGAAGGTGTCGAGCCGGCCGGCGGAGGACATCAGGCCGAAGCCGACACCGAGGTTGAGCATGTTCTCGAAGAGGATCCACAGGACCGGCAGGCCGAGGAAGACGCCGAGGACCAGGCACAGCGCGGCCGCCTCGGCGTTGTTCGTCCACACCTGGGCGGCGAAGGCGGCCGCCGGATGGCTGGAGTAGTAGGTCTCGTACTCACCGCCGGGACGGGTCAGCTGCCGCAGCTGGCCGGGCGCGGCGATGGAGGACTGCACCTCCGGGTGGGTGCCGATCCACCATCCCAGCAGGATCGCGAGGGCCGTGGAGACCAGTGCCGTCGGTATCCACCAGCGACGCGTTCGGTAGACGGCGGCCGGGAAGCCCTTTCCCAGGAAGTGGGTCACATCGCGCCAGGAGGCGCTGCGGGCGCCGGTGACGGCACTGCGCGCGCGGGCGACGAGCTGGCTGAGCCGTCCGGTCAGCTGCGGGTCGGGGGCGCTGGACTGGACGAGCGAGAGGTGGGTGGCGGTGCGCTGGTAGAGGGCGACGAGTTCGTCGGCCTCTGCGCCGTCCAGGCGGCGTCGGCGGCGGAGCAGGGCGTCGAGGCGGTCCCATTCGGCTCGGTGCGCGGAGACGAAGACGTCCAGGTCCATCGGGTCTGCCTGCTCCTCGGCCGGTCGGCGACCGGTCGTCGTCGGTGATCGTGTTTGCTGTCAGCTTGTCGTACTGGCGCGCGATGCGCCCACAGCTTGGCAGACTTGCCGCCCACGAGGGCGGATCAGGGGAAGGACGGGCGGGGCATGAGCGAGCTGGTGACCGGTGAGGCGGTGGCGCTCGAACTGCTGCCCGCGAAGTTTCCGAGCAGGGCGTTGGCCGTACTGCTCGACCTGGCGGCGGCGATGGTCGCGTACGTCGCGGTCACCATGGTGCTCGTGGTGACGACGTCCTCCCTGGACAGCGCCGCGCAGGCGGCGCTCGGGATCGCGACGTTCCTGCTGGTGCCGATCGGCGTGCCGATCGCGGTGGAGACGCTGAGCCACGGCCGCTCGCTGGGGAAGATGGCGCTGGGACTGCGAGTGGTACGGGACGACGGCGGCCCGATCCGGTTCCGGCACGCGCTGGTGCGGGGCGCGATCGGTGTGGTCGAGATCCTCATGACGTTCGGCACGGTGGCGTCGATCGCGTCGCTGGTGTCGGCGCGGGGACGGCGGCTCGGGGACGTGTTCGCGGGAACCCTCGTCGTACGGGAGCGGATTCCGGTGGCGCAGACCGGCCTCATCGCGCCTCCGCCGCCGCATCTGGCGCAGCGCTTCGCCGGTCTCGACCTGTCGGCCGTCCCGGACGGGCTGTGGCTGGCCGTACGGCAGTACCTGACGCGGATGCGGCAGCTGGATCCCGTTGTGTCCGGGGAGATGGCGCAGCGGCTCGCCGGTGATCTCGCGGCGCGTACGGGGGCTCCGCTGCCCGCCGATCTGCCACCGGCCGTCTTCCTGGCCGCCGTGGTGCACGAGCGGCAGGCGCGGGAGTCCCGGCAGGCGTTCGGCGCGGACGGTTCCGCACCGGGAGAGGCCCCGTCCGCGGGTCGGGCGGGCGCGCGGGCGAGTGCGGAGCGGGACGCGGAGGCCGGTGACCCGTCCGCGGCGACGCAGGTCCCGCCGCGGTCGACCGCCGTGCCGCCTGCCGCGCCGCCCCGGCGGGAGCAGCCGGGCGAGCGGCCGGCCACGGGGTTCGCGCCGCCCGCATAGGCCCACGTGGCGAGGGCGGCCGCGGCTCTCCCCCGTCCGTGCGGGAGGGACGTGCGCACCCCGCTCGTCAGCGGAACGTCGAGGGTGGTGACTCAAGGTCCTCCAGCTCGATTCCCGGCGCTGCCAGAACCACGTCGCCGGCGATGTGGACGGAGTGCTGTTCGCCCGTGTCCAGGGCGCTGACCTGGTATTCGTCCACGGTCAGGGGGCCGTTGTCAGTGGCGTGTGCTTCGCTGTTCACCAGTGCCCAGGACTGGTCCACGGTGCGGGGGGCGAGGACCGGGTCCGTGAAGGCGACGAGTCGTACGCGGGTCGCGGAGGAGGGGGTGAGGCGCAGGAGCCGAGCGGTGGCGACGAGGAACGCGGGGGACGTGCCGGTGAAGGCGTGGGCGCGCACATTGCCTTCGGTGGCATGGGTTCCGGTGGGGTCCGTGCGGACCCAACTGACGCCGTCGAGGGCGGCACCGCGCACCTGCCAGCCGCCCGCGCGGAGTTCGAGGCGGATGGGGCGGCCGAGGTCGTCCAGGGCGATGTCGACCGAGCCGCGGTCGTCGCCGGCGGGGGTCGTCAGCCGGGAGACGTAGCGCCAGCCGGACGGGCCGGGGGCGCACTGGAAGTGTTCTTCTCCGAGGGGGGTGTGATCGTGCGGATCGTGGAGCGAATAGCGGCCGCGGGGCATGGGGGTCCTGGGTCGTGACGGGCTCGGGTCGTCGCCGCGGTAGGTCCGTCCGGGGGGGGGCGTGAACGCCGGATGGGCGCGGGAAAGGCCGGACCGGACCGGCCGAAAGGGGCAGGCCCCCGGCACGGGGGTGCGGGGGCCTGCCTCTGCGGACCTGGCCGAGACGCGGTGACGCGGCTCGGGGGCGGTCAGTAGCGGTAGTGGTCCGGCTTGTACGGGCCTTCGACCTCCACGCCGATGTACGCGGCCTGCTCCGGGCGCAGCGTGGTCAGCTTGACGCCGA
>NZ_JBSFLI010000079.1:0-3676 GCF_053598955.1 Streptomyces sp. NPDC001056 | reverse complement strand
GTCCCCGCGCTGGTCGGCGTCCTCAAACTGCCCATGCGCCGCGCGGTCGGCACCAGCCTGCTGGTCATCACGATCAACTCGCTGGCCGCGCTCGGCGCCCGCGCCGGCACCGGGATGCATCTGGACTGGGCGGTCATCGCGCCGTTCACCGCGGCGGCCATGCTGGGCGCCTGGGACGGCAAACGCCTGTCCAAGAAGCTCAAGGGCGGAACGCTGCAACGCGTCTTCGCGTACGTCCTGCTCGCGGTCGCCGTCTCCATGCTCGCCGACGTACTCGCGTGACCTTGCCGTCACAGAGCCCTGGCACAGTGGTAACGCCGGGCGCCCCCCGCACCCCACCCCCCACACACGGCACTCCCCGATCGGGGACGCCCTCGACAACACAAGGACGACAACTGCCATGACGACCCTCACCACTCTCGCTCCTCACCAGGCCCAGGACCGTCTGCACGAACTCACCGTGATCGACGTCCGCACCCCGGGCGAGTACGCCGGCGGTCACATACCCGGTGCCCTGAACATCCCGCTGGACCAGCTCGACCGCGCGCTGCCCGACATCCGCAGCGCCGCCGAGCGCGCCGAGATCCTCGTGGTCTGCGCGTCGGGCGCCCGTTCCGAGAACGCCTGCCGGCAGCTCGCCGAGAAGGGCATCCACACCGCGACCCTGGCGGGCGGCACCGGCGCCTGGGCCGCCCAGGGGAACGACCTGGACCGCCCCGTGGCCTGCGACGTCAAGTCGGCCTGGGCCATGGACCGCCAGGTCCGCCTCACCGCCGGATCGCTCGTCCTGACCGGCCTGGCCCTGGGCGAGTTCGTCCACCCGGCCTTCCGGCTGCTGTCCGCCGGCGTCGCGGGCGGTCTGGTCTTCTCCGCCGTGACCAACACCTGCGGCATGGCCGCCATGCTGGCCAAGCTGCCCTACAACCGCCCCCGCAAGGCCGACCTGGACGCGACGCTGGCGCGCCTGCGCAGCCTCTGACCGCGGCGTCCGTACGGCAGGCAGACGGAGGAGTGACGGTGGATCTCGAACTGGAGGGCGCGCCCCTGAAGGCCGTGCTGAACCGGCTGCGGCGCGCGCAGGGCCAGATCTCCGGGGTGATCCGGATGATCGAGGAGGGCCGGGACTGCGAGGAGGTCGTCACCCAGCTGGCCGCCGCCTCGCGGGCGCTCGACCGCGCCGGTTTCGCGATCATCGCGACCGGCCTCCAGAAGTGTGTGGCCGACTTCGAGGACGCACGGCGCGGCGGCGAGAACCCCGAGCAGACGCGGGCCCGCCTGGAGAAGCTCTTCCTGTCGTTGGCATGACACTTCGCCCCGTACGCCGCGGGCCCTGGCCGGGCCGCCGCGCACGGGGCGAAGCTCTCGATGGCTCCCGGGGCTTACGGTTCGATGCCGCTCGCGAGGGTGCCGTCGACGTACACGGTCACCTTCGTGGCGTCGGCGTACGCGGTGTTGGTCGCGTAGCTGTAGTCGTCGCTCTCGCTGAAGTTCGACCAGTCCGTCTTGCTGACCCGGCTCTGGATGTCACCGGTGTTCGCACCCGCGGCGAGCGTGCCGGCACCGGAGGTGAACCCGACCTCCACGTAATGGTCCGCGCCCGACTTCGGCGAGGACAGGGCGACCACCTTCTGCGTCACGTTCGAACAGCCGACGGCCGCGTAGTCGCACCACGCGCTGAAGGTGGACGCGCCACCGTCACCGGTGAAGTAGTAGCGGATCGTCACCTTGGACAGATCCACCGGACCACTCCCGGTGTTCACCACCCGCAGACCCGGCTTGATCTGGTTGTCCGTCGGCGCGGAGTCGTTGTTCTTGTACTGCACCTTCACCGCACCCGTGCCCGGCGTACCACCACCGGTCGCCGCAGTCGTCGCCGTCACCGCGCTCGACGCCGCCGAGACGTTCCCCGCGGCATCCCTCGCCCTCACGGTGTACGAGTACGCCGTGGACGCCGACAGACCACTGTCCGTGTACGACGTCGAGGTCGTGCTGCCCGCTTTGGTGGCCCCCCGGTACACGTCGTACCCGGTGACCCCCACGTCGTCCGTGGCCGCCGACCACTTCAGCGACACGCTCGAACTGGTCGTCGCGGACACCGCCAGGCCCGAGGGCGCGGAAGGCGGTGTGGTGTCCGTGCCGCCTCCGCCGCCGGAGCCGCCGAGTGCGGTCTGGACCGCGGTGTACGCCGGTTTGGTCTGGAGGTTCTCGTCGTAGAGGTCGGCGGCGCCCTGCCCCGAGAAGGTGCTCGGCACCCAGGAGTACTTGTCGTCGAAGTCCCACACGGTGATGCCGACGCAGCGGGTGACGGCGAGGCAGGCATTGGTGACCTGACGGTAGTAGTCGGCCTGGGCAGCCAGCTTGGTGCTGTCCGCGGGCAGTTCCATGCGCACGTCCAGCTCGGTGAACGCGACGTCGAGCCCGAGGTCGGCGAAGCGCTGGAGGTTCTGCTGCATGGTGGAGGGGAACGAGTACTGGACCGCCAGGTGGCCCTGGAAGCCGATGCCGTCCAGTGGCACGCCCTGCTTCTTCAGGTCGCTGGCCAGCTGGTACATGGCGTCGGCCTTGGCGCCGGTGCCGTCGATGTTGTAGTCGTTGATGTACAGCTTGGCACCGGGGTCGGCGGCGTGCGCGGTGCGCAGCGCGTCCGCGATGTAGTCCTTGCCCATGGCGTTGTAGAACGCGTCGGTCCGGTAGGTGCCGTCGTCGTTGAAGGGCTCGTTGACCACGTCCCAGGAGTAGACCTCCCCCTTGTAGTGGCCGGCCTCCTTGGTGATGTGGTTCTCCATGGCGGCCTGGACCTGGCTGGAGGGGAGGTTGCTCACCCAACTGGGGAGCTGGCTGTGCCAGACCAGGTTGTGGCCGCGCACCTGCTGGTTGTGGGCCTGCGCGAACTGGACGATCGCGTCGCCGCCGCTGAAGTTGAACTGGCCCTGGGAGGGCTCCGTGGTGTCCCACTTCATCGAGTTGCCGGGCGTGATCGAGCCGAACTCACTGCCCAGGACGGCGGTGTAGGCCGAGTCGTTGAGTTCCGAGTTGTCGGTTGCGGAGCCGAAGTAGCGGCCGTGGGCCTGGGCCAGCTGGTTCAGGGTGCTGCCCTGGGCCTGGGCCGGGGCGGTCCCGACGGCGAGCAGGCCGAAGCCGGTGGTCACCAGCGTGGCCAGCGCGACCGCGAGCCCCCCGCCGCGCATGGGGTGCAGAAGAGATCTCACCACTTTCTCCTCGTTCAGTTGGGCTCGGTGCCGCCCGCGAGGGTGCCGTCGACGTACACGGTCACCTTCGTGGCGTCGGCGTAGGCGGTGTTGGTCGCGTAGCTGTAGTCGTCGCTCTCGCTGAAGTTCGACCAGTCGCTCTTGTTGATCCGGCTCTGGATGTCACCGGTGTTCGCACCCGCGGCGAGCGTGCCTGCGCCGGAGGTGAAGCTGATCTCCACGTAGTGGTCCGCGCCGGACTTCGGCGAGGACAGGGCGACGACCTTCTGCGTGAGGTTCGAGCAGCCGACGGCCGCGTAGTCGCACGACGTGGTGAAGGTGGACGCGCCACCGTCACCGGTGAAGTAGTAGCGGATCGTCACCTTGGACAGGTCCACCGGGTCGGTCCCGGTGTTGACGACACGCAGACCCGGCTTGATCTGGTTGTCGGTGGGCGAGCTGTCGTTGTTCTTGTACTGCACCTTGAC
>NZ_JBSFLI010000078.1:0-3948 GCF_053598955.1 Streptomyces sp. NPDC001056 | reverse complement strand
CAGCGCCGGGTGCGGGCCGCGGCGGCCGCCGAGGTGGCCGAGCGCCCGGAGGAGGGGCACGTCCGCTCCGATGTGGCCACCGACAACCCCGTGCCCGAGCCGCCGTTCTGGGGCACCCGCGTCATCAAGGGCATCCAGCTCAAGGAGTACGCGTCCTGGCTCGACGAGGGCGCCCTCTTCAAGGGCCAGTGGGGGCTGAAGCAGGTCCGCACCGGCGAGGGACCGTCGTACGAGGAACTCGTCGAGACCGAGGGCCGACCCCGGCTGCGCGGTCTGCTGGACCGGCTCCAGACGGAGAACCTGCTCGAAGCGGCCGTGGTCTACGGCTACTTCCCCTGCGTGTCCAAGGACGACGACCTCATCGTCCTGGACGAACAGGGCAACGAGCGCACCCGGTTCACCTTCCCGCGCCAGCGTCGCGGCCGGCGTCTGTGCCTGGCCGACTTCTTCCGCCCGGAGGAGTCCGGCGAGACCGACGTCGTCGGCTTCCAGGTCGTCACCGTCGGCTCCCGCATCGGCGAGGAGACGGCCAGGCTCTTCGAGGCCAACTCCTACCGCGACTACCTCGAACTGCACGGCCTGTCCGTCCAGTTGGCCGAGGCCCTCGCCGAGTACTGGCACGCCCGCGTCCGCACGGAACTCGGTTTCGGCGGCGAGGACCCGGCCGACATCGAGGACATGTTCGCCCTGAAGTACCGCGGCGCCCGCTTCTCCCTCGGCTACGGGGCGTGCCCCGACCTGGAGGACCGCGGCAAGATCGCCACGCTGCTGGAGCCCGAGCGGATCGGCGTCCACCTCTCGGAGGAGTTCCAGCTCCACCCCGAGCAGTCCACGGACGCGATCGTGATCCACCACCCGGAGGCGAAGTACTTCAACGCCCGGTGAGTCCTGTACCGGGGGCATGACGAAACGCCCTCCGGACCCTGTCGGGGTGTTTTACGGCGTACCCCGGCACATGGGTGATAAACGAAGCGCATCGACCGGCGGAGTCGTACACTGGTCGGTCCACCGCAGGCCGGTTCCCGCATGGGAGCCGGCCTGATCGTCCCTCAAGGAGGTGCGCCCGGATGACCAGTACGGTCCCCGCGCTCGGAACCCGTTCGGCCGAAGGCTCCGCCCTGCAGGCGGTCCTCCTCGACATGGACGGCACCCTGGTGGACACCGAGGGCTTCTGGTGGGACGTCGAGGTGGAGATCTTCGCCACTCTCGGCCACACCCTGGACGAATCCTGGAAGCACGTCGTCGTCGGCGGTCCCATGACTCGCAGCGCCGGCTTCCTCATCGAGGCCACCGGCGCCGACATCACCCTCGCCGAACTCAGCGTCCTGCTCAACAACGGCTTCGAGGACCGCATCAGCACCGGCCTGCCGCTCAAACCCGGTGCCGCCCGGCTGCTCGCCGAACTGCACCAGCACGGCATCCCCACCGCCCTCGTCTCCGCCTCCCACCGGCGCATCATCGACCGCGTCCTCACCGTCCTCGGCGCGCACCACTTCGCCCTGTCCATCGCCGGCGACGAGGTCACCCGCACCAAGCCCTTCCCCGACCCCTACCTCCTCGCCGCCACCGGACTCGGCGCCCACCCCGCCCGGTGCGCCGTCGTCGAGGACACCTCCACCGGCGTCGCCGCCGCCGAGGCAGCGGGCTGCCGCGTCGTCGCCGTACCCTCCCTCGCCCCCATCGGCCCGGCCGAACGACGCACCGTCGTCCCCTCCCTGGAACACGTCGACCTCGCATTTCTGCACAGCTTGATGACGGAAATGCCCTAGCCGTTCACCCAGCGTGCAATGGTCATTGGTCGGGGCAGCCAAATATCCACGGAAGTGCGTCCAGGGAAATTCGCGGCAAGCCCGCACGGCCGAATTCGACCGGCTCTCCGCATAGTTGGGCATGTGACGTTCGCCACCGCCACGGGCCTCGACAACGCCGGGCGAGTGTGCAGACCGGCCCGGTTCGACCGGGATCGACGGGCCTTTGTGTCCCGATTGGTGAGACGCTGCACTAATCCTGCCGCTGTCGGGTTTTCGGTGTGTCCACGCCCGGTTTCACAGCGTGATGAAGGGTCAACTCGCGCGGCTGTGAACGCCCCACGGAGCGCGGACTAATCTCGTCGCGAGAACATCGCCGAAGAAACCCCCGTGTTCCGCCGCGCGCCACCCAAGCATGCCGGAAACACGGACCCGAACAGCTCTGGAGAAACCCCCGCATGAACCGCAAGACTTTGGTGCTGCCGGCGGTGGCCGGCCTGCTCACCCCGGTCCTCGCCGCGTGCGGCGGATCGGGCAGCGGGAGCAAGGGCGGCGACGCCATCGTCGTCGGCACCACGGACCGGTTCACCATCACCAAGGACGCCCCCGCGCCCATCGACCCGGCCTACGGCTACGACGTCGGCACGTGGAACCTCCTGCGCCAGACCGTCCAGACCCTCATGGCCGAGCCCAAGGGGGAGGGCGACCCCGTCCCCGACGCCGCCGAAAGCTGCGGCTTCACCGACAGCGGCAGCGAGCGCTACGCCTGCAAGCTGCGCGAGGGCCTCACGTTCGCCAACGGCGACCCGGTGACCGCCCAGGACGTGAAGTTTTCCATCGAGCGCGCCCTGCACCTCAAGGCCGACAGCGGTGTCTCCTCGCTGCTGAACACCCTCGACACCATCGAGACGCAGGGCGACCGCGAGGTCGTCTTCCACCTCAAGACGGCCGACGCCACGTTCCCGTACAAGCTGTCCACCCCGGTCGCGGGCATCCTCGACCCCAAGGACTACCCCAAGGACTCCCTGCGCGACGGCTTCCACCTGGACGGCTCCGGCCCGTACACCTTCCAGGCCGAGGTCAAGGACAACGCGATCGTCAGCGTCACCTTCGTCAAGAACCCCCACTACAAGGGGGCCCAGACGGTGAAAAACGACAAGGTCGTGATGCGTTCCTACGCCGACGCGGACGCCATGGGCGCCGCCATCGACAAGGGTGACATCGACGTCATGACCCGCACCATGTCGCCCACCCAGATCCAGAAGCTGGACTCCGGCAGCGACGCGAACGTCGACCTCGTCGACATGCCGGGCCTCGAAATCCGCTACCTCGCCTTCAACACCGGCGCGCCCACCGTGAAGTCCAAGGCCGTACGCCAGGCCATGGCCCAGCTCATCAACCGCGGCGAACTGGTCTCCAAGGTCTACGGCACCGAGGCCGAGCCGCTGTACTCGCTGGTCCCGGCCACCGTCACCGGGCACTCCAACTCGTTCTTCAACAAGTACGGCAACCCCAGCGCCGCCAAGGCCAAGGACCTGCTCACCAAGGCCGGCATCACCACCCCGGTGAAGCTGACCATGCACTACACCACCGACCACTACGGCTCGGCCACCAAGCAGGAGTTCGAGGTCCTGCAGAAGCAGCTCAACGGCAGCGGCCTGTTCGACGTCACCATCCAGGGCCACCCCTGGGAGACCTTCCGCCCCGCCGAGGAGAAGGGCCAGTACGACGTCTACGGCATGGGCTGGTTCCCCGACTTCCCCGACGCCGACAACTTCCTCGCGCCGTTCCTCGACAAGGACAACTTCCTCAACTCGCCGTACTCCAACAGCGCCATCCAGCGCACCCTGATCCCGCAGTCCCGCCGCGACGCCAACCGCCTCTCGGCCGCGGACAGCCTCACCGAGATCCAGGACATCGTCGCGGACGACGTCCCGGTCCTCCCGCTGTGGCAGGGCAAGCAGTACATCGCCGCCCGCGACGACATCACGGGTGTCGCCTACGCCGTCAACTCCTCCTCCACGCTGCAGCTCTGGGAGCTCGGCCGGGGCGTGAGCGGCTGACCCGCCGACGGTGACGCACAGAGGGGCGCCCCTCTCCCCGCGGGCCGTGACATGGCTGTCGACCTCGGGACCGCCAACACGCTGGTGTACGTCAGGGGTCGCGGAATCGTACTCAACGAGCCGTCCGTCGTCGCGAT
>NZ_JBSFLI010000077.1:0-4045 GCF_053598955.1 Streptomyces sp. NPDC001056 | reverse complement strand
GTTGTCCGTCGAGGCGGACCACTTCAGCGACACGCTCGAAGCCGTCGTCCCCGACACCGCGAGGTTCGTCGGCGCCGACGGAGCCGTCGTGTCGGAGGTGCCACCGCCGCCACCCGACCCCTTGGTCGCGTTGAACGAGAAGCTGTTGCTGGCGAGGCCCTGGCCGCCCTGCCAGATCTCGAAGCCTGCCTCCGCGTCGATCAGGTAGTGCGCGGAGTTGATGGAGCCGCGCGCGACCGCGTCGTCGATCAGGGCCTTGACGTCGAGGTTGCTGAACGAGGTGCCGCCGCCCTGGAGGACGTAGGAGATGATCTTCCAGGAGGTCTGCTGCCCGGTCCAGACGTCCCAGCCGTGGCCCGCGACGTTCGCGGTGGCGGTCTGGCTGCCGAACGGCTGGACGCCGCCCCTGTGGTTGAGCCAGATCATCACCTCCGTGCCGTCGGGCTGGCCGTCCGTGGTCGGCGTCGAGTTGAACCAGAGGTCGTACGCGACGTCATAGGCGCCCGACGCCGGCTGCGTCGTGGACCAGGAGGAGGTCGCGCTGCCCAACTGGCTCACCTGGACGGGCAGCCCGCTGCCCGTGGTGCAGGAACCCCAGTGGCAGCCCTTGTAGACCGAGGGGTAGGTGGCCGGGGCGCCGTTGGTGGTCAAGTTGAAGTTCGCCTGCGTGACGGACCACGCGCCCGTGCCGGTGTCGACGCTCACGCACTGCGTGTCCGACGAGTTCCATTCGTTCTGCTGGTAGGTGTACTCCCCGCCTTGCAGGGGCGTCGTCCCGTACTGCGTGCAGTCCGCCGCCGTACTGGCGGACGCGGGCTGGGTGACGACCATGAGCGCACCGAGCAGCAGGGCGGCCACGGTGCCCGCCCATGCGGCCGTACGCAGCCGTCTCCACGATGACAGCATCTGTGAGGTTTCCTTCCTTGCTCGGCGGATCAGGGCTCGGTGCCCCAGGCGAGGGTCCCGTTGACGTAGGCGGTCACCTTGGTGGCGTCGGCGTAGGCCGTGTTGGTGGCGTAGCTGTAGTCGTCGCTCTCGCTGAAGTTCGACCAGTCCGTCTTGCTCACCCGGCTCTGGATGTCACCGGAGTTCGCCCCCGCGGCAAGGCTGCCTGCGCCGGAGGTGAACCCGACCTCCAGGTAGTGGTCCGCGCCCGACTTCGGCGAGGACAGGGCGACCACCTTCTGCGTCACGTTCGACGCGCCGACCGCCGCGTAGTCGCACCAGGCGCCGTAGGTGCTCGCGCCGCTGTCACCGGTGAACCAGTACCGCAGGGTGACGGTCGAGAGGTCCAGTGTGCCGCTGCCGGTGTTGACCACGCGCAGGCCGGGCTTGATCTGGTTGTCCGTCGGCGCGCTGTCGTTGTTCTTGTACTGCACCTTGACCGTCCCGGTGCCGCCGCCGGAACCGGCCTTGGTGGTGGCGTTCACCGCGCTGGAGGCCGCGGAGACGTTTCCCGCGGCGTCCTTCGCCTTGACGGTGTAGCTGTACGACGTCGACGCCTTGAGCCCCGAGTCGGTGAAGGACGTGGTGGCCGCGCTGCCCGCCAGGGCCCCGCCCCGGTAGATGTCGTACCCGGCCACGCCCACGTCGTCGGTCGAGGCGGTCCAGGTCAGCGAGACGCTGGTGTCCGTGGTCGCCGACACCGCGAGGTTCGTCGGGACGGTCGGCGGTGTGGTGTCACCGCCTCCGCCGCCTCCGCCGGCGCCGACGATCAGCTCGGCGTAGACGGCGTAGGCCATGGCGATGTCGGCCTGCGCCCAGAAGCGGTGGTAACTGAAGGTGGGCGCCGCTCCGCCGTTCAGATAGGCCTGGACCTTGGGCCAGTCCGGGTCCTGCTTGTACCAGGAACGGATGGAGATGAAGGTCGAACTGGAGTTGATCGGGTCGCCGTTGGGCATCTTGCCCGACCAGCCGGACGGGACGTACACCGGGTCGGCGAACCGGCTGTAGTCCGTGCGGGTCTCCGGGGTGGTGATGCCCTTGGAGTCGGCGAAGTGCGCCATCGCGTCCAGCAGGCTCTTGGCGAGGTCGGCGGCGGCGGTGTCGCCGGACTTGGCGGCGTAGTAGGTGAGCGTCTTGACGTAGGCCGCGGCCACCCCGGTGTCGCTGCTGTAGTCCACGACCGAGACGTGCAGGCCGGAGTTGCCGGAGGGGCTGCTCGCGTCCCAGGTGTCGGGCTGTCCGGTCCAGTTCAGCGTGGCCGGGATCTGGAAGTCGGTGGCGGAGACGGTGGTCTCGGAGGAGGCCCAGGCGACCCACTTGTCCAGGATCGCCTTGGCGGTGGCGTTCCCGGTCACGTAGTAGTACTCGGCGACCCGCTCCAGCGACCAGCACTGGAAGCCGAACCAGTTGTTGCTCGGCGGGTCGTGGTACACCGGCTGCCAGTCGTAGGCCATGCCGTAGAACGTGGGGTCGCCGGCCGGCGGGGTGCCGTACTGACCGTTCCAGCTGTTGGTCGCGCCGCCCGCGATGGCGCCCTCGGCGGACTGCAGCCACTGGTAGAACTCCAGCTGCCGCTGGAGGCTCGCGGACCAGTCGCTCTGGGCGGTCGGCGACTTCGGGGTCAGGCTGGGCACATTGGCCAGCGCCCAGGCGGCCAGCGGGTTCTGGTAGCCCTGGTGGGCGGTGCTGTCGCCGATCCGCCAGGCCCAGCCGCCGCCGTTCTCCGCGCCGCCCCAGGCGTAGTACCAGGACAGCAGGTAGTGCTCGGAGTCCCGGCCGGTGCCGGCGGCGCAGCTCTTCGGGTCGGTGCAGTTGCCGATCTTCTTGAAGTACTTGTCGAACAGGGAATAGCGCAGGTAGTCGCCCATCTTGGCGGCCTTCGCCACGGAGGCGGAGATCGCGGACGCGTTGCCCTGGGCGGAGGCCCACCGGTAGGCCCAGTACGCCGCCTGCACCGCGCGGGCGTCGGCGTCGGGGGCGTTGGTGTACTTCCACTGCTGGGAGTAGCTGCTGTCCTTGACGAACAGGTCGAGGTAACCGTTCGTGCCGCCGTACTTGAACAGGTCGGTGGTCGGCTGCGGGATCGTCTCCCACACCGACTCCTGGGCGCCGCGCTGGTAGCTGTTGATGTATGACGGTCCCGACGCGGTGGGCCCGTTCTCGGCCCCGGTACCGGGCGTGTTGCCGTAGCCGTAGATGTTGTCCACGTCCATCAGCCAGTGCATGCCGTACACGTCCGGCGTGCCGTAGGCCGAGTTCAGCTCGCTCGCGATCGGGTCCTGGCCGGACGAGACCGAACTGTCCAGCGCCGAGGGGTACTTGTTGACGTCGGGCCACTCGGGGATGTAGGTCGCCGGACTGCTCGGCTTGTAGGAACTGTTGCTCGGCTGGTCGGTGTGGGTGGGGATGATGTACTTCTCGGCCGTGGCCCACGCGTTGTTGAACGGTGTCCAGTCGGCGGTCACCCGGCCGTAGGTGGCCTCCAGCCAGAACCAGAAGCTGAACGCCTCCGAGGTGGTCTGGTGGCCGTGGTCGGGGGCCTCGACGATCAGCGTCTCCACGCAGTGGTAGGGGATGCCGTCGTCGCTGAAGTAGCCGTTCGCCGAGTCCTTGATCTTGTTGTACTGGGTCAGGAAGGCCGTGGTGTACGGGTCGTCGGCGGTGGCCCGGGGGGACATGGCGGATTTCTTGGCCGAGGGCGCCGCGCTGGCGAGCGTGGGCGAGACGGCCGCCGCGAACAGGGCTCCGCCGACGGCGGCGGCAAAGCGTCTGCGGGAAAAACCGGGGGCGGACATGCTTCTCCTCAAGTGATTGGGGGGATCCTCCGGACTCGTGGTCCGGGGTGAGCGGGGAGGAGCCGGAGCATGGCGCCACCCCTGATGGGCGCCATGCTCCGGAGACCCGGCCGCGGCCCGGAGCGGGGCAGGCTGGGCGGGGCGGCCGGGCTGCTGCGGGGAGGAGGGAGCCTCGGTCTACGGCTCGGTGCCGCCCGCGAGGGTGCCGTTGACGTACACGGTCACCTTCGTGGCGTCGGCGTAGGCGGTGTTGGTCGCGTAGCTGTAGTCGTCGCTCTCGCTGAAGTTCGACCAGTCGCTCTTGT
>NZ_JBSFLI010000076.1:0-4152 GCF_053598955.1 Streptomyces sp. NPDC001056 | reverse complement strand
CTGCACCACACCCCGATCGGCGTGTTCCGCTCGGTCGAACGGCCGGTCTACGACGAGCAGATGACCGCACAGCTGGACACCGCGGTCGAGCAGAGAGGCAAGGGCGACCTGGCCGCGCTGCTCGCGGGCGGCGACACCTGGACGGTGGCGGGCCAGGGGGGCTGAACGCCGGGCGGGGGCGGTGCCACGGCCCGCTTCAGTGCGGCTTCCCCGGTCCTTCAGCGGAATCGGGCAACGTGCTCTCCATCAAGCGCATGTGCCCAGCCAGCGTTCCGCAGAGCCGCCGGACACCGCCGTAGAGGACCCCCCATGGACACCTTCACCCCCACGTCCCCCTCTTACCTCGGACCCCACCACCTGGTTCACAGGCCCGTCAGCCCCGAGGCCTTCCTGCTCAAAGCGACCGCACCGGTCCGGCAGAACTTCGCCTTCTCCGCGCAACTGCCGGAGGAGCGGACGCCGTCCGGCGAGTCCGGGTCGCGGTACCACGATCTGCTGTTCCCCCTGGAGTCGCTGCGACGCACGATGTCGTTCGCGGCCCGCCCGTACTTCCGGGTGCCGGCGGACCGGCGCCCTGTGCTGGCCTCCGCCGGCGCCGCCGTCACGCGTCTCGACGCCTGGCGCCGCGACGGCGCGGGGGCCGGGATCGCCCTCGACCTCGGCATGACACCGCTCGACGTCCTGGGCGGCGTGCCGCGCGGCCTGGACTGCCAGGCCACCGTCTCGATCGACGGCAAGCGCTGCGGCACCGCTTCGGTGCGGCTGGTCTTCCTCGCCGACGACGCCCGTCACGGCGCTCGCGCGTCCGGACGGACGGACGGCGGGGAGGCCGCGGCGGCGCGGGACGCCGGCCCGCTGCCCACCGGCATGCCGCTGCCCGAACAGGTGGGTCGTCACGACAGCCGTGACGTCCTGGTCGGTCTGCCCGAGTACGCCGGGGCCGACGGCGCGGACGGCCTGGACTTCCCCCTGCGCACGCCGGCGGCCACCGAGGCACCGGGCGCGATGTCTTCGGTGCCGTTCCTGGAGGCATCGCGTCAGGTAGGGCTGCTGGCCGCCGCGGAGCTGCGTGGATTCGTCCCGTCGTACGCCGTGCTGTCCCGGTGGCAGGCCACGTTCCGCAACCCGGTCGAGCCGGGGCTGCCGCTGCGCTGCTCGGTGCGTGAGGGAGTGCGCCGCACCGACGGACGGGTGTCCCGCGACGAGGCGGGCCGGCCGGTGATCGACCTGCGGCTGTCCTTCCGCCAGGGCGACCGGGTCGTGGCGGGCGTCTCCGCGACCGTGCTGCAGGACTGCTGAGGCTCGCGCGATGAGATACCGAGTCCTCGGCCCCGTGCACATGTCCCCCCGTACGCCGTCCGCGGCCAAGCTGCGCGCGGTCCTGGCCACCCTGTTGGCGCAGTGCAACACGGTGGTGTCGACCCACTCCCTGATCGACGAGCTGTGGGGTGCCGAACCCCCGCGCACGGCCACCACCACCCTCCAGGTGTACGTGTCCCAGCTGCGCAAGGCCCTGTTGGCGGTGAGCGGCGAGACCCCGGCGGAGTCGGACCCGGCGCAGCCGCTGCTGACCCGGTCGCCCGGCTATCTGCTGCGGGTGGCCCCCGGTGAACTGGATCTGTCCGCCTTCGAGACGCTACGGGCCGAGGGCCGGGCCGCGTACGGCAGGGGCGAGTACGAGGCCGCCTCGCAGACGCTGAGCCGGGCGCTCGACCTCTGGACGGGGCCCGCGCTCTCGGGCATCCCGCACGGGCCCGCGCTGCAGGCCTCCGCGATCAGGCTGAACGAGCTGCGCACCGAGGTGCTGGAGCAGCGGATCTCCGCCGATCTGCGGCTCGGGCTGCACCAGGAGCTGATCGGCGAGCTGATGGCGCTGGCGCACGAACACCCGCTGCGCGAGACGTTGCACGGTCATCTCATGGTGGCGCTCTACCGGTCGGGCCGGCAGTCCGACGCGCTGCGGGCCCACCAGCGGGTACGGCGGTCGCTGGTCGACGAACTGGGGGTGGAGCCCGGCCCGGGGCTGCGCGGGCTACAGGAACGGATACTGGCCTGCGACCCCTCACTCGCCTGGCGTGGCACGCCGGAGCACCGGTTCGCGCCGGCCGGCGGTTCCCACGGCCACCCGGCCGAGCGGCCCGTGCCAGCCCCCGCGCCCACGGTGTGGTTGCCGCCCGCCGTGGCGGGCTTCACCGGGCGCGAGCAAGAACTCGCCGCCGGTGAACGGCTGTTGATGGACGACACCCCCGGCCGGAACAAGGTGCTGCTGCTGTCGGGCCGGGCGGGCGCCGGAAAGACGGCGCTGGCCGTCCGGCTGGCCCACGGCGCCGCCGACCGGTTTCCCGACGGGCGCGTCCTGGTGACGCTGCGGGACGCGGCCGGGCGAGCCGTCGCGTCGAGGACCGCCCTGACCGTCCTGCTGCGCCGGCTGCGCGGACCGCGGGCGGCGGGAGCGGCGACGGACTCCGGGACCGAGCCGCTGCCGTCGTCCGAGGCGGAGCTCGCGGAGCTGCTGCACCGGCGCACCGCGGGCCGCCGGATGCTCCTGATCCTGGACGACGCCGTCTCGGAGGCGCAGGTACGGCCGCTGCTGTCGGCCGTACCGGACAGCACCGTCGTGCTGACGAGCCGTCATGTGCTGGGTGCGCTCCAGGAGGTGGAGCGTGTGACGCTCGACGTGCTGTCCGGGCCCGAGGCCGAGGCGCTGCTCACCGCGTGCGGGGGCCGGCGGATGCGGGACGACCCGGAGGCGGCGGACGAGATCGCCCGGCTGTGCGGCCGGCTGCCGCTGGCCCTGCGGGTGGCGGCGGCCGGACTCGCGGCCCGTCCGCACTGGACCGCCGCCGGGCTCGCCCGGCGGCTGCGCGACGAACGCACCCGGCTGGCCGCGCTCCAACTGGGCGATCTCGACGTCCGCAGCAGTCTGCTGACCGCCTACCGCGATGTGGACGAGGAGGCCAGACACGCCTTCCGCGTCCTGGGGCTGGCCGCGCTGCCCGAGTTCGCCCTGTGGAGCGCCGCCGCGCTGCTCGGCACGGGCCCGGCGGAGGCCGAGCGGCTCGCCGAGGAACTGGTGCAGGCCCATCTGCTGGAGGCGCGGCGGCAGCCCGGACGGCAAGCCCCCGTGCGCTACGGCTTCCACGCGCTGCTGCGCTCGCTGGCCCTGGAGGAGCTGGACCGCCGGGACCCGCAGGAGGGCACCGCCGCCGTGGAGCGGCTGTGCCGCGCCTTCCTGGCCCTGGCCAGGCACGCGGACGCCCGGCTGACGCCCGGCCGGGACCGGCTCGCGCACCGGGCACGGGCCCAGGACGGGATCTCGCCCGAGCCGGACGGGTTCTCGCCCGAGGAGGTGGTCGGCGATGCGCCGCTGCGGTGGTTCCAGGGGGAGTCCGCGGGCCTGTCGGAGGCCGTACGGCGGGCCCATGCGGCCGGGTGGTGGGAGCTGTGCTGCGCCCTGGCCTCGGCCTCGGCCGGCTACTACGAGACGGGCGCCCTGTGGGACGAGTGGGAGTCGACGCACGGCCTCGCGCTGGACGCGGCCCGCAGGTGGGGCGACGGCCACGCGGAGGCCGTCGTCCTGCGCTCACTGGGCGACCTCGCGTGGCAGCGCCGGCAGACGTCGGCGGCCGTCGACCGGTTCCGCCGGGCCGGGGAGCTGTTCACCCGGCACGGCGACCGGGCCGCGGCGGGCCGGTGCCTGTCCGCGGAGGCGGACGTGCTCCTCGGCACGGGACGGGTCGCGGCGGCCGAACAGGCGTGTGCGCGGGGCCTGTCGGTGAGCCGGTCGGCCGGCGATGTGCGTGGCACCGCGGAGGCGCTGCGCGGACTGGCCCTGGTGGCCGTGCGCGAGGGGCGGCACGAGGAGGCGCTGGCCCGTCTGGCGGAGTGCGAGAGCGCGGCGCGCTCCGTGGGTGACCGGCGCTGGGCCGAGTACGCCCACCGCACGGCGTCCGCCCTCCGCACGGCGCTCACGGCCGGCGGCCCGGACACGGCGACGGCGATCCCCCTCGAAGTCCGTCCGGGCGTCTGGCTCTTCAGCCCGTCCGTGCCGGCCCCGCCCCCGGATCAAAGCCTGGTTGACGACTCCCCGGGGACTATCGCGGCCTCCCACGTCCTTCATCGGTTCCTGGTGCCAAGGCATCCACCGTGCGC
>NZ_JBSFLI010000075.1:0-4379 GCF_053598955.1 Streptomyces sp. NPDC001056 | reverse complement strand
GCCACCCCCGAGGGCGACGTCGTCCAGGTGACGGGCCTGGTCGAGAAGCCCGACCCCGCCGACGCCCCGTCGAACTACGCGGTCATCGGCCGCTATGTCCTCGCCCCGGAGATCTTCGACGTCCTGCGCGAGACGGAGCCGGGCCGCGGCGGGGAGATCCAGCTGACCGACGCGCTCCAGCAGCTCGCCGACGACGAGAAGTCCGGCGGCCCGGTGCACGGCGTCGTCTTCCAGGGCCGTCGCTACGACACCGGCGACAGAGGCGACTACCTGCGCGCCATCGTCAGGCTCGCGTGCGAACGCGAGGACCTGGGCCCGGAGTTCCGGACCTGGCTGCGCGGTTACGTCGGCCAGGAGCTGGCCGAGGGCTGACGGCAGGAGACAGAGAAGAGGGCGGGCCCCGGAGGAGATCCTCCGGGGCCCGCCCTCTTTGTCGCCGTCGCCGTCGTGAACGGCTGCTGGGCCGTCGTCCGGAACAGCCCGGAACCGTCCTGCGGAACAGCCCGGAACCGCTGTCACGGAACGGCCCGGGTCGCCCCACCGGGAGCGACCCGGGCCGTCAGCCCGTACGGTCCGACGCCGTCGCCTAGAAGGGCTCGAAGTCGTCGAACTCCCGGCCGGCCTCGTCCCGTTCGGCGTCCCTGTCGCGGCGGCGCTGGGCCGCGGGACGGGGCGCCTCGAAGCGGTGGTCCTCGCCGCGGCGGCCGAGCATCTCGGCGCCGGCCGTGACCGACGGCTCCCAGTCGAAGACGACCGCGTTCTCCTCGGGACCGATGGCGACGCCGTCGCCGCTGCGGGCGCCCGCCTTCATCAACTGGTCCTCCACACCGAGGCGGTTGAGCCGGTCGGCGAGGTAGCCGACGGCCTCGTCGTTGTTGAAGTCGGTCTGGCGCACCCAGCGTTCGGGCTTCTCGCCGCGCACCCGGAACAGCGGCTCGCCGCCGACCTCCTCGCGGGTGACGGTGAAGCCGGCGTCGTCCACGGCCTTGGGCCGGATGACGATCCGCGTGGCCTCTTCCCTGGGCTTGGCCGCACGCGCCTTGCCGACCAGCTCACCGAGGGCGAAGGACAGCTCGCGCAGGCCGATGTGGGCGACCGCGGAGACCTCGAAGACGCGGTAGCCGCGGGCCTCCAGGTCGGGCCGGACCATCTCGGCGAGGTCCTTGCCGTCGGGCACGTCGACCTTGTTGAGGACGACGAGCCGGGGCCGGTTGTCGAGGCCGCCGTACTGCCGCAGTTCCTCCTCGATGATGTCGAGGTCGGACAGCGGGTCGCGGTCGGACTCCAGGGTCGCGGTGTCCAGGACGTGCACCAGCACGCTGCACCGCTCCACGTGCCGCAGGAACTCCAGGCCCAGGCCCTTGCCCTGGCTGGCGCCCGGGATCAGACCCGGCACGTCGGCGATGGTGTAGACGGTCGAACCGGCGGTCACCACACCGAGGTTGGGCACCAGGGTGGTGAAGGGGTAGTCCGCGATCTTCGGCTTGGCGGCGCTGAGCACCGAGATCAGCGAGGACTTGCCGGCGCTCGGGTAGCCGACCAGCGCCACGTCGGCGACGGTCTTCAGCTCCAGGACGATGTCCTGGAGGTCACCGGGCACGCCGAGCAGCGCAAAGCCGGGCGCCTTGCGGCGGGCCGAGGCCAGCGCCGCGTTGCCGAGGCCACCGCGGCCGCCCTGCGCGGCAACGTACGACGTCCCGTGCCCGACCAGGTCGGCGAGCACGTTGCCCGCCTTGTCGAGCACCACGGTGCCGTCCGGGACCGGCAGGACCAGGTCCTCGCCGTCCTTGCCGGAGCGGTTGCCGCCCTCGCCGGGCTTGCCGTTGGTGGCCTTGCGGTGCGGGGAGTGGTGGTAGTCGAGCAGCGTGGTGACCGACTGGTCCACGGTGAGGATGACATCGCCGCCACGGCCGCCGTTGCCGCCGTCCGGGCCGCCCAGCGGCTTGAACTTCTCACGGTGGACGGAGGCACAGCCGTGGCCCCCGTTACCCGCGGCGACATGCAGTTCGACGCGGTCCACGAAGGTGGTCATGGTTCAGTGCCTCCAGAAATCACGGGTATGTCTAGGTACTAACACGCGAAAGGCGGACCCGCCTTCCCGACCGGGAAGTGAGGTCCGCCTCGCGAAGCGTTCGGTGCCGAATCAGCTGATTCAGGCGACCGGAACGATGTTCACGACCTTGCGGCCACGGTGGGTACCGAACTCCACCGCACCCGGCAGCAGGGCGAACAGGGTGTCGTCGCCGCCACGGCCGACGCCGGCGCCGGGGTGGAAGTGGGTGCCGCGCTGGCGGACCAGGATCTCACCAGCGTTCACGACCTGACCGCCGAAGCGCTTCACGCCGAGCCGCTGGGCATTGGAGTCGCGACCGTTCCGGGTGGACGATGCGCCCTTCTTGTGTGCCATGTCTTCTCAGTCCCTTACTTCGCAGCCGTGGGGATCGACGTGACCTTGATCGCCGTGTACTGCTGGCGGTGGCCCTGCCGACGGCGGTAGCCGGTCTTGTTCTTGTAGCGCAGAATGTCGATCTTCTGGCCCTTGTGGTGGTCCACGACCTCGGCCTGGACCTTGATGCCGGCCAGCACCCACGGGTCGCTGGTCACAGCGTCGCCGTCGACAACGAGCAGGGTCGAGAGCTCGACCGTGTCGCCAACCTTGGCGGTGGAAATCTTGTCAACCTCAACGATGTCGCCGACAGCAACCTTGTGCTGGCGACCACCGCTGCGCACGATGGCGTACACGCGGATCTCTCTTTCGCTCGAAGAAACGGCACCCCCGCAGGCCAGCCGCCCGGCAGCAGCATGGGCGACCTCTCCCGGCCGGCCTAGCGTCCGGGAGGAACAGGTTTACGGGGATGTGGCGGGTCGATGACACGCCGACGGTCAAGGTTACGGGCCGGGGCCGTGGGGGTCAAACTGGGCGTCCGGCCCCTCACGTCGGCATCCCGGCGTTCAGGCGGCCGCGGCGACGTACCCGGCGTACGCCTCCTCGATGCCCTCCGGTGACAGGCCGAGGTGCTCCAGGATCGTGTAGCGGCCCGGCCGGGTCTCCGGCGCGAACGCCACGGCCCGGACGAACTCCTCGTCGCTGAAGCCGATCTCCTCGGCCACCACGGGCAGCCCGTGCCGGCGCAGCCCCTCCACGATCAGCCGGGAGCCTTCCTGGTCGCCGCGCAGATACGTGGCGAAGGCGGCGCCGAGACCCACCTGTTCGCCGTGCGCGGCGGCCCGGCGGGGGTAGAGCAGGTCGAGTGCGTGACTGATCTCATGGCAGGCGCCCGAGGAGGGCCGGGTGTGCCCGGCGATCGACATGGCGATGCCGGTCAGCACCAGACCCTCGGACAGCACGGTGAGGAACCCGTCGTCGCCGCAGCCGCCCGGGTGCCTGAGGACCGCCTCGCCGGCCTGGCGGGCCATGGCCGCGGCGAGACCGTCGATCTTCTCGCCGTTGACCCGGTGGTCCAGCTCCCAGTCCGCGACCGCGGAGATGTTGGACAGGGCGTCGCCGATGCCCGAGCGCACGAAGCGCAGCGGGGCCTCGCGGATCACGTCGAGGTCGATGAACAGGGCGATGGGCGCGGGCACGCCGTAGGAGCCGCGCCCCGCGTCGTTGTCCAGGTTGGACACGGGCGAGCAGATGCCGTCGTGCGAGAGGTTCGTCGGCACGACGACCAGGGGCAGGCCGATCCGTGCCGCGGAGTACTTCGCACAGTCGATGATCTTGCCGCCGCCGATGCCCACGACCGCGTCGAAGTCCCCGGACTTCATCCGGTCGGCCAGGTCGACCGCCTCGTCCAGGGTGCCGCCGCCCACCTCGAACCAGGTGGCGGCGGGCAGGGCCGGCGCGAGGCGCTCGCGCAGCTGGGCGCCGTACCCGCGGCTGACCGCGACGGCGAGCCGCCCGGAGTCGGAGATGCGCTGGTCGGCGAGCACGCCCGCCAGGTCGTCCAGGGCACCCGCGCGGATGTCCATGACGATCGGCGAGGGGAACAGCCGGGTCAGTACCGGCATGCGATCTCCCGCCCGCGGGCGAGGTCCTCGTGGTTGTCGATCTCGACCCAGTCGACGTCGCCGATCGGCGCCACGTCGATCCGGAAGCCGCGGTCGACCAGCTCCTGGTAGCCGTCCTCGTAGTACAGCTGCGGGTCGCGCTCGAAGGTCGCGCGCAGGGCGTCGGCCAGCTCCCCGGCCGCGTCGCCCTCGATCAGGGTGACGCCGATGTACTCGCCGGTCGCCTCGGCCGGGTCCATCAGCTTGGTGATCCGGGTCATCCCCTTCTCGGGATCGACGACGACCTTCATCTCCTCGTCCGCCAGGGACTTCACGGTGTCCAGCGCGAGGATGATCTTCTTGCCGTCGCCGCGGGCGGCCAGCAGCGT
>NZ_JBSFLI010000074.1:0-5057 GCF_053598955.1 Streptomyces sp. NPDC001056 | reverse complement strand
ATGACGGCCTCTGTGCGCAGCGGGTTGATCTCCGAGACGGCGCCGACGAACGTGGTCTTGCCCACGCCGAAGCCGCCCGCCACCACGATCTTCGCGGAGGTGGTGGAGCGACTCTGAGAAACCGGCCCTCCGCTAGAGCTTGCGAAGTCCACTGAGCACCCTTTCGAGCAGTGTCACGTCTGGCTGGCCACCGGCGTTCTCGTCGCCGCCGGGCTGATGGATGGCGACCAGGCCCGCCTCCGCCAAGTCGGCGACGAGGATCCTGGCCACGCCGAGGGGGATCGTCAGCAGGGCCGAGACCTCGGCCACCGACTTGATCTCCCGACAGAGATTGCAGATCCGCTGATGCTCGGGCAGTTGACCCTGCATCTGGTGCGGAGCAGCGGTGGTGTGCACCAGTGCCTCGATGGCGAGCTGGTAGCGCGGGCGGGTCCGGCCGCCGGTCATGGCGTACGGACGCACCAAGGGGTTGTTCGATGCGGCCGCGGGCGCCGGCTCGGGACGGCGCTGCGGCTGGACCGGCTGGATGCGCGGGGCCGGCGGCTGGTCGTACGGCGAGGGCCCGGGGCCCTGCGGGGCGTACGGCTGCCGGTGGTGGGGTGCGGAGGGGAAGTCGTACGGGTTCGCCGGGCCGTCGCCGTGGCCCTGGGTGGGCCCGTACGACCAGTTGCCGGAGGACGAACCTCCTGGGGGTGTTGCCACTTTCTCCTCCTCCGACCGCGTCGGGCACCCATCCGTGTGGAGCCGCGTCCCGAAACCTTAAGGCCCCGGGACGCGAATACGCACCGTCCGTTTACTAGTTGAGAAGGCTTCCCTGGAGCTCCGCGCGGAGATCCGGGGTGAGGACCGTGCCCGCGCGGTCCACCAGCAGGGCCATCTCGTACCCGATGAGGCCGATGTCCGCTTCCGGGTGGGCCAGGACCGCGAGGGACGATCCGTCCGAGATGGACATGATGAAGAGGAATCCCCGCTCCATCTCCACAACCGTCTGGTTCACGCTGCCGCCCTCGAAGATGCGCGAGGCACCGGCGGTCAGCGAGGTCAGACCGGAGGCGACGGCGGCGAGCTGGTCGGCGCGGTCACGGGGGAAGCCTTCGGACATCGCCAGAAGGAGTCCGTCGGCGGAGACCACCACCGTGTGGGACACCCCCGGGGTGTTGTCCACGAAGTTGGTGATCAACCAGTTCAGGTTCTGTGCCGCCTGGCTCATCGGGCTCACACTAACGCTCCTGGTTGTAGGTGCTGTCAGGACCGAGGCCCTGGCCGTTCGTTTCACTGCCTGCGCTGCGTCCGCGCTGGACGCCCCTGCGCAGGTTGCTCAGCCTGCCCCGGACGTCCTCCGGGGCGCGGGAGACCTGGGGGCCTCCCTGGGGGGTGGTTTCGGCACTGCCCTCGACCAGGTTGGCCTTGGGCACCCGCCGCGGCAGACCCGAGGCGGTGACCCCGCCTGCCTTCGGCTTCCGCAGCTGGGAAGCCTGCTGCCAGCGCTCGTCGTTCGCCGAACGCCAGTCGTCGTCACCGTCGCCGGGTGAACGCCAGTCGCCGTCACCGTTGTTCCCCGGTACGGAAGCGGGCGCCTCCTGCTGCGCGGGCTCCGCGTCGTCGGAACCGTTCGCCACGGAGCCCCGGCGGGGCAGCCCGGCGTCGGTCAGCGCGTGCCCGGCGGGAGAGGCCGCCGCGGGACTGTCGAAGCCTACGCGGTTCTGCTCGTTCGCGTCGGCCGGCGCGGATTCCGTTTCCGGAGCGTAATGGGCCGGGTAGCCGTTCTGGTAGCCGCCCTGCTGCTGCCAGTCGCCCTGGTAGGCGGGCTCCGCATAACCGGTCGCGGGGTAACCGCCGCCCGCCGGGTAGCCCTCGGCACCCGCCGGTTCACCGTTCTGGGGGTAGAACTGCCCGTCGTACGGCCGCTCGTAGGAGGCGGACGGCGTCTCCTGGTACGGCTCCTGGTACGCCGGCTCCTGGTACGCGGTCTCCTCGTACGGCTGCTGCGGCTGCTCGTGGTAGCCGGTGTCCTGGCCGTCGAAGAACGGTTCCGCGTAGGTCTCCGCGGTGTCGTGCTGCGGCTCGGCCGGCTGCTGCTGGCCGTGGGTCTGCGCCTCCAGGGCGGCGCGGCGCCCCTCGCGGAGCAGGGAGCGGCCGACCGGGTCCAGTTCGCGGATGTCGTCGGGGACCTCGGTGTACTGACTGTCGTCGAAGCCGAGTTCGGCGGCGGTGCGCAGCGGCTGCGCCTCCGGGTGCTCAACCTGGAACTGCTGCTCCGGGATGATCTGCGAGACCGTGAACTCCTCGCGCTCCAGCGAGGCGTCGCCGCCACCGCCGTGCGTGATCGCGTCCGGCAGCATGACCAGGGAGGTGGTGCCCGCCTGCTCGCCCGAGGGGCGCAGCTGGACCCGGATGCCGTGCCGGTCGGAGAGCCGGCCGACCACGAACAGGCCCATGCGCTGGGAGATCGCGGCGTCCACGGTCGGCGGGTTGGCCAGCTTGTGGTTGATGTCCGCGAAGTCCTCGGCGGTCAGGCCGATGCCCTTGTCGTGGATCTCGACCATGACGCGGCCGTCGGGCAGCCGGGTCGCGGTGACCTTGACCTTGGTCTGCGGCGAGGAGAACGTGGTGGCGTTCTCCAGCAGCTCGGCCAGCAGGTGCACGAGGTCGGTGACGGCGCGGCCGTGGATCTCGGCGTCCGGGACACCGGACAGCTCGATGCGCTCGTACTGCTCCACCTCGGAGGAGGCGGCGCGCAGCACGTCGACCAGCGGGACCGGCTGGTCCCAGCGGCGGCCCGGCTCCTCGCCGGCGAGGACCAGGAGGTTCTCGCCGTTGCGGCGCATACGGGTGGCCAGGTGGTCCAGCCTGAAGAGGTTCTCCAGCTGGTCCGGGTCGGCCTCGTTGTTCTCCAGGTCGGTGATCAGGGTCAACTGGCCCTCGATCAGCGACTGGTTGCGGCGCGAGAGGTTGGTGAAGATCGCGTTGATGTTGCCCCGCAGCAGGGCCTGCTCGGCGGCGAGCCGGACCGCCTCGCGGTGCACCTGGTCGAAGGCGCGGGCGACCTCGCCGATCTCGTCCTTGGTGTGGATCGGGATCGGGGGCACCCGGGTGTCGACCCGGCCCGGGTCGGTGCGGGACAACTGGTCGACCAGCATCGGCAGGCGCTGCTCGGCGATGCCGAAGGCGGCGTTGCGCAGCTGGCGCATCGAGCGGCTCATCTGGCGGGCGACCGCACCGGCCAGGAAGAAGGCGAGCAGCAGGGCGACGACCACGATGGTGCCGGTGATGATCGCCGAGGTGCGGGCGTCGTCGGCGATGCCGGACGCCTCCTTCACGGCGTTGTCGGCCAGGTCCGACTCGATCTTGCGGTACGCCTTGTACTTCAGCGTGTTGACCGCGAACCAGTTCTGGGCGTTGACCCCGTTCGCGGCGAGCTCGTCGCGGGTGGCCTGGCTGGTGTCCCTCATGGTGGCAAGCGCCGAGACCATGGCGTTCGGGCCGCTCGGCGGCGGCACGTAGTTCGGTTCGTTCTGCTTGGCCTGCGCGGCCTCGGCCTTGGCGTCCGCCAGGACCTTCCTCTGCGCGTCGGCCAGCACCTGCGAGTCCGCCGCGGTGCCACCGCCCTGGTACTCCTCGATCGCGATGCGCTCAAGGTAGGCGTACGAGGCGAGGGAGACCCGCTGGGTGGAGAGGTTCGGCGCGTCCGGGCCCGGCTTGACCAGCAGGTGCGTGCCGATGGAACGCTCCAGCGACAGCGCCGCCTTGGTCAGCGACATGGCGTAGACGGTACGGCCGTACGACGTGATGTTGCCCGTGCCCAGACCGAGTTCGTTGGCGAACTCCATCAGCGGGTGGGCGACCTCGACGTACTTTTCCTCGGTCTGCACGCCGGTGAGCTTGGAGGTGTAGGCGGTCTTGCGCAGTTCCTGGATCTCGGGCTCGGCCTTGCGGAACAGCTTCAGCCGGCGCTCCAGACCGGGCGTGTGCGGCATGCCCTTCGCCGCCTCGTCGAAGCCGGCGGCGGCCTCGTCGGTGGCCTTGCGCGCGTCCTCGATCGTCGCCTTGCTCTTGCTGTCCTTCTTGTTCAGAAGGAGCGGCTCGGCGGTGATGTCACGCTCGTTCTCCACCGCGTCCGCGTAGACCAGGGCGGCGCGCACCAGACGGGCGGTGCTCTCGGCGTCGCGGGCCTGCTGCCAGGTGTCGATGGAGCTGTTCACCTGGAAGCCGCCCATGATGAGACCGACCGCCGCGGGTATCAGCAGGATCGCGTTCAGTCTGGTGGGCACCCGCCAGTTGCGCGGGGAGAAACGGCCGCCGCTCGGCGCGGGAGTGTCCGCCGACTCCGCATCGGACACCGGGGCGGGCGCCGCGGCGCGCGGCGGCGGGGTGAAGTTGCCCCGCGCCGACGGCTCGGGACCGTTCTTGCTTCGCCTCACTCGACCAACAACCTCTCGGCGGTCGGCACCTACGTCGTGCCGCAGTCTCTCAGAGCCCGGTTCGCCAACGACGACGCAGTACGTCATCGACCATGGGGCAGTTCAGGCATTCCAGCACGTGGACCAGCGCACTTCCAAACAGTGGAAACCCTGTGCCGACTCGGCCGCCGACGGCAGATAAAACGGTCATAAAGAGCGAGCCCCGCCAAAAGGCGGGGCGATCGTGCGCGCAGCGGCATCGGGTGACCGCGTCGCGTGGTGGACTCCGGTGATTCCTCTGCCGAACTGTTATGAACACCGCGGCCCACCGTGTCAAAGGCCACAGTCGGCTCTGCCGGGCGCCGCGCGCACCCGTACGGCAACTGCCGTACGGGGCGTCGCACTTGGGCGTTACCGCAGCCGGGCCATCAACGCGTGCTCCACCAGCGTGATCAACGCGCTCTTGGCGTCGGCGCGGTGCCGGGCGTCGGTGGTGATGATCGGAGCGTCCGGGCCGATCTGCAGCGCCTCGCGCACCTCGTCCGGGGTGTAGGGCTGGTGACCGTCGAAGCCGTTGAGGGCGATGACGAACGGCAGGCCGCTGTTCTCGAAGTAGTCGACGGCGGGGAAGCAGTCGGCGAGCCTGCGGGTGTCGAC
>NZ_JBSFLI010000073.1:0-5224 GCF_053598955.1 Streptomyces sp. NPDC001056 | reverse complement strand
TTGTCTTTAACAAAACTTTTCCCTACCCGACCATCTACCTAACTACCTGCCCGCGACGCTGGCGCGCCTGCGCAGCCTCTGACCAGCGCGGTGTCCCGTGCGCCCAGGGCGCACGGGACACCGTACCGGGGCGTCCTGACGGTCGTCACCGCACCGAATGGGGACGTACAGTACCCCTGGGGGTATTTCTAGAGGAGTGAGCGTGGAACTGGAGCTTGAGGGCGCGTCCCTGAAGGCCGTGCTGAACCGGCTGCGGCGCGCGCAGGGCCAGATCTCCGGGGTGATCCGGATGATCGAGGACGGCCGGGACTGCGAGGATGTCGTCACCCAGCTGGCCGCCGCCTCGCGGGCGCTCGACCGCGCCGGTTTCGCGATCATCTCGACCGGCCTCCAGAAGTGCGTGGCCGACTTCGAGGACGGACAGCGCAGCGGTGAGGACCCCGAGCAGATGCGTACGCGTCTGGAGAAGCTCTTCCTCTCGCTGGCGTGAGAGACGCCGATCCGTGCCCGAGGGCGAGGACGCCGGCGCCCCGCGCCGGCCGGCGGGCCCTGTGGAACAGTTCGTGAATACCCGGCCTGGGGCTGGACACCCGTCGGCGCCAGGCGAGACGACAGGAAAGGCCGACCCCATGCGTTACGACCACACGGTGCATCTCGACACGGACTTCGCCACCGCCGTCACCCTGGTCCGCGAGGCCCTCGCGAACCAGGGCTTCGGCATCCTCACCGAGATCGACGTCACCGCCACCCTCAAGGCGAAACTCGACCAGGACATGGAGGACTACGTCATCCTCGGTGCCTGCAACCCGCCGCTGGCCCACCAGGCCCTGGAGGCGGACCGCACCATCGGCCTGCTGCTGCCCTGCAACGTGGTCGTGCGCGCCGAGGGCGACCGCATCGCCGTACAGGCCCTCGACCCGCAGACGATGGTGGCCCTGACCGGACTCGACGCCCTTCGCCCGGTCGCCGACGAGGCGACCCGCCGTCTCGACGCCGCTCTCGCGTCCCTCGCGGGGACCGGTGCGGAAAAATGACGCCGCCGCACGCCTGAGCCCCCCACCTGCCCACCGCCGCGCCGTGTCGTCCGCACCGCCCGAGCGGCCCCGGCGCCGTGGGCCCGCCCACCATGTCGCGGCCGTTTCGCCCCGCGCCAGCGGTCCCGCCCGGATTGGTGCGGCGGAAGTCCCGGCAGTAGCATGATCACCTTTGGGGCCGGCCGTGCCGGCCGGTCAAGTCGGCGCGCCGTTCGGTGCGCGCCCCGTCCGGAGATTTCCATGTCTGCTGTCAGCGATGCATTAGAAGACGCCCGTACCCAGTACGAGCAGCACACCCGCGCCTGCCGCCAGTGCCGCGCCGACTCCGCGCCGTGCGCCGTGGCCAAGCATCTGTGGCGCCTGTTCAACAGGGCCCGCCAGAACCGGCTGCGGTCGAACGAGGGCTGACCGGGGCGCGCCGAGGACCGACCCGGACGTGCTCAACCGCCGTACACGGCACGGACGTCGGCGCTCGGCGGCGGCGCGTGCCGGGCGGCCGGGCCCCGCGCGAACACGCGCAGCACGTTCTCCGTGGTGCGGGTGACGAAGGCGCGGGTACGGGCGTCCATCCCGTGGTCGCGGCCCAGTTCGCCCGTCCCGGCCAGCAGACCCTCCACCCAGCGCATGGTGCCGGTCGCGAACACCCCTGCACCGCTCGGGGTGTTGTAGTACGCCGAGTCGCTGTGGCTCGGCCGGCCCGCGCACACCAGCGGGGAGTGCGCGGTGATCTCCAGCGGGCCGGGGGTCGGGGCGCCGGGGGTGACCCGGTCGTACTCCACGCCCACCAGATGGGCGAAGGCGTCCCCGGCGCGGACGCCGGTGCCCTCGTACGCCCAGTGGCCGGCCGCCCGTACGACGTACGGCGCGTCGACCGGGTAGCCCTCGTAGAGCACCCCGGTGAGCGCGGACTCGGGGTCGGCGCCGGGCGGGAGCCGGTAGTCGGTGGTGACCTGCGCGGGGTGGGACGGGTAGCAGGGGTCCGCGCGGTAGTCGGTCTTGTAGCAGACGACCGTGCGGTCCCCCGCGCCCTGCCCGACCTCCAGCCGCACCCGGCAAAAGCAGGTGTTCGCACCGAGGAAGGCGATGTTCGTCCCGGCGTCCCGCGCGGCGGTGACATGCGCCCGCTGCTCGGGCGTCCAGTACTCGTCGTGCCCCAGGCAGACCGCGGCGTGGGCGCCCCGCAGCACCCCGGGGTCCCGGTGGACATCGGTTCCGGTGCTGTACGCGAGCGGGATGCCGAGGCGCTCGGCGAGCACGACCAGTGCCCGCTCGTAGGTCAGGAACTTCTCCGCGCCGCTTCCGTCGTAGGGCCGGTCGAAGCTGACCGCGAGGGAGCGCGTGGCGTACGCGCCGTTCGCGCCGGCGTACAGGCTGGCGCCGCCCCAGTGGTTGTAGGCCTGCCACGTGGTCGGCGCGTGCAGCAGCACCGTACGGCCCGTGCCGTCGGTGGAGCGGACCACGAGCGGGACGTACCGCTGATGGCCGGTGTCCGCCTCCAGGCGCAGCAGGTAGGCGCCCTCCGGCCAGCCGGTGGTGTCGACGGGCAGGCTGACCGGCCAGTCGGCGCGCACGGTGCGGGTGGCGGGCAGCACCAGCGGAGCGTTCCGCGCCCGGCCCGGTATCCGCCCCGAGGTCCAGATCCGCCGGGCCTGGGAGCCGCCGTACCAGCCGATGCGGAACGCCGAGACCCGGAACGACGCCGCAGTGGTCGACACGTGCAGGCCGAAACTCTCGCCCGGGAGCACGCTCACCCGGTCCGGATAACCGGTCACCGCGTCCGGCGGGCCCGTCGTCCCGAGTCGCCAGCCGGCGGTGCCCGGCGCGTCCCGCTCCGTCTCCGGCCGGTGACCGCCCCGGGGCCGGGACGGCGCGGCCGTGCACGCGGCGGCCGTACCGAGCCCCGCACCGGCGCACAGGGCGAGGAACCGGCGCCGCCCCGGCCCTGGGTCGTTCGCCGGGGTCACGCCGGCTCCCGGATGCGTCACCGCTCCAGCGTCGGGGCGCGCCCGGCCCTGGTGCAACCCGTCAGGCGCCGAAGCCGATGTGCACGTGGTCGTGATGGGTGGCGTCGCTGAAGAACTGCCCGGCCCCGCCGCCGGACAGCGGCACCGGGCCGCCGACGTTGTACGACCCCGCCGCGGCCGCGTCCCGCATGAACCGCTCGATCAGGGCCCGTGAGGTCGCCGGGTCCACCACCGGGTGGCCGTCGATCCGCCACACGTCGAAGGCCCGCCCCCGCGGATGGTCGCTCGGCCTGTCCGTGCCGAAGACGTCCAGCGGATGCCCGGAGCGCACGATGCTCACCCCGATCCGGTACGTCCGCGCCAGCGCGCGCATCGCCCGCGTCACGCTGGTGTGCACCTGGCCGCTGCGCAGGTCGGCGACGGCGGCGGGCGGCAGCGTGATCCGGTCGTCGGACAGAGCCGCGCGGGTGTCCGGGGGCAGTGACCGGGCGGGCGGCCCCGGGCGCGCCGGACGCAGCGCGTCGACCGTCCAGCCGTGCGATCCCCGCGAGAGCCGTACGTCCACGGTCGTACCGCCCGGGGCGAGCGCCGCGCCGCGTCGGGTCCACTGCCGGCAGACCACCAGCACGCTCGCGGACCGGGACAGGATTCCGCCGTACTGCGCGAAGACGACCTGGAGCGCGGCCTGATCGGCCGGGGGGAGCAGGGGTCCGGCCTGGCCGACGAGAGCCGCCGGCAGGCCGAGGGCCGAGACGCGTGAGCGGGCGGCCGCGGTTCCCCCGTGCCCCGTCGGCCATGCGCCGATCGCCTCCACCAGCTGTACGGCGCGCCGCTTCGCCGCCGGTTCGACCTCGTCCGGCGCCGGCCGCCACGGCGTGGTGTGCGGCGGCACCGGGACCGGCGACGCGGTGGCGCGTGCCGTGGGGGCCGTGGTGCCGGAGCAGCCCGCCGCGCCGAGGGCGGCACCGGCGAGCCCGGCCAGGACGGCGCGGCGGCCGGGCGGGGGAGCGTGACGGCTCATATCGCCAGTGTCCATCGCGCGCGCGTCCCCGGCGACCTCGGCCGGACGGAGGCCAACGGACCTAGAACGGCGGCTCGTTCAGGAGATCGAGCAGCCACTCGGCGCTCTGCGTGGCGCCGGGGGCGGGGCGTGCCGGGTCGGGGAACATCCGGCCCCAGGAGGCGGCGCGGCCCAGGGAGCTGAGCCGCCAGGCGAGGCTCGCGGCGCGCCGCAGGCCGGCCGCCGGGCGACCGGTGCCGGTCCAGGGTTCCAGGTAGGCGTCGCGCAGCCGGGGCAGCACCTGCGGGCCGTAGTGCTCGCGGGCCCTTTCGGCGGTCACCCTGAGACTGCAGAACGGATGGGAGACGGCCGCGTCCCCCCAGTCGAAGAACGTGAACCGGCCCGGCTTCGGGCGGAACAGCTGCCCGTCGTGCAGATCCGCGTGGTCGAGGGTGTCCTCGACGCCGATGGCCGCGAGTTCGGCGCACCAGTCCACGATCCGGGGCCGTACGGCGGTGACGCGGGCGCGCGCGTCGGGTTCGAGCGCCGTGTTCGCCGCGAGCAGCCGGTCGAACACCTCGGGCAGGTCGGGGGTGCGGGCGGTGGGCACCCCGAGCCGTACCAGTTCGCCCGTGTGCGGGGTCAGGGCGAGCTGCACGCCCGCGTACTGGCGCAGCAGGTCCTCCCAGGCCGCCGGTTCGACCGCCTCCCGCGCGAGCACATGGCGGAAGAGGTCGCCGCCGTCCGGCAGCAGCGACCAGGCGCGCGCCGCGTCCACGGCCAGCGGCTCCAGCACGTGTCCGGGCACCCAGCGGGCCAGCGCGGCGGTCAGCGGGCCCTCGAAGGCGGCGGCGCGCGGATTCGCCTTGAACCAGACGGGGTCCCGCCCCTCCACCGGCACCCGCGCCAGCACCGACCACGGCCGCAGCCGCACCCGCAGCTCACCGCCCGCACGCAGGCCGTGGTCGGCCAGACGCTCCCGGACCCAGTCGAGGGCCGCGGCCCGCCAGGACTCCCGCTCCCACGGCGTCACCGCGTCCTCGAAGGCGCCCCGGTCCACGGTCATCGAGATCTCGCTCCGCATCGCGCCATCCCAGCATCACGGCCGGCGCCGCGGCCACCGGTTTTCCGCGCACACGGGTGTGCCCCCGGCCGTCGGCCGGGGGCACACCCCCACGGCATATCACAACACTTGAAAACAAATAAAAACTACCAAATCTATTAAT
>NZ_JBSFLI010000072.1:0-6185 GCF_053598955.1 Streptomyces sp. NPDC001056 | reverse complement strand
CTGGGCGAGCGCGAGGCTCCACGACAGGGTGAGCAGGGAGCCGCCGATCAGCCAGGCGTCCAGGCCCAGGCAGATCCAGCCCGCCCTGGTCACCGGACGGCTGGCGAGCACCAGCAGGCCCACGATCGCGGGCGGCGCGAAGCACAGGAAGAACAGATCGGCGTACGACGGGCTGGGCACGGGCCGGCCGAGGACGACCTCGTACCAGCCCCAGACCGCGTTGCCCAGGGCCGCCATGGTCGAGGACAGGCCGAACAGCAGCCACGCCGGGCGGTAGCGCACCCGGGGTCCGCGGGCGTACAGGAAGCAGGAGACGGCGGCGACGCCGGCCGCGGCGCTGAGCCCGAAGTCGCCCATGACCAGCGCGAGCTCGTCCGCGCCCCAGTCGAACGCGGCGCCGACGGCGTACGCCGCGCAGACGAGGGCGAGGACGAGCTGTTCGGAGGCGCGGGTGCGCCTGACGCGGACCCGCCCGCGCGCCGGCGGGTCCTGGTGCGGGTGCGGCGCGCGCACCGCTTCGTCGGCGGTGGTGGTCACCGGGATGGGCGCGTTCACCGGGGCCTCCCGGAAAGCGAGGCGCCCGCGTCCCGCCGGTCCCGGTGCGCCGGGTGCGCGTGCCTGCGATGGCCGGCCGGCCGGCGCGGCGGGTGGGTGTGGTGGCCGGTGTGATGGCCGCGTCTGCGCGCCGCGGTGTGCCCGGGCCGCCGTCGGCGGCTCCACCGCGTCGGATCGTTCGTCCATAGGCCGTGCATCGCCCGTCGCCCCCCTCGCGAGATCTGGAATGTCATCCCCGGCGCCGGTGTAGGCGGCGCTGCCCCTGTCGGGACGATACACCAGTATCGTCACTCAGGGACATAGCTTCTCTACGCTCCGTGACGACCAGCGGTGATGCGGGCACGGGCCGCGTCCGAGAGGTCGCGGAGGGTGCCGGAAACGCCCTGACGCCCGATCGTTCCCGGGGTGTCCGAGCCCTCCGGATCTGTTCCCGGCGGCTCCTCCTAGGCGGTTCCTACCGGGTCCTTCGCCTCCGGTCCCGTCGTCAGGATCACGTTCCGCAGCGGCTCGTGGTTCACGAACCGGGTCAGCTGGTCGACCAGCAGCCGTTTGGCGCGCGGCAGGAAGGCCGAGGAGGGGCCGCCCACGTGCGGGGTGATGAGTACGCCCGGCGCCTTCCAGAGCGGGTGGCCCGGGGGCAGCGGCTCGGGGTCGGTGACGTCCAGGGCGGCGCTGATCCGGCCCCGCTCCACCTCCGCGAGCAGCGCGTTCGTGTCCACGACCGGTCCGCGCGCGACGTTCACCAGGAGGGCGCCGTCCTTCATCCGCGCGAGGAACTCGGCGTCCACCAGACCCCGGGTGGCGTCCGTGAGAGGGGTGGACAGGATCACGACATCGGCTTCCGGAAGCAGAGAGAGCACATCGGCGATCGGATGCACGGGACCGCGCGCCGTGGTGCGCGGGGAGCGCGCGACGCGCGCCACCCGCGCGAGCTCGAAGGGCGTGAGCCGGTCCTCGATGGCGGCGCCGATCGAGCCGTAGCCGACGATGAGCACGTTCTTGTCGGCGAGCGCGGGCCGGAACCCGCTCTGCCAGCACTCCTGCTGCTGGGCGCGCACGAAGTCGGGGATGCCGCGCAGCGCGGCGAGGGTCAGGGTGAGCGCCAGCTCGGCGGTGCTCGCCTCGTGCACACCGCGCGCGTTGCACAGCCGGGCGCCGGGCGCGATGGCCGAAAGCCGTGCGGTGATGTCGTCGACGCCGGCCGTGAGCGTCTGGATGACCCGGACCTGGGTCAGGTACTCCAGCGGGCGCACCTTGACCGGCCCTCGCTTCATGTACGGCACCACGTACATCACGCACCGCGCGGGGTCGCCAGGAAAGTCCTCGTCGCCACTCTCGCCGCCGTCCCAGAACAGATACCGGAGCCCCTCGGGCAGCCCTTCGATCTCCTCGGGCGGAAGCGGAAGCCATACGTCTGCGGTCATGGTCAGGAGGCTATGTCAGGTACGCGCAGGCGCAGAGGTTAGGTTGGGGGCCGGCTAAGGGAGGTTCCGGAGCAGGTGGAACGCAGGACGATCGGCGCGGGGGCGCTCGCGGTGGGGGCCGTCGGACTCGGGTGCATGCCGATGAACTGGGCGTACAGCACCTCGCGGCAACGGGGCGACGAATCGGTGAGATGCGTGCACCGGGCGCTGGACCTGGGGTCGGGCCTGCTGGACACCGCGGACATGTACGGCCCGTTCACCAACGAACTGCTGCTCGGGCGGGTGCTCAGGGAGCGGCGCGCGGAGGCGTTCGTCTCCACGAAGGTCGGACTGCTGGTGGGCGAGCAGCACATCGTGGCCAACGGCCGCCCGGGATACGTGAAGCGGGCCTGCGACGCCTCGCTGCGCCGGCTCCAGACCGACGTGATCGACCTCTATCAGCTGCACCGGCCCGACCCCGAGGTGCCCATCGAGGAGACCTGGGGCGCGATGGCCGAGCTGGTGCGCGCCGGGAAGGTGCGCTCGCTGGGCCTGTGCGCCCTGGGGGCGCGCGGCGGCCGCCGCTCCGGCGCGGGGTTGTACGACGGCACGCTGCGCCAGTTGCAGCGGGTGCAGCAGGTGTTCCCGGTGGCCGCGGTCCAGGCGGAGCTGTCGGTGTGGTCGCCGGAGGCGCTGCGCACGCTGCTGCCCTGGTGCGAGGCGCGGGGCGTGGGCTTCCTGGCGGCGATGCCGCTGGGCAACGGCTTCCTGACCGGCACGCTCACCCCGGGCGAGGGCTTCGAGCCGGACGACGTGCGCGCCCGCCACCCCCGCTTCACCGCCGAGATGATGGCGGCCAACCAGCCGATCGTGGCCGGTCTGCGCCGCGTCGCCCGGCGGCACGGTCCGGAGGTCACCCCGGCGCAGGTGGCGCTGGCCTGGGTGCTGTCGCGGGGGCGCCATGTGATCGCGCTGCCGGGCACGAAGCGGGAGCGCTGGGCGGCGGAGAACGCGGCGGCGGCGGATCTGCGGCTGACCCCGGCGGACCTGGCGGAGATCGCCCGGCTGCCCGCCGCGCAGGGCTCGTGGGACTGAGGGAGCCTGGAGGGGTCCTGGGACTGGGGGACGCCGGGGAGGGGAAGATCTTCCGTTGGAACACCGCTCCGGAGGGATCATGATCGTGCGACGTCGAGCTGTGTCGGCCGTGGTGGCCGCGGGCACCCTCCTGCTGACGGCGGGTTGCTCGTCCGGCTCCTCGGGAGTGGGCTTCCCGGGCGAGGGCCCCCGTACGGCCCCTCCGCGCACCGCGCCCGCCGCCCGGGCCACCGAGTCGGCGGCACCGGCCAAGGGGTCGGTGCGGGTACTGCGCACGGTGGCCGAGGGCCTGAAGTCACCGTGGGGCCTGGCCGTGCTGCCGGGCGGCGATCTGCTGGTCTCCTCGCGCGACGACGGGACGATCACCCGCGTCGACCCGAACACGGGCCACAAGACCGAGCTGGGCACGGTCTCCGGGGTCTCCCCGGCGGGCGAGGGCGGCCTGCTGGGCATCGCGCTGTCCCCGCACTACGCCTCGGACCACATGGTCTACGCCTACTTCACCTCCGCCTCGGACAACCGCATCGTCCGGATGCTGTACGACGACCGGAAACCGGCCGGTGAGCAACTGGGCGCCCCCGACACGGTGTTCAAGGGCATCCCCAAGGGCCGCATCCACAACGGCGGCCGGATCGCCTTCGGCCCCGACGGCATGCTGTACGCGGGCACCGGCGAGACCGGCCAGCGGAAGCTCGCGCAGAACCGGAACTCCCTCGGCGGCAAGATCCTCCGGCTGACCCCGGACGGCGAACCCGCCCCCGGCAACCCCTTCCCCGACTCCCCCGTCTACTCCTACGGCCACCGCAACGTCCAGGGCCTCGCCTGGGACGACCGCCAGCGCCTGTTCGCCTCCGAGTTCGGCCAGGACACCTGGGACGAGCTGAACGCCATCAAACCCGGTGGCAACTACGGCTGGCCATCCGCCGAGGGCAGATCCACCGACCCCCGCTTCCAGAACCCCCTCGCGCAATGGCACACCGACGACGCCTCCCCCAGCGGCATCGCCTACGTCCACGGCGTCATCTGGATGGCCGCCCTCAAGGGCGAACGCCTCTGGCGCATCCCGCTCCACGGCACCAGGGCCGCGGCCGCGCCCCAGTCCTTCCTGACGGGCCAGTACGGCCGCCTGCGCACGGTCGCCCCGGCCGGCGACGGAAAACTCTGGCTGATCACGAACAACACGGACGGCCGGGGGCATCCGCAGAAGGGCGACGACAGGATCCTGGAGTTGCAGGTGAGCTAGGACCCGGCCACCGCGCTCACGAGCCCTGAGGACCTGCCCCCTCCGGGTCCGGCTCCGGCCCGGCTGCGGCCGGGGCCTCGGTGGCCTGCTCCGCCGTGGACGATTCCGCGGTGGGCAGGCGTATGACCGCCTTGCCGGAGGTCAGGTCTATCGGGCCGCGGCCAGGGTCGCTGTCGCCGACTTGTTCCCGGGTCAGTTCGAGGCGGTTCTGCTCGTCGCGGGTGTGTTTGCGGCCCGGTGTGAACAGTTCACCGAAGGCGTCGAACACGGCTTCTCCCCCTTGCCGGTTGTCCCGGGGCCATTATCCCGCCGCCAGCCGGTCCTGGGCCGGGAACAGGCCGAGCCGGTGGGCCAGGGCGGCCGCCTCGCCGCGGCCGGACACACCGAGCTTGGCCAGGATGTTGGAGACGTGGACGCTCACGGTCTTCGGTGAGATGAACAGTTCCTCGGCTATCTGGCGGTTGGTGCGGCCGGCCGCCATCAGGCGCAGGACCTCCCGTTCCCTTGCGGTCAGACCGAGGGCCGCGGCCGGGTCGGACGGGGTGGCTGCGCCCTTCACGGAACCGGGGGTCAGGGCCAGGCGGGCGCGGCGGGCGAGGCGGGTGACGGCGGCCGTGAGGGGGCGGGCCCCTATGTGGGCGGCGACGGCGGAGGACAGGCGGAGGAGTTCCAGCGCGCGGTCGCGGTCCTCCGTGCCGCCCTCTCTCAGCAGCGCCCCCGCCAGGCGGAGGCGGACCCGGGCGAGGTCGTAGGGGCGGTCCAGGCACTCGAAGGCGGTGACCACCGGGGCCCAGGTGTCCGCGGTGTCCCGGCCGTCCGCTCTGCGCAGTTCCGCCCGGGTCCACTGGTCGTAGGCGTCCCACAGGGGCGCCCCGGTGGTCAGGGTGCGCGCGGTCTCGGTGAGCCGGGCGAGGATCTCGGCCCGGCCCGCCCGGGCGGCGGGCAGGGCGCGGGTGTCGGCCTCGGCGGTGGCGGCGGCGCGGAGCAGGGGCCAGCCGTGGCGGTGCGCGCCGGTGGGGAGGCCGGAGTCCAGGGCCCGACGCAGTTCGGCGCGGGCGTCGGCGAGGCGGCCCTGTCCGACGGCGACCCCGAGGGCGACGCGGGCCAGCGGCAGGAACTGGCGCGGCACGCGGCCGTGGGAGTCGACGTGGGCGCGGACGGTGGCGAGTTGCCGGGCCGCCTCGGCGAGGTCTCCGTGGGCCAGGGCGAGGTGGGCCAGCTTCAGGGCGCCCGCGGCGCGGGGCTCGCCGTCCTGGCCGAACCGGGTGGCGTGCCCGGCGGCCTCGGCGGCGCCCGGCCACTGCCCGAGTGAGTACAGCGCCCCGGACAGCCCGGCCCACATCCATGCCTCCGAGTCCGGCAGTCCGTGCTCGCGGGC
Organism: Streptomyces sp. NPDC001056; assembly: GCF_053598955.1. NCBI lineage: Bacteria > Bacillati > Actinomycetota > Actinomycetes > Kitasatosporales > Streptomycetaceae > Streptomyces > Streptomyces sp. NPDC001056. The sequence goes on along the minus strand of NZ_JBSFLI010000072.1, from coordinate 511 downwards.
GAAGGCGAGGCCGTCGCGCAACAGGGGCACGGCCTCGCGGTCCCGGCCCAGTCCCGCCAGCCCGGACGGCAGGTGCGCATAGGCGCGGCCGGCGACCTGGTGCAGGCCCTCGGCGAGGGCGTCCTGGAGGACCTGCCGCATCTGGGCGAGCCCCGCCTCGTGCTCGCCGGCGTCGACCCGGAGGCCGCCCAGGGTGAGGCGGGCGTGCAGTTCTATGTCGCGGGCGCCGACCATCCGCGCGTACTGCACGGCCTGTTCGGCGGCGGCGAAGGCCTCGGGACCGGGCCGGTGCAGCATGGACCAGTTGGCGGCCAGGGTCAGCACCTCGGCGTGCACCTCGGACGGGGGCAGGCCGCGCACCAGTTGCTCGGCGGTGGCCAGTTCCCGTCGGCCGTCGCCGTGGGCCCGAGCCTGGACCAGCCGGGCACGCTGCACCCAGAACCAGGCGGCGCGCAGCGGGTCCGGCGCGTCCTCCAGCAGGCGCAGAGCCCGCTCGGTGATCGTCAGGGCC
>NZ_JBSFLI010000071.1:0-9077 GCF_053598955.1 Streptomyces sp. NPDC001056 | reverse complement strand
GCAGGCCACCGGCATCGGACCGGCACGTTCCGCCTCCGTCCACACCATCAGGCGACACCAGAATGACTCATATACTCACGAACCGCCCACTGAGAGTGCCCTGTGAGGGGTGGTAGATGTCGAATCCCCAGCTCAGGGTGTTGTCCTTACACCCTGTGCGGGGGTGCCGCCCCTCGGCGCATCATCTGCGCAGAGTGTCAAGCCAAGCCGCTGACCAGGCTAAACGGCGATTGCAGGCGTTGACTGCCGTTGAGCTTGGCTGGGGCTGTTGTGCCCTCGACATGCCTCCCGTGCGGCTGGTCCCCGTCACGTCCCGTCATCGCAGAGCCCCCCGCTGATACATGGTCAGGCGATGAGCATCGCTTGAGGAGTTCGATCAACGGGGCGCCACCGCTTGCTGCGGTAGAGGGTGTGGTGGCGTAGCGAATCGCTAGGGGCCGTGGTCGTGGGCTGCCGTTGATGTCAGGAGTGGATGGCAGGCAGGCCGAGGCACGATCCTCACAGCGCGGTAGTCGTACCCGTCCTGCTTTAGTACTGCAATGGTGCTTGTCGTGACTGATGGCCAGGTCAGGGGATGTGTCCACGTCGTTTGTAGTGGCTGGTGCGGGCCTGGTGTTGTCGTCGTCGGCGCCAGGTCGACCAGTGCAGGATGTGCTCGACAGGTGTGGGCCGGCGGTCCGTCAGGCGGGTGATCAGCCGCCGTATCTCGGCGAGGCTGAGGTGGATGAGCTGGGAGGATCCGTTTCTGCTTTCCCCGCATCCAGTGCGCGGGCTCGCAGGACGGTCAGGCAGGCGTGGGCGGCCATGGCCAGGGTCATGTGGCGGTGCCACCCGGGATAGCGGCGGACCTGGTAGTCATCCAGGCCGCACTCCTGTTTCGCGCTCTGGAAGCATTCCTCGATGGCCCATCGGCTGCCCGCGATGCGGATCAGGTCATCCAGGGTGGTCTGGGCGGGGCAGTAGGCGATGTAGTACGAGATTTCCTGCGGGCGGGCGACGCTGCGGCGGGCGATCACCCAGTGACGGCGGTCGGGCCGGTGCCAGGGCCGCACCTCAACACGGGCCCAGTCGTAGATCCGCAGGCCGTGAGCCCCGCTGCCGCAGGAACGACGCTTCCATTTCTGCCGGGCAAGGCCGTTGAACAGGTCGTGGACGGGATGGTCGATCGCCCAGCGGGTGACCACGGTGTCGTGCCGGGTGGTGGCCATGACGTGGAAGACGTCCGCCCGCTCCAACTCGGACCGCCAGCCCTTTGAGAAGCCGTAGGCGGCATCCGCGGTCACCCACCGGAACGGGATCTTGTCCGCGATGACGCGGCGGACCATCGCCTTGGCCATGGCCACCTTGGTCTCAAAGGCGACCTCGTCGTCGATGCCGGCCCGCCGGCACTTTTCCCGGTCGTCGGTCCAGAAGGTGGGCAGATACAGGCGCCGGTCGATCAGTGTCCGCCCGCGGTCGGTTGCATAGGCGAGGAAGACACCGACCTGGCAGTTCTCCGTCCGCCCGGCGGTGCCGGAGTACTGCCGCTGCACCCCGGCCGACCGCGTCCCCTTCTTCAGGAAACCCGTGTCGTCCACGGCCAGGACGGCGTCGGGGTCGCCGAGGTTGTCGACCACGTACTGACGCACATCGTCGAGCACCTCATCGGCGTTCCCCTCGATCTGGTTCAACATCCGCTGTATACGGTCCGGGCCTGCATGGCCGGCTTCCTCCGCCAGCGTCCAGCCGTTCTTGCGCTGCAGCGGAGCGATCAGCCCGCGCATATAAGCCAGAGCCGACTCACGCGGCTCCGACCTGCTGAAACGGTGCACGAACCGCTCATGCACCGCATCCAGTTCACGCGCCCACAACCTGACATCAGCAAGGTCCCCACCCACAACCACACCAACGACCGACCTGGCCATCAGTCACGGCAAGCACCGTTGCAGTACTAGTACTCCAGCAGCGTTTCGCTATCTGGCCTGGTCAGAGGCATCGCCCGGAGTGTAGTCGGCTGAGGTTGCGTCAGGGGCGGTCTTGCCGGACCGCCCCTCCAACGAGTGGGCTGGGGAAATGGCTGGGCTGCGATAGGGACAGCTTCCCAGCGTGATCGACGAAAATGCGGACGCGGCCTGGGAACGAGAACTCGACGACCTTTTCCTCTGCATCGGCCACCGGTTTGGCCGTGCCGACCTGCGGCGCCGGATGCGGGGCTATGTGCGGGGCCTGCTCGCCCCTGTCGGCCGCAAGAACGGCTGGCAACTGGCCGAGTTCGCCGGGCATCGCACCCCTGACGGCCTCCAGCGGTTGCTGAACGGAGCGACCTGGGACGCCGACGACGTCCGCGACGACCTGCAGTCATACGTCGCCAAGCGCCTCGGCGACGACAGCGGGGTGCTCGTCATCGACGACACCGGCTTCATCAAGAAGGGCACCACCTCAGCCGGAGTGCAGCGCCAATACTCCGGCACCGCCGGCCGCACCGAAATCTGCCAGATCGGCGTCTTCGCCGCCTACGCCACCAGCACCGGCCGCGCGTTGGTGGACCGGGAGCTGTACTTGCCCAAGTCGTGGACGGACGACCGCGAGCGCTGCCGGGCGGCGAAAGTCCCCGACGAACGCGGCTTCGCCACCAAGGGAGAGCTGGCCAAGCGCCTCGTACTACGTGCCCTGGCCTCCGATCTCCCCCTCGCCTGGGTGGCCGCGGACGCCGCCTACGGGCAGGAGGGGCGCTTCCGCCGTCTGCTGGAGCAGTCCGGTCTCGGCTACGTGCTCGCAGTGCCCAAGTCCCAGCAGGTCTTCGGACCGCGCATTGACCACCTCTTCGCCCAGGCCCCACAGGCGGCATGGGAGCCGATCTCGTGCGGTGACGGGGCCAAGGGGCCGCGGCTCTACCACTGGGCGGCACTGGAACTGCCCACGGTGGCCGAGTTCGACTACCAGGGCGAGGTTCCCGTCCGTCGTCGGTGGGCACTGGCCCGCCGCAGTCTCAGCAAGCCCGAGGAGATCGCCTACTTCCTCGCCTACGCCCCGCGCGAGACCGTGATGGCCGACCTGGTACGGATCGCCGGGATGCGCTGGCAGATCGAGGAGTGCTTCCAGGCCGCGAAGAACGAGTGCGGCCTGGACCAGTACGAGGTCCGCCGTTACATCGGCTGGTACCGGCACATCACCCTGGCAATGCTCGCCCATGCCTACCTCGCGGTCATGTCGGCCGACGCGGCGGCAAAGGGGGCTGCAGAAACGCTTCAGGCACCCTGGCTCCGCTCACCGTGGCAGAAGTCCGCCGACTCCTGGCGCCTCGCCTCGCCGACAATCACCGAGCCGGCCGGTCGCTTCGTGCGCACATGCTGAACTGGTCACGCTGGCGCCGCAGACGCCAAGTTGTCGCCCGCCACTGCCACTACCGGCGACGACAACACTCGTTGGAGGGGCGGTCCGGCAAGACCGCCCCTGACGCAACCTCAGCCGACTACACTCCGGGCGATGCCTCTGACCAGGCCAGATAGCGAAACGCTGCTGGAGTACTAGGCGACCCGGGTGCACGCGGGTCAGTACGTCGAGCGCACTTCGCCGAGTGCAGACTTTCTAAGTGCGTTGTGGCAAACCGGATCTCGTTCGAAGCCTGCGGTGCGGGTGATCATTCGGACAGGGATGCCCATGTGGTCGTGGGCATGAGGAAACGGGCCCCTTGGTAGTGACGTGGTTGTTGAGGCCGGTCACGAGCAAGGAGACCCGTTGTCTGACGAGTTGACCATCCCTGCTGTGCTCGCGTCCACCACGGCCACCCCTGGGTGTGACTGCTACGTGCACAGGTTCGGTTCGATCGCTCCGGGATGGCGGGCGCGGTGCTATCCGAGTGACATGACGGATGCGGAGTGGGCCGAGGTCCGCGCCGCGATGCCGGTGCCGGCCTGGCTCCTCAAGCGGGGCGGGCGTCCGGAGGCGTACTGCCACCGCGAGATGCTCGACGCTGTGCGCTACCTGGTCGACAACGGCGTGAGGTGGATGGCCCTGCCGGTCGACTTCCCGTACTGGCGGGCGGTCTACGACTTCTTCCGCCGCTGGCGGACCTATGACTACGTGCGTGAACTGCACGAACGCCTGCGCCGCACGGCGAGGGAGCGCTCAGGCCGCAACACTGAGCCCAGCGCGGGAGTCATCGACAGCCAGTCGGTGGACGCCTCCGAGACCGTCGGTGAGGACAGTCGCGGATACGACGGCGGCAAGTCACGTGACGGGCGCAAGCGCCACATCCTGACCGATACCGAGGGCCTGCTCCTGGAGGTGACCGTGACCACGGCCGACGTTCACGACTCCAAGGCCGCCCCCGCGCTGCTGGAGACGTTCATGGACCAGCCGGGCCGGCTGCTGAAGCTGGTGTGGGTCGCCAGCGCCTATCAGGGGCCGGCGCTGGCGAAGGCGTTCGCCCGCCACGGAGTGCGCGTCGATGTCGTGCGCCGCTTGGACGGACGGCGCGGATTTGTCGTACTGGCCCGCAGGTGGGTGGTGGAGCGCACGCTGAGCTGGCTCTCCCGCTCACGCCGCCTCAACCGCGACCACGAACGCCGCCCCGACCACCACGCCCAGATGGTGTGGTGGGCCGCCGTGATCAGGCTGTCGAGGCGCCTGGCCGGAGAAACGCCCCGTCCGGCTGCTGAAGGCGCGGGCATGAACCGCCCGTCCTTCGCCCGCACCAGCCAGCCCCGCTTCTCCAGCACGTAGGCACGGTGCCGGATCTTCTCCACCTCGTTCTTGATCTCCGCCTCCCGGCCCACCGCCCGCGTCAACTCCACCCCGTTCACCGGCCCCGAAGCGGCCACCACCGCGGCGAACACCTCCCCATACAGGCCACTGAGCACCTCCTCACCCATGCCCGACCGCCACACCGGCGGCCTCTCTCCATGCCCCGCCCCCAAGCCCCCCGATCCCACGGCGGGAGCCATCTCACCACCACACGGCACGGAAACCGGCGCATTCACCGGGCTCTCCTCGGCCAGCACCGACACGAGCTCCTCACGCCCCACCCGGGCCCGCTCGACTCGCTCCCGCGCGGCATCCACCTCCGCCTGAGCCTGCTCCAGGACCTCAGTCCAGGACTCCAGATCCTGCCTCGCCCGCGCCTCACGCTGTTCCATCAACCCCAGCACCGACGGCATCGCGACCTCCTCGATCCACAACAAGCCGTCCGCTGCCTGCCCCTACCCCGTCGCGATCATGCCCCGCACACGAAGAAGCCCCTGCTCATCGAACAGCGACTCCCTTTGCCACAACGCACTTAACCTCGCGCTTTCATCAAGCGGGCTGTCCGGCAGGCGGGCAAGAAAGCAGAAAGTGCCTCTGACCAGCAAGAATAAGGATTGTCGAGGTCCTTGTTCCTGCCACCGCCGGAGGCACTTCCCAGGTGAAGCACTCTATCGGGTCCTATCCCCGTGTCCGCGTCCAGGACGACGGCCGTCAGGTCGTCTCCCAGGCCGGTTCGATCCTGCTGGTCGAAACGGTCCGCAAGACCGGTCTTGACCAGGCGATATCCGCAGCTCTGGCGCCGTGGCGCAAACCGCGGGCCGCCCACGATCCCGGCAAGATCCTCCTGGATCTCGCTCTGGCGGTCGCGCTGGGCGGGGACTGCCTCGCGGACGTTGCGATGCTGCGGGCCGAGCCGGCCGTCTTCGGTCCGGTCGCCTCCGACCCGACCGTCTCCCGCCTGATCGACACCCTCGCCGCCTCCGGCGAAAAGGCCCTGCAGGCGATCCGGTCCGCACGCTCCGAAGTCCGTGACCATGTCTGGTCGTTGGCGGACCAGAACGCCCCGGACGCCGACGGTCAGGTCACCGTCGATCTCGACGGCGTCCTCGTGATCGCCACTCCGACAAGCAGGACGCGGCCGCGACCTGGAAGAAGACCTACGGCCACCATCCTCTGACGGCCTTCGTCGACCACGGTCCGGGCGGAACCGGCGAGCCCGTCGCGGCCCTCCTCAGACCGGGAAACGCGGGCTCCAACACGGCCGCCGACCACATCACCACCGCCCAGCTCGCCCTGGCCCAGCTGCCGAAGCGCTACCGGCGAGGGCGGCAGACGCTGATCCGCACGGACTCCGCCGGCGGCACCCACGACTTCGTCTCCTGGCTCGCCAGGCGAGGACGATGGCTGTCCTACTCGGTCGGTATGACGGTCACCGAAGCGATCCACGAACACGTGCTGAAGGTCCCCGCCCCGGCCTGGACGGCGGCCGTCGAGACCAATGGTGAGGCCCGTGACGGGGCCTGGGTCGCCGAGCTCACCGGCAAGCTGCTGGACGGCTGGCCGAAGGGCATGCGGCTGATCGTCCGCAAGGAACGGCCTCACCCCGGCGCCCAGTTGAGGATCACGGACGCGGACGGCATGCGGATCACCTGCTTTGCGACCAACACCCCTGACCGGCCGATCGCCGAGCTCGAGCTCCGTCACCGTCTACGGGCCCGGGCGGAGGACAGGATCCGGGCCGCCCGGGCCACCGGCCTGCGCAACCTGCCCCTCCACACCACAGCCCAGAACAAGGTCTGGCTCGAGATCGTCCAGATCGCCCTCGACCTGCTGGCCTGGATGCCCATGCTCGCGCTCACCGGCACCGCCAGACTCTGGGAACCCCGCCGACTGCGGTTCCGCCTGTTCACCGCGGCCGGACAACTCGTCACCTCCGGCAGTCGGCGGATCCTCCGCCTGGCCCGGCACTGGCCCTTCACCGGCCACATCACCGCCGCACTCGAACGGCTCGCACTCCTGCCGAATCCCGGCTGACCAGCGAATCCACCCGTCCCTACGACAGCCCTTCACCACCCGGAGCAGTGGAACCCGGCGCCACCCCGAGACGACACTCGGGCCCTCGGCCTGCACGGACTCAAATCACGGCACGAAAACGGGCCACCGACTCCGTCGGCGGTCCGTCACGAAACTTCGAGGTTAAACGGCGGCGAATGAGACAGAAACTGAGACGGTCTGGCGCACGACCAAGGTGGTGACCAGCTTGAAATGGCGTGGGCTCAGGTTGGCGAACAGGGCTATCCAGGAGGCATCGCCAATACCCGCTTGAAGTAAAACCTAGAGCTCGTTGCGTCTTCGATATGTCTGGTTCTCCGCTGCGGTACCAACGGTATTTCGAACGAAATTCATGATCCCGAGAACTTCTAAATGCAACTCTTCATATGAATCCGCATCGACGCTTAGATATTGACCGTGGGCTATTTCGTTTCGCACTCTTAGTAGTTCATAGTCGATGAGCCTCGTCTTGGTTTGGATAGGAGAAGAGTCGAGGCCTAGCGATTCAAACAAATCGAAGCATCTGGTGCTGTTCAAGTTGGACTGAGTATCCACGCCTCGACGCCATGGAATCTGCGCTCGCGTAGTATCTCCGGTGAGGATCGATTGCGCCCGTCGTGCAACTCTACGGGCCGCGGAAAGTCCCTCCTGAGAGTCCAGTGCGGCCTCATGGCCAAGCGCCACGAAGGCAGGATGAAGCTCTCCATAGGTCAAGCGGCGGCGCCCGACGTACTGAAGGTACATTGACAAGCAATGCTTCGCGTAACCTTCCCAGTGCGCGTAAAGGAGAGGTACGCCTGCGCGGCAAAGGGTGCGTTGAGTGGTGCTCTCAGAATTCGCCCTTCGAATTGTACTGAGATAGCTGTGAAGCTCACTGCGGCGCCACGCAAGATCTTCGTCTAGTGAATCCTGGAGTTCAGCGAGTGTCCGCACTTAATCCCCCAGAGAGAATACCTTTTGCCCAACCTCAAACATGTGAGGGATGCGCAGCTCTGCCGACTTCCCTGCGCCAGCCCGGCTACGGAATGTCTCATCTTTCCAGACGTTCTGCACCCTCTGGCGTAGGAGCCGCGGTCGGACTCCATCTTCTAGCTGTTTCCAGTATTCATAATTGAGGCCCAATCCAGTTGTCACCGCCTCGAAGGCGGAAACCGTGAATCTGCCGCTGTGCTTAGACTTCGCCACGTCATAACGCTTGAAGGATGATTCCCCGAGGGCCTCATTCAGCCAGGAAAAGATATCCATGAAGCGTGCATGTTCGAAGTCCCGATCGAAATCGTCGGATTCGATGAAGTGACGCATTCGAGAAGTTAGAAACTCGCCAACGTCAGAAAGGCCAGAGAGGTCAGATCGCTGAGCGGTAACAACGGAGAGATAGCGGAGGGCAAGTTCAACACCGTACGCCTCCTCCTCCTGTCGTTCGGTAATGCTGACGGTCTGCTCGAATTCAGGAGTTGAGGCTAGTGACTGGAGCCACCTGTAGAAAGTTGGGTCCAGCATCACGGCAAGGCAGTTTCGGGCCTCCTGCTCGGAAAGGTGGGCGCCGCTATTTAGCCGCTGGAACAGGTCGAACTTCGCTTGTTCATCACTTGTATGCTCGACGATTTGGAAATCGAGTCGAGCGCGCTTAAAGAAGCGTTGCTGGGCCTCCGAGAGAACGGTGATACCTTCAGCCTCGCGAGGAGCCACCGACTCACTCCATACGACCCCCTCAAGGCTTTTCAGATAATCTCCGGCCGTAAGGGGGTCGGGAGTGTCCAGTTCCCCATCGTCCCTTCGCAGCGCACCCATGAATCGGAAAAGAGTGGACAGTCGCTGAACTCCATCTACGACGTCCCAAACGCCGTCCTTGCGGGCCGCAACAAAAATTGGGGGGATCGGAATACCGAGGAAGACGCTCTCGATCAGACGGGACTGCTGTTGAATTCCCCACCGGAAGATCCTCTGGAATTCGGGGTGAATTTCCAGATCTGAATTATCGTACATAGATAGCGCTTCATTAATTGCCATGCTGTACCGGTCCGTATGGATCTCGCGAGAACGCTTCACGATTTCTTCCTGCAACCCCACCTGGTCCTCCTTGAACGTCAGCTGCTTCGACATGCGGCTCCCCTCCCTTATCGCCCTACTGCGACAGTATGGACTGCATCTCGGTTGCCCGGGGCGCTGTTGGCTGAGGTGCGGAGCCAGATGGTTACTGAGGTTGAACTCGTGATGTCGTGCCGTTGCTCAGGTGGGCCGGATGGTCAGGCCGGTCTCGGCGAGGCAGCCGTCTATGAGGTCGCTGCGGTACTGGATGT
>NZ_JBSFLI010000070.1:0-9239 GCF_053598955.1 Streptomyces sp. NPDC001056 | reverse complement strand
CCCGGTCACCGGGCCCGAGCATGTCGAGGACCTCGTCGCACAGCGCCTCCAGCGGCGGCGGATGGTCCGGACCGGTCAACTGCGCGGTGGCGGCGCGCCGTTCGCGCAGCTGCTCTATGCCCGTCCACACGTCCCGCAGCCGGGACTCCACCAGGCCGTCGGTGTACAGCAGCAGCGTGGCCCCGGCCGGCGCGTCCAGTTCGACCGCCTCGAAGTCCACCCCGCCGACGCCGATCGGCGCGCCCGGCGGCACCCGCAGCACCTCGGCCCGTCCGCCCAGGTGCAGCAGCACGGGCGGCGGATGGCCGGCGTTGGCGATCGTGATGCGGTGCGTGACCGGGTCGTAGACGGCGTACAGGCAGGTCGCCATACGGTCGGTGCCGAGCCGCTGCGCCTGCTCGTCCAGGTGGTGCAGCACCTCCTGCGGCGGCAGATCGAGCCCGGCCAGCGTCTGCGCGGTGGTGCGCAGCTGGCCCATGATCGCCGCCGAGGTCATGGAGTGGCCCATCACGTCGCCGACGACCAGCGCGACCCGGCTGCCGGGCAGCGGGATCGCGTCGTACCAGTCGCCGCCCACCCGCGCGGTCTCCGCGGCCGGCAGATACCGCGAGGCGAGCCGCACCCCGGTCGGGCGGGGGAGGGTCTCGGGCAGCATGGTGCGCTGCAACTCGTCGGCGATGTAGGCCTCACGGCCGTACAGCACCGCCTTGTCGATGCCGAGCGCGCTGTGCGTGGCCAGCTGCGCGGCCACCAGCAGGTCGTCCGTCTCGAACGCGAGCCGCTCGGGGCGGCGCAGGAACAGGGCCGCGCCGATCACCCGGCGCCGGCCGCGCAGCGGGGCGAGGATCGCGTGCTGCCCGGACGGTACGAGCGCCTCCGCGCCGTCGCCGAGCAGTTCGGGCAGTGCGGCCCTGGCCGCGGGCGCGTCCGCGAACACGGGGCGCACGCCGCGCAGCACCTCGTTCAGCGCGCCGCCGGGGCGCACCTCGCACAGTTCGGTGGTCAGCGAGGACAGCTCCGCGAGCGCGACCGGCTCGGGCTCGGGCTCGAACGCGCCGGGCAGCAGGACGCCGTCGGTGTCCCGCTCCTCCGGTATGCGGTCGGTGCGGCGCAGCCGCAGCACGACGGGCCCGGTGGGCCGTTCGTCGCCGACCGGCAGCGGGTCGCGCAGATAGACGAGGATCGCGTCCGAGAACGTCGGCACCGTGGCCCGGCACAGACCCATCACGATCTCGTCCAGGTCGAGGCCGCGGGCGATCCGCCGGGTGGCCGCGCCGACGAACCTGAGCCGGTCCCCGTCGCGCCGCATGGGCATCGGCCGCCCCGGTGGCAGACCCCGCCCGGTACGGCGCTCGGGGCCGCCCGGCGTCCGTTCCTGGTCGGCGCCGGGCTGCGGCGGAATGGCCTCCGCGGGGCGCGGGCGATGGGTCGCGCCGGCGTCCGCGGTGGCGGGTTGGGAGTGCTCCGGGCCGTTGACTGGGGGCTCCTTCCCCTTGCCGTCCATGGGCTGGCCGCACGAGGTGGCCGTACCGGGTCCGCAGGGCGTCCCGTCCGCCCGTGCCTGCACGGGTAAGGCGGGGGTGCCGACCGGTTCCTGGGCACGCACGAGCGCCCCGCGGCCGTCCGCGGGGTCGGCGCCCGGCTGAGGGCGCTCGAAAGAGGTGGGCTGCTCCGTCACGCGTGTCGCATCCGTCCGTCCGGGACCCCGCGCTGGGCGCGCGAGTGGTCCCGCAGAAGTCCCGATACCCGCAATACATGTCCCGGGAACGGATTTCGCGCGCGCTCGGAGGATGCTCCCGTGCCACCGGCGAGGCCTGCGCGCCCGGCGGTGCCGCCCTGATACCCCTCGTTCACGTCCCTGCCGCCCCTCGGTGACGATCGGTCAAGCCCGGCGCATGCCCCGGAAGTTGTCGCTCCGAAGCGCCCTTGCGGAGGACGATCCTACGTTTCTCGCCCGGGGGCGCATCAAGAGTCTCATGAGGACACGTGCGCGGGCGTACGGTCCCAGTCCTCGGGGAGTGACGGTACCGCCCAGGACTCGTCCGGTCGCCACCCCGGCCAGCCTTCCGAGAACGGCGGCCCCCAGGCCCGGATCGCGTCGACCGCCGCCTGCCCGGCCGCCCGGACCCGTTCGGCGGTCTCCGCGGTCATCAGCCCGTCCCGCTGGGCCTGGGCGAACTCGTCCTCGTCCCGCCAGTGCCAACTGCGGTCCGGGCGTACGTCGATGTCCAGGAAGTGGTCCTCGGAGTCCACCCCGCCCGCCCAACGGGCCAGCGGCTCCTCCAGGTTGACGTACCAGTTCTTGAACCGCCAGCCCGGCTCCCAGAACAGCCACACCGACCAGGGGGTGCCGGGCCGGGCCAGCTTCAGCACGCCGGTGCCGAGCCACCGGTCCCGCCGTACCGTGCGCGGCTTGGTGTAGCGGGACTCCAGCGGCTCGCGGTGCACCGGTGTGCCGTCGGCCAGGGCCGGCTTCACGCACTCGGTGCCGGGGGCCAGCCAGACGGCGAGCAGTTCGGCGTCGTCGCGTACGACGGTGACGGGGCGCACGATGTGGAACCGTGTGCCGCCGTTCTCCCGGTAACGCCACAGGATCTGTGTCCCGGGCGCCCAGTACGCCGCAGGTCCCGCCGCCGCTCGCCGCATCGTTCCGTCGTCCTTCATGGGCAGATATTAGGTGCCGGGCGGCGCGGGCGCTGCGGCGCGGGTCACGGTTCCCCCGTGCGCGTGCGCGGTGGCCGGAAAGGTACGCCCGGGGCTACGGATGCGTCATCCGCAGCACGTCCAGTGCCTCGTCCAGTTGCCGGGCGGTCAGCTCGCCGCGCTCCACATACCCGCCCTCCAGCACCACCTGACGGATCGTCTTGCGCTGCGCGAGCGCCTGCTTGGCGACCTTCGCGGCCTCCTCGTACCCGAGGTACTTGTTCAGCGGGGTGACGACGGACGGCGACGACTCGGCGTACTCGCGGGCGCGTTCGCGGTCCGCGGTGATGCCGTCGACGGTGCGGTCGGCCAGCAGCCGGGTGACGTTGGCGAGCAGCCGGATCGACTCCAGGACGTTCTTGGCGATGACCGGGAGCATCACGTTCAGCTCGAAGTTCCCGGCGGCGCCCGCGGTGGCGATGGTGGCGTCGTTGCCCACGACCTGCGCCGCGACCATCAGCACGGCCTCCGGCACCACCGGGTTGACCTTGCCCGGCATGATCGAGGAGCCCGGCTGGAGGTCGGGCAGCCGGATCTCGGCCAGGCCGGTGCGCGGGCCGGACGCCATCCAGCGCAGATCGTTGGCGATCTTCGTCAGCCCGACCGCGATGGTCCGCAGCTGCCCGCTGGTCTCCACGACGCCGTCCCGGGCGCCCTGCGCCTCGAAGTGGTCGCGGGCCTCGGTCAGCGGCAGCCCGGTGGCGCGGGCGACCTCCTCGATGACGGCCGCGGAGAACCCGGGCGGGGTGTTGATGCCGGTGCCCACGGCGGTGCCGCCCAGCGGCAGCTCGGCCAGCCGGGGCAGCGAGGCGCGCAGCCGCTCGACGCCGTAGCGCACCTGGGCCGCGTATCCGCCGAACTCCTGGCCCAGCGTCACGGGGGTGGCGTCCATCAGGTGCGTGCGGCCCGACTTCACCACGTCGGCGAACTCCGCGCTCTTGCGCTCCAGCGCGGCGGCGAGGTGGTCGAGGGCGGGGATCAGGTCGTGGGTGACGGCGGCGGTGGCGGCGATGTGGAGGGAGGAGGGGAAGACGTCGTTGGACGACTGGGAGGCGTTGACGTGGTCGTTCGGATGCACCGGGCGCCCGAGTCGTTCGCTCGCCAGGGTCGCGACGACCTCGTTGGTGTTCATGTTGGACGAGGTGCCCGAACCGGTCTGGAAGACGTCGACCGGGAAGTGCTCGTCCCAGTCGCCCCGGGCGACCTCCTCGGCCGCCTCCTGGATCGCCTGCGCGACGTCCTCGTCCAGCACCCCGAGTTCCGCGTTCACCTTCGCCGCGGCCGCCTTGATCCGCGCCAGCGCCTCGATGTGCGCGCGCTCGATCCGCTGCCCCGACACGGGGAAGTTCTCCACGGCCCGCTGCGTCTGCGCCCGCCACTTGGCGCCGGCCGGCACCCGGACCTCACCCATGGAGTCGTGCTCGATGCGGTATTCGCTCATACCGGGTACAGCGGGCGGGGGCGCGGGGTTGTTCCGGGGGTTGGGCCGTTGGATGCGACCCAACCCCCGTACGGGTCAGGCGAGGCCGGGACCGCGCACCGGGATCGACGTGAACGTCGGCTGGGGGGCCGGGTCCTGGAAGAAGTCGTTGCCCTTGTCGTCCACGACGATGAACGCCGGGAAGTCCTCGACCTCGATCTTCCAGACGGCCTCCATGCCGAGCTCCTCGTACTCCAGGACCTCGACCTTCTTGATGCAGTCCTGGGCGAGACGGGCGGCCGGGCCGCCGATGGAGCCGAGGTAGAAGCCGCCGTGGGCGTCGCAGGCGTCGGTGACCTGCTTGCTGCGGTTGCCCTTGGCGAGCATCACCTTGGAGCCGCCCGCCGCCTGGAACTGCTCCACGTAGGAGTCCATCCGGCCGGCCGTGGTCGGACCGAACGAACCGGACGCGTACCCCTCGGGCGTCTTGGCCGGACCGGCGTAGTACACCGGGTGGTCCTTCAGGTACTGCGGCATCTCCTCGCCCGCGTCGAGGCGTTCCTTGATCTTGGCGTGCGCGATGTCCCGTGCCACGACCAGCGGACCGGTCAGCGACAGCCGCGTCTTGACCGGGTACTTGGTCAGCTCGGCGAGGATCGTGTCCATCGGCTGGTTGAGGTCGATCCTGACGACGTCGCCGTCGGACTCCAGGTGCTCGTCCGTCGTCTCCGGCAGGAAGCGCGCCGGGTCCGTCTCCAGCTGCTCCAGGAAGACGCCCTCGGCGGTGATCTTCGCGACGGCCTGGCGGTCGGCCGAGCAGGACACGGCGATGGCGACCGGGCAGGACGCGCCGTGCCGGGGCAGACGCACCACGCGCACGTCGTGGCAGAAGTACTTGCCGCCGAACTGCGCGCCGATGCCGATCTTCTGGGTCAGCTCGAAGACCTTCTCCTCCAGCTCCTTGTCCCGGAAGCCGTGGCCGAGCGGGGAACCCTCGGCCGGCATGTTGTCCAGGTAGTGCGCGGAGGCGTACTTCGCGGTCTTGAGCGCGAACTCCGCGCTGGTGCCGCCGACGACGATCGCCAGGTGGTACGGCGGGCACGCGGCCGTACCGAGCGAACGGATCTTCTCCTCCAGGAACTTCATCATGGAGGCCTCGTTCAGCACGGCCTTGGTCTCCTGGTACAGGAAGGACTTGTTGGCCGAGCCGCCGCCCTTCGCCATGACCAGGAACTTGTAGGCGCCGCCGTCCGTCGCGTACAGCTCGATCTGCGCGGGCAGGTTCGAGCCGGTGTTCTTCTCCTCCCACATGGTGAGCGGAGCCATCTGCGAGTAGCGCAGGTTGAGCTTGGTGTAGGCGTCGTAGACGCCGCGCGAGAGGTGCTTCTCGTCCTCGCCCTCGGTGAGGACGTTCTGCCCGCGCTTGCCCATGATGATCGCGGTGCCGGTGTCCTGGCACATCGGCAGCACGCCCGCCGCCGCGATGTTCGCGTTCTTCAGCAGGTCCAGCGCGACGAACTTGTCGTTCGCCGATGCCTCGGGGTCGTCGATGATGCGGCGCAGCTGGGCGAGATGAGCCGGGCGCAGGTAGTGCTGGATGTCGTGGATGGCCTCCTCGGCCAGCTTGCGCAGCGCCTCCGGCTCCACCTTGAGGAACGTCCGCCCGTCGGGCCCCTCGACCGTGGAGACGCCCTCGGACGTCACCAGGCGGTACGGCGTGGTGTCCTCTCCCTGGGGGAGCAGATCGGTGTACGCGAACGCTGGGCGGGGTGGTTGGGAACTACGCGGCATCTCAGCCCATTCCTCACTCTGACGGACGGTGCCCGCCGACGCTGGCGGGCCCCACCAGCGTAGAACCTGCCGCCGACAGCGAACCTGTGAGGTAAGGCTCAGTGGCCGTGGGCCCGGCCCCGGCGGGGGCCGCCCGTTCCGACACGCCCAGGGGCGTCCACACCCCTAGTCGCGATCTATCGCGTTTCGGTACGCTGCTGTCGTGGACCTTCAGAAGCCCGCCCGTACCCAGGACGCCACCGCGAGCGTCACCGCACTGCGCGCCTCGGACGCCGACCGCGACCGGGTCGCCGACATCCTCCGCGAGGCCCTCGCCGAGGGCCGGCTCACCGCCGACGAGCACGCCGAGCGCGTGGACGGCGTGCTGAACGCGAAGACGGTCGGCGAGCTGGAGGTCTTCATCCGGGACCTGCCCGCCGCCCACCAGCGCCCCTCCGGCGCGGCGTACGCCCCCGCGCCGCCGCGCCCCACGGACGACATACCCGCCGAGTCCGACGCCAACGTGGTGGCCGTCCTCAGCAGCGCGGTCCGCCGCGGCCGCTGGCGCGCCGGGCGCCGGCTGCACGCGTACTCGATCTTCGGCAGCGTCGAGATCGACCTCAGCGAGGCGATCTTCGAGTACCAGCAGGTCGTGATCAAGGCGGTCTCCGTCTTCGGCGACATCCAGATCCGCGTCCCGGAGAACGTGTCGCTGCGCGGCACCGGCGGCGGCGTCCTCGGCAACTTCGAGGTGGCCACCCTGGACTCGACCGAGACCGACGCGCCGGTGGTCTACGTCGACGGCTGGGCCGTGCTCGGCAACGTGGAGGCCCGGCCCAGGCGCGGCAAGCTCGTCTCGGACATCCTGGAGCGGGTCCAGGACAAGGTGGAGCGCAGGTTGCGCAAACGCCTGGACCGTTGACGGTCGCGAACTCCCCGGCAATCACCGGCCGTTGGGAACGCAGTGCATAGGCGCGCGTACAGCGGGTAGGCCTTGCTGCATCGTCTCTCGCTCGCGAAGCCGTCGTCAGGAGTAGACCCGTGCTGCAACCGCCGCATTCGTCCCTGCAGGTAGCTGCCGTACCGGCCCAGCGGGTGCCAGCGCGGGAGAGGGACCAGGACGCACCCTGGCACACCGAGGCCGTGTGCCGCCGCGACGAGGCGAGCCTGTTCTTCGCCCCGTCCAAGGAGCCGACCGCCGCCCGGCTGTCCCGCGAGGAGGCGGCCAAGCGCGTCTGCGCCCGCTGTCCGGTGATGGTCGAGTGCCGCGAACACGCCCTCCTCCAGCCCGAGCCCTACGGCGTCTGGGGCGGCCTGACGGCGGCCGAACGCCGCGTGGTCCTCGCCCGGCGCCGCCGCCGCGAACTGGACCTGAAGAAGGCGACGCGGGTGACGGCGCAGGAGCGGATAGCCGGCTAGCGCCCCCGGAAGGCGAGGCGGGAGCGCGGAGCGGGCCGGCGCCGCCCGGAAAGCAGAAGCGCCCCCTCCGCACAGGGGGCGCTCGCGCTGCTCGACCTACTTGGCCCGCTCGAAATCGATCGCGCTGTAGGCCCGCAGCTTGCTCAGCCGGTGCTCGGAGTCGATCCGCCGCACCGTGCCGGACTTCGACCGCATCACGATCGACTCGGTGAGCGCGGTCTCGGACCGGTACCGCACACCCCGCAGCAGTTCGCCGTCGGTGATACCCGTGGCGACGAAGAACACGTTCTCCCCGGCCACCAGGTCGTCCGTCGTGAGTACCCGGTCGAGGTCGTGCCCGGCGTCGATCGCCCGCTGCCGCTCCTCGTCGTCCTTGGGCCACAGCTTGCCCTGGATCGTGCCGCCCAGGCACTTCACGGCGCAGGCCGAGATGATGCCCTCCGGCGTACCGCCGATGCCGAGCAGCAGGTCCACGCCCGTGCCCTCGCGCAGCGCGTAGACGGACCCGGCGACATCGCCGTCGGAGATCAGCTTGATGCGGGCACCGGCGTCGCGGACCTCCTTGATCAGGCCCTCGTGCCGGGGCCGGTCCAGGATGACGACGGTGACGTCCTCCGGCATGGCCTTCTTCGCCTTGGCGATCCGCCTGATGTTCACGGCGACCGGCGCGTCGATGTCCACGAAGTCCGCGGCCTCGGGGCCGGTGACCAGCTTGTCCATGTAGAACACGGCGGACGGGTCGAACATGGCGCCGCGCTCGGCGGCGGCCAGGACGGCGATCGCGTTCGGCATGCCCTTGGCGGTCAGCGTGGTGCCGTCGATCGGGTCGACGGCGATGTCGACCTCGGGGCCGGTGCCGTCACCGATGTGCTCCCCGTTGAAGAGCATCGGCGCCTCGTCCTTCTCGCCCTCGCCGATGACGACGACGCCGTTCATCGACACGGTGGAGACGAGGGACCGCATGGCACGTACCGCGGCACCGTCGGCGCCGTTCTTGTCGCCGCGACCCACCCAACGGCCGGCGGCCATCGCCGCGGCTTCGGTCACCCGGACGAGTTCCAGGGCGAGGTTGCGGTCGGGAGCCTCGGCGGGAACATCGAGTTCGGAGGGCAAGTGATGATTTTCGGTCATCGGGGCGCACCTTTCTGATACGGCGACGGCCGGATGAGGGTCTTGGCCATGACTCTATCGTTAGGCAGACAAAATGAGCAGGGGACCCCACGGATGAGCGCTTGGGGCACCTGCGACGATAGGGACGTGGCAGGTTCGAACGGCAAGCAGAAGACGGCCCGGGACATGATTCTCTCCCTGGCCCTGATCGGCATCGCGGCGGCGGTCGTCTACTTCCTCGCCATCCCGCACGACAATCACGCTCCCGACCTCAAGCGGGTCGACTACCGGGTCGAGCTGCTCACGGCCCGCCGGGCGGCGAGCTACCCGGTGGCGGGGCCCGAGGGGCTGTCCGACGCCTGGAAGGCCACCTCCGTGAGCTACGACGGCGCGAACGGCGACTACTGGCACCTGGGCTTCCAGACCCCTGACGCCCAGTATGTCCAGATCGAGCAGTCGGTGCAGAAGCGGGCCGCCTTCATCGACCAGGCCAGCCAGGGCGCCAAGGCGACCAAGCGGACCGAGCGGATCGGCGGCCGTACCTGGACCCGCTACACCGGCGGCCGCTACGACGCCCTCGTCCTGGAGGACACGCCCGGCTCGACCACCGTGGTCGCCGGCACGGCGTCCTTCACCGAGCTGACGAGGATGGCGTCGGCGCTGGAGATGTCGAAGACCTCCGCGTCGTAACGCCCGGCCCCGCGCCGGAGCACCCCGGACGACGACGTCCGGCGGGACGTAGCACCAGCGGGCCGCCTCGGCAGGGGTGAAGCCCGCGCTGCCGGCGAGGGTCAGCGAGCCGTCCGAGCCGGCCGCC
>NZ_JBSFLI010000069.1:0-10256 GCF_053598955.1 Streptomyces sp. NPDC001056 | reverse complement strand
CACCGAACGGATCGGCGACAAACCGCTCCGCGGTCAGACCCGCACGACCCACATAACCCCTCGCCAGATGCGACCCGGCCACGTAAAGCTCACCGACAACGCCCGGGGCGGCGGGGGCGAGGGACTCGTCGAGGACGTAGAGCGCGGTGTTGGCCATGGGGCGGCCCAGGTGGAGCTCCGCAGCCGGGCGTGCCCGAGGTTCGAAGGTCTGGTAGCTGCAGAAGACCGTCGTCTCCGTCGGACCGTAGACGTGGACGACGGTGGTGTCCGGGCAGGCGTCGAGGACTCGGCGAAGCGCCGCGGTCGACAGCACGTCGCCGCCGGTCCAGATCTCCCTCACCGCGGCGAGGGCCTCGACGTGCTCCTGTGCCATGGCGTCGAACAGGGCGGTGGTCAGATAGAGGGCGGTGATGCCGTGCTCCGCCACGGCTCCGGCCAGATCGCCGAGGTCGATCTTGTCGCCGGTCAGGACCGTCAGACCACCGCCGTGCAGCAGCGGCACCCACATCTCATAGGTCGAGGAGTCGAAAGCGGGCGGCGAG
Organism: Streptomyces sp. NPDC001056; assembly: GCF_053598955.1. Taxonomy (NCBI): domain Bacteria; kingdom Bacillati; phylum Actinomycetota; class Actinomycetes; order Kitasatosporales; family Streptomycetaceae; genus Streptomyces; species Streptomyces sp. NPDC001056. Next base: position 9,714 of record NZ_JBSFLI010000069.1, on the reverse strand, counting down.
TAGGCGAGCACCCGGTGGTGCCGTGCCGCGTCCCAGCAGGGGTCGAGGGCGAGTTCGGCCACGTTGCGGTGCGTGTTGGCGACGCCCTTGGGCGTACCCGTGGAGCCCGAGGTGTACATCACGTACGCCAACTGGTCCGGGTGCACGTCGACGTCCGGTGCGCCGGGGTCTCCCGCAAGGGCCGCGTCTTCGCCGACCGGGACGCCAGCCAGTGGGATGGCGCAGGTGAAAGGCAGTTCGGCCGGTTGGCGGTCGGTGAGCAACAGCGTCGCCCCGGCGTCCTCGACGATCCAGGCGAGTCGCTGTGCGGGCTGGCGCGGGTCGAGCGGTACATACGCCGCGCCCGCCTTGAGCACGGCCAGCTCGGCAACGATCAGTTCGGCGGAGCGGCCCAGATAGAGGGCCACGTTGTCACCTGGCCTCACTCCGAGGCCGATGATGAGGTGGGCGAGCCGGTTGGCGGCCGCGTCCAGGCCGGCGTAGGTGAGCGCTCGTCCCTCGCAGACGACGGCGACGGCGTCGGGCGTCCGGGCTCTCTGCTCGGTGAACAGCTCGTGCAGCGGCGCCTGCGGAAGCGGCTCGGCGGTGTCGTTGTAGTCGACGAGCAGGCTGCGGCGCAGGGATTCGCCGAGCCAGTCGATGGCGCCGACGCGAACTCCCGGTTCGGTGGCCACCACGGCCAGGGCGCGGGTGAGCAGATCGGCAGCGGTGCGAGCCGTGTCGGCTGCCAGCCGGTCGGCCCGGTGGACCAGTTCGACGCTGGGCGGCCCGCCATCGCGGGCAGTCCGCACGACGAGCGTGGCGGCGTGGTGCGTGGTGTCGCGCAGCCGTACGCCGGTCACGGCCGGGCCGGCGGGCTCGCCGTCCCCCGTCTCGCCGAGACCGAGCGAAGCGGCATCCCAACGACGGGCGTCGACGACGACCGCGGTGTCGAAGACGGCACCCGCGAGCCCCGACGCGTCCGCCAGCGTCGCGGCCGTCGCACGGCGGTGGCCGGCCAGGAGCCCGTTGCGTGCGTCGGTGCGCCGGGCGACGTCGGCGAACGTGTCGTGTGGTGCGGCCGCGATCCGGACGGGAAGGTCGTCGGCGTCGCCGAGAACCGCTTCCCAGCGGCTCTTCAGCTTCATGCACACCAAAGCCCAAACGGTCTGGTAAAGCGCTTCGGGCGCGACGCCGAGACGGCCGGGAAGCGAGCCGAGACCGGGTGGTACGGGCACGGACAGCGACTCGGATCCTCCCCGCGGCTCCCGGTTCGCGACGGTCGCGGCCGCGTGACCGAGCAGGCAGGGTTCGTCGAGGTCGCGCAACGTCTCCCGCCAGGCGCTGTGCGTCTCGGCCTCCGACGGCCGCCCTCCCTCCGCGGTCTCCTGCGACGTTCCGCGCGTCCCTTCCCGCGGGTCACCACCGAGCAGGGTGGCGAGGGTGTCGTAGGCGGCTTGGAGGGTGAGCACCGCGCGATGGCCGGTGAGGACGAGGTGGTGGCGCGAGCCCTGCCCCGTCGTGATGACGACCAGTCGCAGCAGAGGTTCGTCACCCGTGGGGTCGAAGTCGCGCTCCCATTCGTCGGCTGCCACCCGCTCGACCGTCGCGTCGGCCTCGGCGCCCGCCGAGACGTGCCGCCGCACCCATGGCAGGCCGGCCTCGGGGCGGGCGACACGCACCGAGCCGCCCACGGCGTCGCGGTCGAAGCGGGCGAACAGTTCCGGATGCGCCCTGGTGATCCGGTCGGCGCGGGTGCGGAGCTCCTCCAGGTCGAGGTGGCCGTCCACAGTGAGCACGACCTGCGTCGTGTCGAGGCCGCGTAGGTCCCGCTCGACTTCCGCATGAAACAACAGACCCTCTTGGGCGACCGTCACCGGCAGGGGCCTTGCGTCGTGCGGATCTGGCATCTTGCCACCTTCTCGGAGCATGGTTGTCTGACGGGGTGGGGCGTGCGTCGAACTGGCTGCGAGCGTCAGGTCACGCGGGTTCGAGTTCGAAGATGACCTCTCCGACCGTCATGTCGATCGAGTGCTTGTGCCGCACTCGCCAGCCGCTTTCCGCGAACGCGGACTCCCAGTCGGCGACAGTGGGGAGGAACGTGCCCATCATGTCGTGGGCCACCTCGAAGCCGAGGGTGAAAACGGGAAGCTCGTGGTCGGGGGTGCCGACCGTCCTCGTGGCGTCGCCGAGCAGGAAGCGCTTGACGTTGGGGAACATCTCGCGAATGCGGGCGAGGGTGGCGATACAACGTTCCCTCGGCCAGAAATCGTGCCCCATCATGAAACACGTCAGCAGTTCGACCTCGGCGAACTCGGGACGGCGATCCATTGTTCGCACGTCGGCGGTGACGAACGTCAGGCGGTCGGAAAGCCCGGCACCGACGGCGTCCGACTCGGCCACCTTCAGCGAGTCGGCGGCGATGTCGACACCGATCCCGTTGGCCCCCGGATGGCGCCGCAGGATCTTGATGAGCCGGTCGCCGTTACCGCATCCGAGGTCGGCGACCATGGTGAGATCGAAGTCGATCCCGTCGATGGCCGACCAGAACCAGGGATCGTAGGTGAGGGTGTTGATCTCGCGGCACGCATAGGTGACGGCCGCTGGATCTCGCGGATCGAGCTCGTCCCCGCGGTTCTGGTTCTGGAGGACCAGCGGCATCCGGCGGAACAACTCCCCGCTTCCCCTGGTGAGCCAGTGGAAGAACGATCGTGCCTGCTGGATTTCGGCGAAGTCCGCCGTGGGGGTCACCCTCGTGCCGTCCCTTTCCACGATCTTCACCGCGGCCAACGCCCTGAACATCGCGAGGGTCGACGCCGGGTCCAGGTCCTTGCGGGCCGCGAACTCGTGGGCGTCCAGTACCCCCTTGTCGTGCAGCTCGTCCAGCGCGCCCAACTCCCAAGCGGCTCCGATGGCCGATGCGGCGACGGCCGAGTTGTAGAGCTGTGCCGCTACCTTCCACGAGCGGGCCTGCTGGGCGTCTGTCATTGCCGTCCTCCTGATTGCTGTGGTGGTCAGTGCGCGTGCGGGCATTGCCCCCGACCGCGAGCGCGGGCCTCGTCGTCGAGGTAGAAGTTGGGGCGCTGCTCGATTTCGTCGTAGTAGCGGTGGAAGACAGGAGTGATGCCGCCGGAGATCGGGGGAACGATCCAGCTCCAGTCCACGGACACGGTGCGGCCGTTGCGTTCTTCCCGGGCCAGGTGGGTGAGGAAGAGGCGGGATTCGGTGTGGTGGTCGCTGATCGTGACACCGGCAGCGGCGAAGGAATGCAGTACGGCGACGTTCAGCTCGACCAGCGCGCGATCACGCCACAGGGTGGTCTCGCTGCTGGTATCCAGGCCGAGACATGCGGCGACGGTCGGCAACAGGTTGAACCGGTCCTCGTCGACCAGGTTGCGCGCGCCGATCTCGGTACCCATGTACCAGCCGTTGAACGGGGCCAGCGGATAGTCGATTCCTCCGATGCGCAGGCGCATGTTGGAAATCGCCGGCACGGCGTACCAGCGCAGCGCCAGACGCGCGATCTGCGGATGATCCGGGTGGGTGATGGGCACTTCACGGATCAGGTCGGCCGGCAGCTCGAAGAGCTGCGGCTTGTCGTCGGGGGTCTCGATGACCAACGGCAGTATGTCGAAGGGACCTTGAGGGGCCGGCCAGCCCATCTCGCGTACGACGTCGGTGAAGTCGACGTACCCCGCGTCACCGAGAACGGTCCCGTCCTGCTGACGGTAGCCCGCGTACCTGATGAGCTGGTCGTTCCACACTCTGGGGGCAGGCCGCTCGGGGGTGTCGGGGGCGAAGATCGAGATGACCGGGCGGATGCGTCCCGCGTTCGTGGCTCGGCGCAGGTGTTCACAGAGGTGCCGGTGGATCTCCTCGGGCGTCGTCGCGTCCCGTCGGTCCATCACGCGAAGGCTGTTCCAATAAGCCCGGCCGATGCAGCGGCTGGAGTTGCGCCAGGCCACCCGGGCGCCGAAGGCCAGCTCCTCGGAGGTGTGCCGGTACGTGCCCGTGGCGTCGATCTCGGCGACGACCTGTCCCAGACGCACCGCGAAGGGGACAGGTTGCTCAGGCTGCTCGGCGTGGAACTGACGGAGGAATTCCTCCGCTTCGTCGAAGTCGGCGGTCCTGCTCCTCGCGATGCGGGGGGCCTGGTGGTCGGGAGCGCTTGCCAGGAGCGGTTCGGTGTCCATGGGCTTCCTCGGGCCTCGTCAGCCCAGGCTCAGCGGAAGGGACCGCAGCGACCGGAACTCAAGGTTGCTGTTCCAATCGGGCTTGCCCGCCAGCCGGATCATCGGGAAACGCGCGAACAGGGCAACGAAGAACCACCTGATTTCGAGGCTGGCGATCTGCCGGCCGAGACATGCGTGCGGCCCGAAGCCGAACGACAGGTTCTTGCCGCTGTTCTTCCGGTCGAGGTCGAACTTGTCCGGGTTCTCGAAAACGCTCGGATCCCGGTTCGCCGCCCCCAGGAACAGGGCGACCCGCTGTCCCTCCTTGATGCGGACACCGCGCAGTTCCACGTCCGTCGCCGCAACGCGCCACGTGAACTGGTTCGACGCGTTGTAGCGCACCACCTCGTTCGCCACGTTGTCGACGCACGCGGGGTTCTCCAGGAAACGTGCGATCTGGTCGGGGTTCGTGGCGAACGCGAGCGTGCCGCTGCCGAGGGATCCCGGCGTCGTGGGCGCGAACAGCGCGATCAGCAGAAGGACCAGCTGATGCACGGTCTGCTCCGGCGTGACTTCGGTCTGGTCCGCAAGCCCTGCCGCGAGGCGGGCGATGACCGTGTCCGCAACGACCTTGCCCCGCTTCCCCTGAACGAGTTCGAGCGCGTAGGTGTGCAGGTCCGTGAGGTGCTCAAGCAGGTGGTCGAGCTCCACCGGCTGCTCCTGGGGCCCCGACCAGTAGGTCATCACCTTGTTCACGCTCGGCACCACCGTGTCGAGGTCCTCCTCGGGAACTCCGAAGGCGTGCACAGCGGCGCTCACGGGGAGCTTTTCGGCCAGCTCGGTGACGGCGTCGATGACCTTCGCATCGTCCGGAAGGCCGGCGACCAGATCGTCGGCGACACGCTTGATGACCTGGCTGTAGTGCTCGTGGGCCGCCCGCGTGAAGCCGCTGAGCGTGGATTTCCTCAGTGCGCCGTGACGCGGGGCATCCGTGTACATCATGACATTGCTGGTGAACCGGTGATAAATGCTGTCGGCCGGCAGTGTCCGACCGTCGAACTTGCCGCTGAGGATCTCTTCCATGCGTTCGGCCTTGAACCGCGGATCCTGCAGCACGCTCGCGCAGTCCTCATGCCTCAGCAGGGCCCACGCGTTCAAACCCTCGCACCAGTGGACCGGCTCCCGCTCCGCGAGGTCCGCGTAGACGGGGTAGGGGTTCGGGATGATCTCAGGATTCGACAGCGGTGACAGATTTCCCACGGAATTCTCCCTATGAGTTCGAAACGAACGATTCACTTCGGATTTCGGCTACTGGGCCGGGTTTTCCATGGCGTCGACCAGGCTCTTGGGTCGCATGTCCGTCCACGTTTCTTCGATGAAGTTCACGACCGACTGCCTGTCCGCCGGACCACGGGTCACGCTCCATCCTGCGGGAACCTCGATCGTGGTGGGCCACAGCGAGTACTGACCCTCCTCATTCACGAGGGCGTAGTATTCGATGTCGTCCCGCTCAAACGGATTCTTCATGCCTGTTTCCCTCCAGCTCACACACTCTGGCCACCAAAGTTCTGGCGATGACCGACAACGGCTCGGGGGACATCATCTCCCCGTGTGCGCAGTCGATTTCGTATACGTGTACCTGTCCCGTGCAATACCGCGCCCACAGTGCAGCGGCATCCGCTGAACGGCGCTCATTGCCGCCGGCCGCGGAATAGAGGTGCAGGTCCCCGGACATACGGCCGACCGAACGCGGCAGGCTGCCGACCCGAGCCGAGTTCAGGGCCACCTCAAGGACTCTCTGCACCTGTTCCCGCGTCAAGGACCCCAGCGTGCTCATCTTTTCCTGAAGGACCGCGACCGCCTGGTCCAGGCTGGGGGATTCACCCAGGCTCCCGGTCTCCGCCCCGAAGGCCTCCATGATGGCCTTGAGAACGGCTTCAGGGCGTGCGGATTCCCCCTGTAGAGGAGCAGGGTGCGGGGAGGAGTCGAGCAGGGCGAGCAACTCGACATCGTGGCCGCGGTTTTGCAATTCTATGGCCATCGCGTGGGCTGCGGTTCCGCCGAGAGACCATCCGACCAGGCGATACGGACCATTCTTTTGAATCGCGAGGATTTCGTCAACGTAGTTGCGGGCCATTTCCTCGATGGACCGAGGCAGGGGGGAGTCCTCGTTCAGCCCGCGGGCCTGGATTCCGTACAACGGATAGTCCGGTCCGAAGTGCCGCAGCAATCCGGAATAGCACCAGCTCGTACCGCCGACCGGGTGCACACAGAAGATCGGGAGACGCGTTCCGGCGGAGCGGAGAGGAAGAACGGGGCTGAGTGCGTCACCCGAGGGCGGGAGATGCAGCTGCCGGCTCAGGGCAGCCACGGTGGGCGCCTGGAAGAGCGTGCGCACGGAGATCTCGACGTTCAGCACCGCGCGGATGCGGCTGAGCAGACGGGTCGCGAGCAGGGAGTGCCCGCCCAGGTCGAAGAACCCGTCGTCGACGGACACCTCTTCAAGACCGAGAACCTCCGCGAACAGCGCGCACAGCGCCTTCTCGTGTTCCGTGCGCGGAGCCCGCCCGTGGGCGGTGGAGTGGTCCGGCGCGGGCAACCGCCGGCGGTCGAGCTTCCTGTTCGCGGTCAGCGGCAGCGCCTCCAGCACCACCACCGCCGAAGGCACCATGTACTCCGGCAGCATCGCCGCGGCGCGCTCGCGCACCGCGGCCGGATCCACCGCCCTGCCGGCGGCCGCGACCACGTACGCGACGATCCGCTTGTCACCGGGGCGGTCCTCCCGCACCACCGCGACCGCCTGGCCGACCTCCGCGTCCTTCAGCAGCACCGACTCGATCTCACCCGGCTCGATGCGGAACCCGCGCACCTTGACCTGGTCGTCCACCCGCCCCAGGAACGCCAGATACCCCTGCGCGTGCCAGCGCACCAGATCGCCGGTGCGGTACATCCGCGACCCCGCCGGACCGAACGGATTCGCCACGAACCGGCCCGCGGTCAGCCCCGGCCGGTTCAGGTACCCGCGAGCCAGCCCCGCGCCGAAGACGTACAACTCGCCCGCGACCCCCACCGGAACCGGCCGCAGCTTCTCGTCCAACACGAACACCCGCGTGTTGGGCACAGGACGGCCGATCGGAATGTCGTCGACCTGCTCGCCCTCGGTGAGCCCCTCGAAGATCCAGGACGCCACGTCAACGGTCGCTTCCGTGGGGCCGTACGCGTTGACCATCCTCCGGCCCGGCGCCCAGCGCGCCACCAGCTCGGCCGACAACGCCTCGCTGCCCGTGATCAACACCCGCAGGTCCGGCAGGCGCGTGTGCGGGAGGCTGCTCAACACCGCGGGTGGGATATGGGCGTGAGTGACTCCGTGCGCGCGAATGAAGTCACTGAGGGAGTCTCCGTACATCGTTGCCCGGGGAAGTACCAGCCGTGCCCCGGACAGCAGTGACAGGCAGTATTCGGAGACGGTCACGTCGAAGCTGAGGGAGGCGAACTGGAGGACCCTGCTGTCGGGGTCGATGTCGTAGCGGTCGGCCTGGTTGGCGACGAGGCTCGCGATCCCGCGGTGGGTGACGGTGACGCCCTTGGGGCGTCCGGTGGAGCCGGAGGTGTAGATGACGTAGGCGGGGTTGGCCAGGGACAGCGGTGCGCGGCGGTCCCGGTCACCGGGGTCGGTGTCCGGCTGTGCGGCGAGGGCCGCCTCGGCAGAGGGATCGTCCAGTGCCAGCACCTTGGCGCCGGCGGGCAAGCCGGGTGCCGTACCAGCGGTGGTGATCACGCACACGGGGGCGGCGTCGTCGAGCATGAACGCGATCCGCTCGGGCGGATACTCGGTGTCGATCGGCAAGTACGCCGCACCCGCCTTGAGCACCGCCAGCAACGCCACGATCATCTGCGCCGACCGCGGCATCGCCAGCCCGACCAGGTCCTCGGGGCCGATGCCACAGCCGATCAGGTGGTGGGCGAGGCGGTTGGCCCGGGCGTTCAGTTCGGCATAGGTCAGCTCGGTGTCCTCGTGGACCACCGCCACGCTGTCCGGCACCGCCGCCGCCCTGGCCTCGAACAGCTCCGGCAACGTGGCCGCGGGGACCTCACGGTCGGTGTCGTTCCACTCCACCAGCGTCCGCCGCCGCTCCCGCGGGGTGAGGATGTCGGCCTCGCTGATGCGGCCCTCGGGGTCGTGGGCGAGGGCGGTGAGCATGCTGGTCAGCCACTGGCACACGCTCTCCGCGGTGGCCTGGTCGAACAGGTCGGTGGCGTACTCCAGGGCCCCGGCCAGTCCGCCGCCCCTTGCCTCCCCCACGGTCAGGGCGAGATCGATCTTGGCGCTGGACTGGGCGATCGGCACCTCGTGGACGTCCAGATCGTGGAGGGAGGCGTCGTGCTGGTCGTTGTTCTGGAGAACGAGCATGACCTGGAAGAGGGGGTGGTGGGACAGGCTGCGGGGCGGGTTGAGGATTTCGACGAGTCGTTCGAAGGGGAGGTCCTGGTGGGCGTAGGCGGCCAGGTCGCTCTCGCGGACCCGGTCCAGGAGCTCGGCGAAGGTGGGGTCCCCGGAGGTGTCCGTGCGCAGGACGAGAGTGTTGACGAAGAAGCCGACCAGGTCGGTGAGGGCGTCGTCCCCGCGCCCGGCCACCGCTGATCCGATCGGGATGTCCGTGCCCGCGCCGAGACGGGTCAGGAGCGCGGCGAACGCGGCCTGCAAGACCATGTACAGGGTGCAGCCGCGGGCCTTGGCCACCTCCGTCAGCCGTGTGTGCAGCTCGGCGTCGATGGTGAAGGGGACGGCGGCACCGCCATAGCCGGACACCGCCGGGCGGGGCCGGTCGGTGGGCAGTTCCAGGAGTTCCGGTGCCCCGGCCAGGGCTTGGCGCCAGAAGGCGGACTGCCGGTTCAGCACGCTGTCCGGGTCGCCCTCCTCACCGAGCATCTCACGCTGCCACAGCGCGTAATCGGCGTAGTGGACCGGGAGTCGCTCCCACACGGGCGCCTGTTCCCGGCAGCGGGCGGCGTAAGCCGTCGACAGGTCTCGTATCAGCACCCCGTTCGACCAGCCGTCACTGACCATGTGGTGCTTCAGGAGCAGCAACACGGACTCGTCCTCGGCCAGGGTGAACAGCCGGGCCCGCAGCAACAGATCGGTGGCCAGGTCGAAGTGGTGGCCGGCCGCCGCCTCCAGGGCCTGGGCCAGGCCCTGTTCGTCGGCAGCGGTGACCTCCAGCTCCGGTACCGCCTCGGCAGCGGGGAGCACCCGCTGGAAGGGTTCACCGTCCTGTTCGGGGAACACGGTGCGCAGGGCCTCGTGCCGGTCCACCACGTCGGACAGCGCCGCCCGCAGCGCGGGAAGGTTCAGCCGCCCCGTCAAACGCAGGGCGAGCGGAGAGTTGTAGGTCGCGCTCGACCCCTCCATCTGGGCCAGGAACCACAGCCTGCGCTGCGCGGCGGACAGCGGCAGCAGGGCAGGGCGAGGCCGTGCTCCCAGAACCGGCCGGGTCCCGCCGGTGCGGAGGTTGCCGGCGACACCGGCGACGGTGGGGGCCTGGAACAGGTTCCGGATGCCCAG
>NZ_JBSFLI010000068.1:0-11266 GCF_053598955.1 Streptomyces sp. NPDC001056 | reverse complement strand
AGCGACAACCACCAGGGCGGGGTGGCGACTTCCGGGTCTCCCCGCCCCCGGCCAAGGGAAACCGATGGACCTTCAGCTCAAGGGACGGGTCTACCTCGTCACCGGTGCCTCCTCCGGGATCGGCCTCGCCACCGCCCGCGTCCTCGCGGCGGAGGGCGCACAGGTGGTGGGCGTGGCCCGTGACACCGCACCCCTGCACGACGCCGGCCCGAACGTCGTCGCCCACCAGGGCGACCTCACCCACCCGCACACCGCGAGCGACGCGGTGCGGCGGACCATCGACCTCTTCGGCCGCCTCGACGGCCTGGTCAACAACGCCGGTGCCCTGCGGTCGCGCACGAGCTTTCTGACGGTCACCGACGCCGACTGGCGGGAGACCTTCGAGCTGAACGTCCACGCGGCGGTCCGCGCCACCCGGGCCGCGCTCCCGCACCTGATCGACAGCGAGAACGGCAGCCTGGTCCATGTGGCGAGCGAGGCGGCCCGCTACCCGGACCCCTCCCTCGTCGACTACGCGGCGTCCAAGGCGACCCTGCTGTCGCTCTCCAAGTCCCTCGCCGCCGAGTACGGCTGCCAGGGGGTGAGGTCCAACATCGTCTCGCCGGGCCCCACCCGCACCGCCCTGTTCGACGCCCCGGGCGGCTTCGCCGAGCAGCTGGCGCGGCGCCTGCGGATGACGCCCGACGAGGCGGTCGACCACTTCGTCCGCGAGGAACGACGGCTGCCGAGCGGGCGCATCGGAACGCCGGAAGACGTCGCCACCGTCATCGCCTACCTGCTGTCGCCGCTCGCCTCTCAGATCACGGGCGCGGAATGGGCCGTCGACGGCGGCGCCCTGCGGCAGATCTGACCATGACCGCCACCCCGACGGCGACGTCCCCGGCGCGTGCGCAGGCCTTCGAGGCGGAGGCCCTGTCGCACCGCCGCGACCTCCTCGCCGCGGCCAGGCGCCTGGTCCGCTCGCACGCCGACGCCGAAGACCTCCTGCAGGAGACCTACTTGAAGGCGTTCCGTTCCTTCCATCAGTACCGGCTCGGCACCAACATCCGCGCCTGGCTCTACCGGATCCTGATCACCACGTTCATCAACGACCATCGCCGCAGCCAGGCCCGGCCGCGGACCGCGGAGCTTTTCGACGAGGACCTGCACGCCCGGCCGGCGCAGTATCCGGGGTCCTACCGGCTGGCGTCGGCGGAGGAGCAGTACCTGGCGAGACTCACGCATCCCGACATCGACCGGGCGATGCGGGCCCTCCCCCAGGAGTACGCGGCGGTGCTGCGCCTGGCGGACATCGAGGGTCTCTCCTACCAGGAGATCGCGGAGATCCTCGGGGTCGCCACCGGCACGGTGGGTTCGCGGGTGCACCGCGGACGCCGCCGTATGCGGGAGCTGATCCCCCACATGGACCCCCGCCGCACGAACATCACGCCATCCACACATGCGAAGGAGTTCCTGACATGAACGCAATCGACAGGCGCACCCTCCTCGGCCGCGGTGCGGCCGTGGCCGGAGGCGCGGCCGTGGCCACCGGCCTGCTGGCCACGGATGCCCGCGCGGTGGCCGCGAAGGGCGGCGCCCGGGCCGAGACGGGCGGCGCCGGGATCGGCAGCACGGTGACGCGCGGGGACTCCCGCTATCCGACCCTCATGACGGGCAACAACCAGCGCTTCGTCGCCACTCCGGACTATGTGAAGATGATCCGCTCCTCGGCCGACGCCGAGCAGGCACTGGCGAAGGCGGTGAAGGAGGGCAAGAGAATATCCGTGCGCAGCGGCGGTCACTGCTTCGCCGACTTCACCTCCAACCCGGAGGTCGAGGTGATCCTCGACTTCTCGGAGATGACCGAGGTCGGCTACGACCCGGCGATGCGTGCCTTCTTCGTCGAGCCCGGAGCGCGGCTGCTCAACGTCTACGAGGCCCTGTTCAAGGGCTGGGGCGTGACGGTGCCGGGCGGCATCTGCTACAGCGTCGGTGCCGGAGGACACATCGCCGGCGGCGGGTACGGCCTGCTCTCCCGTGCCCACGGCCTCGTGGTCGACCATCTGTACGCCGTCGAGGTGGTGGTCGTCGACGCGGCCGGCCGGACCCGCACGGTCACCGCGACCCGGGAGGCCGACGACCCGAACCGGGACCTGTGGTGGGCGCACACCGGAGGTGGCGGCGGCAACTTCGGGCTGGTCACCCGGTACTGGTTCCGCTCGCCCGACGCCCGGGGCAGCCGGCCGTCGGACCAGCTGGTGAAGGCGCCGGCCACGGTGCTGGTCAGCGCTGTCGACATCCCGTGGGACGGCCTCGACGAGAAGTCGTTCAAGCGGCTGGTGAGGAACTTCGGTGCCTGGCACGAGACGCACAGCTCCCCGGACAGTCCTTACCGGCACCTCAGCAGCCTGTTCAACGTGTCCGCCAAGGCGCACGGCAGTCTGGGGATGTTCACCCAGATCGACGCCTCGGTGCCCGGCGCGCGGGACATGCTCGACTCCTACATGGCGGCGGTCACCAGTGGCACCGGGGTCACGGTGCGGTCCCTGGACCGCGGCAACGGGGAGCTGCCGGCCATGCCGGGTCTGCACCGCCCCAGGGAGCTTCCCTGGCTGCAGGCGACCAGGCTGGTCGGCACCGACAACCCGACGATCACCAACCCCACCTCGCGCGGCGGGCACAAGTCCGCGTACATGCGCAGGAACTTCACCGACGCACAGCTCACGGCGCTGTACAAGTACATGACGCGGCCCGACTTCACCAATCCCGACACCATGCTGGTGCTGTTCTCGTTCGGCGGCCAGGTCAATGCCGTGCCGGAGGACGCCACCGCCAACGCCCAGCGGGCCTCCGTCTTCAAGATGTGCTTCCAGACCTTCTGGAGCGACCCGGACGAGGACGAGTTCTATCTGGGATGGCTCCGGGACCTCTACGGGGAATTCTTCGCGGCCAGCAACGGCGTTCCGGAAATCAATGACGCGACGGACGGCTGCTACATCAACTATCCGGACCGCGACATGACCGATCCGCGCTACAACCGTTCCGGCAGCCCGTGGACCACGCTCTACTACAAGGGGAACTACCCTCGGTTGCAGCAGGTGAAGCGCCGTTACGACCCTGACAACGTGTTCCGTCACTCCATGTCCATAGCTCCTGCCCGGAGTTGATTCCACGACCGACCGATCCGGCCCGGCCGGCCCCGCTCTACGGAGCTGGGCCGGTTTTTTTGTGCGCCCGCGCGCAACTGGGAAATTGCTCGCGTTGACCCGGTGATGCCGCAATGCCACTCTCTTTTCCGTCAGCACATCGCCCCCCCGTGAAAGGGAATTCACGGCGGCTGAGGATGGACGGGGAGAAAGAAATGCGAACTGTTTCCGTGGTCATAGGAACGAGGCCGGAGGCCATCAAGATGGCCCCCGTGATCAAGGCGCTGCGGGCGCATCCGGACCTCGACCCCGTGGTCATCTCGACCGGGCAGCACCGGCAGATGCTGGACGAGACCCTCGACGCCTTCGGTCTGGCTGCCGACATCGACCTGGAGGTGATGGCTCCGCAGCAGACGCTGTCCCAGGTGACGGCCCGGATCCTGAACGGCCTGGAGGCCAGGCTTCCCGGCCTCGGCGCCGACGCCCTGCTCGTGCACGGCGACACGGCGACCACGCTCGCCGGCGCCCTCGCCGGCTTCCATCACGGTGTGCCGGTCGTCCACGTCGAGGCGGGCCTGCGCAGCGGCGAACTGTCCTCGCCCTTCCCCGAGGAGGGCAACCGGCGTCTGGTCGGCCAGATCTCCGCGCTCCACCTGGCGCCGACCCCGGCCAACCGCGCCAACCTGCTGTGCGAGGGCATCCCCGACGAGACGATCGTCGTCACGGGCAACACCGTCATCGACGCCCTTCGCTGGGCCGGTGACCACGCCACCGAGTACGGTCATCCCGCCCTGGAGGACCTCGACGCCGACCCCCGCCGCGTCGTGCTCGCATCCGCCCACCGCCGCGACGCCTGGCCGCAACTGCCGGACATCGCCGCCGCGTTCCGTCGGATCGCCGACGAGCCCGGCACCCGTGTGGTGATTCCGCTGCATCGCAATCCCGCCGTGCGTCAGGCGATTCTGCCCGTGGTCGCGGGGCACCCCGACATCACCGTCACCGACCCGCTGCCCTACCTGAGCTTCATGAAGGTGCTCAAGCGGGCCGACCTGATCGTCTCCGACAGCAGCGGCGCCCAGGAGGAGGGCCCCGCGCTCGGCAAGCCCACCCTGGTGCTCAGCGATGTGACCGAGCGGAGCGAGGCCGTCGTGGCCGGCACCGCCAAGCTGGTGGGCAAGACGACCGAGGGCATCGTCGCCGCCACCCTGGAGCTGCTCCGCGACCCGATCGCCTACGACCGCATGGCCGGTGCCGCCAACCCCTACGGAGACGGCAGGGCCGCCCGGCGCACCGTCGACAGCCTCGCCTGCTTCCTCGGGCTCGGCGACATGCCCGAGCCGTTCGTCCCCGAGACCCCGGTCGACCAGTTCGCCGCCGAGCTGGCCCGCAACGCCGACTACCAGCGGCACGCGCCCCAGCCGGCCTCCTGAGAGCACCGAGGACCCCATGAACCGGAACGTCGTACGCCCCCTGGAACTCGGCACCGCGCAGAGCCCGGCCCTGCTGGTCGAGAACGTCGACCACTACCGGGTGCAGGGGCCCGCGGTGGTCATCAACCCCCACCCGGAGCCCATCCTCCTCGACGTCGCACCGCCGGTGACGATCCCGGCCCTGTCGTCCACGGTCCTCACCGCGACGACGGTCGTCAGCGCCCCGTCGGTCATCGTCGTAGCCGCCGCGAAGACACCGGCTGCGGACGTGATCCGCGCGCCGGGCTGGCATCTCCTGGGCGACCTGCTGCCGGCCTTCCCGCGGGACACCCCGCTGTGGAAGGGCCCGCAGGCGGCGGCGGGTTCGGCCCGGCTGGACGCGCCCCACCTGCTCGGGGAACGTCCCGAGCGGCGGCAGGAGGAGACCTTCGACATCAGGGTGAACCTCTGGTACGCGCCGGCCGGGACGGACTGCGCCATCCACAACGAACACGACTTCATCGAGATCCACACCCAGATCACGGGAGTGGGCCGGATGCAGAAGTTCCACGCCCGCGACCACAGCACCCTCTACCAGGACATCCCGATGGCGCCCGGCTACACCACACCGCAGCCCTTCTGCCGGACCGCCCCGGACGGGGGCTACCGCTACCCCTGGCACCAGTACCGCGCGGACACCGACTGCCTCTGGCTCGCCGTCGAGTACCACCGCCCCGCCCGCTGACCCACCCGAGAGGACACGCCATGACCGAGAACCGCCTCACGACCCCGGTCCCGCCGGCCTTCACCGCCGAGGTCGTCGCCGAGCAACTGCGCGACGGGTACTGGCTGGAGGCCCCGGACATCGACCAGGACGGCCGGCCGGACCTGTTCGGCTACGGCCTGCGCCTCGGCGAGATCTACTGGTACCAGAACGACGAGCGGTGGACCCGCCGTCTGGTGGCCGACGGCATCCGGATGCCCGTGGGTGCCGACTTCGCCGACATCAGCGGCAACGGCCACCCGGACGTCGTCGTCTGCTACGAGCTGTACGGCCCGATCGGCACCATCCACGACCCCGACCCGGCCGGGGGAAAGATCGACTGGCTGGAGAACCCGGGCAGTCCGGACAAGGACGAGTCCCGCTGGAAGCGGCACTACGTCGGCCGGGCCACGGGGATGCACCGGCTGCGCGTCGGACACTTCACCCGCACCGACCGGCTGCAGATCGTCGGCGTTCCGATCGTCGCGCAGGCGGACGTGCATGCGGTGCTGCCCGTCGTGATCTTCACCCAGCCCGACGACGTGCACACCGCCGAGGAGTGGCCGATGGAGACCATCGACGACAGCCATTTCCGCATGATCCACGGAGCCGAGAAGAAGGCCGGGCTGATACCGGGCTCGGACCTCGACTCGCTGCTTTTCGCCTCCGACGAGGGCGTCACCTGGCTGTACTTCGACGAGGCGACGGGGCAGTGGGTGCGCCGGCTCATCGGCACCGGCGAGGTCACCCAGTTCGAGCAGACCGGGTTCCGCGGCAGCGGGGACGTCAACGCCGGCCGCATCGGCGACGACCCGATGGCGTACGTCGCGGCCATCGAGCCCTTCCACGGCAACACCGTCGCCGTCTATGCCAGGACGGGCACCGACGAGCAGGGCGAACCGCTCTGGGAGCGCACCCTGCTGGACGTCTACGGCGACCCCAACGAGAGCGGCGAGGGCCCCGGGCACCAGATCGTCTGCGCGGACTTCGACGGGGACGGCGAGGACGAGTTCCTGGTGGCGCTGCGCGGACCGTGGCCGTGGCAGGGCGTCATGTACTACAAGGCCATCGACCTGGCCGCCGGCGTCTGGGCCAAGTGGCGGGTCGGCGAGGAGTCCGTCGCCCGGATCGCCACCGGCGACTTCAACGGCGACGGCCGCCTGGACTTCGCGACCATCGCCTACTCCGTGCAGAACTACTACGTGGCCAAGGACGCGAAGCTCATGCTCTACCGGAACCGGATGCCGCGCGACGACGCCGAGTAAGCCGTCCCTTCCCCCGACCCGCACACGCTGCCCGGCCCGCCGTCACCAGAACGGGCCGGGCAGCGCCGCCCTCACCCAGAAAGCCGTCGTCATGTCCTTCGCCGTCATACCGCCGGGGAACTCCCGGCAGCAGTCCAGGCCGCCGAAACTGCCGTCGCTCACCGGACTCAGGTTCTTCGCCGCGCTCCTGGTGTTCTTCTTCCACTCCTCGCTCTCCAACAGCCCCATCCCGCCGAACAGGCCGATCAATCCCTTCGCGGACAGCGCCCTGGCCCACCTGTACGAGAAGACGTTCGTCTCCACCGGCTACATGGGCGTGTCGTTCTTCTTCGTCCTCTCCGGTTTCGTCCTCGCCTGGTCGTCGCGGCCCGGTGAACGCGTCACCTCCTTCTGGCGCCGCCGCATCACCAAGATCTTCCCGAACCACCTCGTCGTCGCCGCCGCGGTCCTGGTGCTGTTCGCCGGAGCCACCCTCACCGGCGTCTCGCAGTGGCTGCCGAACCTGCTGCTGATCCACACGTTCTTCCCGCAGGCGTCGGTCAACCTCAGCCTCAACCCGCCCAGTTGGTCCCTCGGCAGCGAGCTGCTCTTCTACCTGCTGTTCCCGCTGCTGATCGTCTTGATCCGCAGGATCCGCGGCGGCGCGCTGTGGGCCTGGGCGGCCGTCATGGTCGCCGGGACCGTCGCCGTCCAGCTCGTGTCGACCTATCTCGTCCCCGACACCCCGAAGTCGGCGATCACCCCGATCTCCGACCAGCAGTTCTGGTTCGGCTACCTCTTCCCGCCCGGCCGGCTCTTCGAGTTCGTGCTCGGCGCGATCCTCGCCCGGATCGTGCTGGCCGGCCGCTGGCCCCGGCAGCTCGGTGTCGCCGTCTCGCTGCTGCTGGTCGCCGCCGGCTACGGCGCCACCTACCTGGTGCCCTTCCAGTACACGTTCGTCACGGCCACGATCGTGCCCATCGGCATGCTGATCGCGGCGGTCGCCGACACCGACGCCCGCTCCCGCAGCACCTGGCTGAGCAGCCGCCCCATGGTCTGGCTCGGCGAAGTCTCCTTCGGCTTCTACCTCGTCCAGGGCGTCACCATCTTCTACCTGCGGACCCTGCTGGGCGGCGGGACCTTCAGCACCCCGGTGGCCTGCCTCGTCATCGCGCTGTTCTTCGCGGCCTCCCTGCTCGCGGGATGGCTCCTGTACCGCTTCGTGGAGATGCCCGCCATGCGCCGCTTCGCGCGCGGCCGGCGCTCCGCCCCCGCCACCGGGCCGGTGGCCATACCGGCCCAGCGCGCCGCGTCCGCCGCGGCCGCCGGGAAGGAACTCACCTGAGAGGAGGGCGCCGTGCCCGCCGTCACCACCGCCGAGGGAACCGAGGTCGACTACCGGATCAGCGGATCGGGACCCGGACTGCTGCTCGTCCACGGCTCCACCAGCGACTCCGCGTCCAACTTCGCCCTGCTGGAGCCCCACCTGACACAGCGTCGCACGCTGCTCCTTCCCGACTACGCCGGCAGCGGACGCACCCCGCTCCCGGCCGGGGGCAGCCTCACCGTCGACGTCCTCGCCGGTCAGCTGGCCGCCGTCGTGGAGCACCGGTCCGCGGGGCCGGTGGACGTCGCCGGGGCCTCCCTCGGGGCCGTCGTCGCGGCGGCGCTCGCCGCGGACCATCCCCATCTGGTCAGGCGTCTGGTCCTGATCGTCGGCTGGGCCCGCAACGACGACCCGCGCCAGTCGATGGCCCTGGGCCTGTGGCGCCATCTCGCCGAGACCGACGAGTGGGCCTACCAGCGGTACATCACGCTGCTGGCACACTCGCCCGACTACCTGGCGGCCCTGGGCGGCGAGCGGCTGCACGCCCTCGCCGACGCGCCCGTGGTCACCGAGGGTGCCCGCCGCCAGCTCGACCTGGACCTCGTGGCCGACATCCGCGACCGCCTCGGGCGCGTCCTCGCCCCGACCCTCGTCGTCGGCGCGAGCCGGGACCAGGTCGTTCCGGTCGCCCACGCCAGGGAACTGCACGCCGGCATCGCCGGATCCCGCTACGCCGAACTCGACAGCGGGCACAACGTCCTGCTGGAGAAGCCGCGGCAACTGGCCGAGCTGATCGACGACTTCCTGGACTGACACCGGTCGCGGTGAAGGGGCCCGTACTCCCGGGCCCCTTCGCGTACCGCCGGGGCGCTCAGCCGGCCGCCGCCGCGACGACGGACGCCCCGGAGCGCGTTGCGGACAGCTCGAACCCCTCGGCCAGCAGCTGGTAGGAGCGGACCCGGTCGGCCGGGTCCTGCGTCAGCGCGTTCACCATGAGTTCCCGCACCCCGTTGGCCTCTGCCAGCGCGCGCAGCCGCGGTACGACGTCCTCGGGCGTGCCGTGGATCAGCGACCTCGCGTGGTGGGCCGCCCGTTCCGACTCCAGTCCCGTCCAGCGGTGCCGTCGTACGGTCTCGGTCGAGGGAAGCGGCCGGTCGTCGCCCAGGTCCTTGCGCGCGCGCCACAGCAGCATGGCCTGCGCCAGCTCGTCGGCCCGTGCCTGGGTGTCCGCCACGACGGCGCGTACGGCGAGGAGGCCCCCATGGCCGTCTTCGCCCGTCGCGGCCGTGTGCGCGGCCCGGTACGCCTGGAGCGCACGCGTGCTCGGGCCGGGCACCAGGAAGTGCGCGAAGGCGAAACCCACGCCCAGCCGACCGGCGGCCGCGGCCGATCCGGCGCTCGCGCCCAGCAGCCACAGCTGCGGCGGCACCGGCGGCACCGCCGTCAGGGCCTGCGGCCACACGTCCGCGCTGCCCGGCAGCCGCAGCAGCGAGCTCAGCTCCTCCAGCCGGTCCGGGAAGTCGGCCGTCGGGCCGCCGGCCCGGCCGATGCCCATGTCGACCCGGCCCGGGTGCAGCGTGGCCAGCACACCGAACACCTCGGCGACCTTCAGCGCCGGGTAGCGCGGCAGCAGCACGCCTCCGGTGCCGACCCGGATCCGGTCGGTCGCGGAGAGGACGGCGCCGGCCAGCATCTCGGGGGCGCTGCCGGCGAAGCCCGGTGAACGGTGGTGCTCGGCCACCCAGTACCGGTCGAAGCCCAACCGGTCCGCGTGGCGGGCGAGTTCGAGCGAGGCATGCAGGGCGTCGGCGCCCGTGTGCCCCTCCCCGACGGGGGACTGGTCCAGAACGGAGACGCGCATCGCGTTCACTCCCCCTTCCGGCCGGCGACGACCGACGGCACGATGCGGAAGTCGCGCTGGAAGACCAGGTTGTGCAGGTCCGCGGAGGCGATCGCCCGCAGCGTGGGCACCTCGGCGGCGGCCTGCTCCTCGGTGAAGACGTTCAGGGGCCATTCGGCCACCGTGGCGCCGCGCAGATGCGGATGGTGGAATCCCCGCCCGTAGTGCGCCATCAGCGTGATGGGCTGGATTCCCGCATCCGCCTGTTCGGGCCAGGACAGCGTCCACAGCGCCGCCAGGCCGCCCTCCGGGGTGCGTCCGGCTCCGGTGGCCTCCAGGGTTCCCGTGCCCCGCAGCATCTCGCGGTCGAACTCGCGCAGAACCTCACGGGCGTACGGGTCCAGCAGCGCGACCGCGTCGCGGAACAGCCGTTCCTTGTCCTGACGCGACACGGCGTCCCCGTGCCTTCCGTCGCGCAGGTCCCCGAAGTGGCGTTCCAGCGCGTCCAGGTGCGCGGTGCCGTCCACGGCCTGCGACGAGGCGTTTTCCGTCGTCACATCTCCTCCTGATGCGGGTTGTCGGTGGTCACTGTGCTGAAGTGGGCCGCGACCATCCGTCCCAGCCACTGGCGCATCGGGTGCGCCCGGTCCGTGCTCCACTGCTGGGACGGGATGACCAGAGCCGCGTGCGGTGTGTCGTGAAAGAGCCGCAGGGACGTGGGAACACCGGCCCGCCGCAGCGTGTCGGCGTAGCCGCGGACGTCGTCCACGACCGGGTCCTGGTCGCCCACGGCCAGTACGGCCGGGGCCACCCCGCTGACGTCCCGTGCCTCCAGCGGAGTGGAGTACAGGACGCCGGTACGCGGGTGCACCGGTGCGCTGCCCCGGTACCGGTGCCACGCCGTGCGCAGTTGTTCGGCGGAGGGGTACGCCTCCGGGTCGGCCCGGTAGGACGGGGCACGGCACCCGGGGTCGAGCGGCGGGTAGGCGAGGAACTGGCCGACCAGCGGCTCGCCGGTGTCCCGCAGGACCAGGGCCGCCGAGGCCGCCAGCGTCGCGCCGGAACTGTCGCCGCCGACGGCCACCAGCGGCGCGCCGGTCTCCCGGACCGCCTCGCGGCGTGCCCAGCGCACCGCGGTCAGCACGTCCTGCAGAGCGTCCGGATGCCGGTGCGCGGGCGCCAGCCGGTAGTCGACGCTGACCACGCCGCGGCCCGAGAACCGGGCGAGATCCGAGGTGACCTCGTGCCACTGGGCCGCCGAACCGTACTGCCAGCTGCCGCCGTGCGCCCAGACCAGCCAGCCGCCGAGCGGCGTGTCGGGCCGGTACACACGCGCCGGCACCTGATGGCCGGGGGACGGCAGCAGCGTCTCCCGCCACCGGACAGGTCCCTGTACAGGGGCGGGCCGGCCGGCCGTACCTGGTTTCACGACTTTCTCCTTTCCGTTGCGGCCCGCCGGGCCGGGGACCGGTGGCGGGCCGCTGTCCGGCACTGTGTCGGCCCGCGCCGCCCGCGCCAACCGACAGATGGCTAGGTCGCCGCGCGCTCCGGGCCGGGC
>NZ_JBSFLI010000067.1:0-13821 GCF_053598955.1 Streptomyces sp. NPDC001056 | reverse complement strand
ACGCTGCTGGCCGCCCGCGGCGACGGCAAGAAGATCATCCTCGCGCTGGACACCGTGAAGTCCCTGGCGGACGAGGAGATGAAGGTCGTCGTCGACCCGGCCAAGGGCATGACGAAGATCACCAAGCTGATGGACCCGGCCGAGGCGACCGGCGAGTACATCGGCGTGACCCTGATCGAGAGCGACGCCGCGCTCGAACTGGCCGACGCGCTGAAGACGGTCTGGGAGACCGACCCGCAGCAGTTCTACGAGCACGGCTACCAGGAGCTGGTCGACCGCGGCTTCCGGATCGACGTGGCGCCGATCGGCGACGTCGACTGGGTCGAGATCGACAACCACGACGATCTGGCCAAGGGACGGGAGATCGCGTGCCGCTACTGACCCGGCTGATCCCGTCGCCGGTCGTCGTGGACATCCGCCCGGGTGCCCTGGACGACCTGGCCGGTGTCCTCGCCGACGAGCGCATCTCCCAGTCGGGCCGGCTCGCCGTCGCCGTCAGCGGCGGCTCCGGCGCCCAGCTGCGCGAGCGCCTCGCCCCCTCGCTGCCCGGCGCGTCCTGGTACGAGGTGGGCGGCGGCACCCTGGACGACGCCGTCCGGCTGGCCGGCGAGATGAAGTCCGGCCACTACGACGCCGTGGTCGGACTCGGCGGCGGCAAGATCATCGACTGCGCCAAGTTCGCCGCCGCCCGCATCGGCCTGCCCCTGGTCGCCGTGCCCACGAACCTCGCGCACGACGGTCTGTGCTCGCCCGTCGCCACGCTCGACAACGACGCGGGCCGCGGTTCCTACGGCGTGCCCAACCCGATCGCGGTCGTCATCGACCTGGACATCATCCGCGAGGCCCCGGCCCGCTTCGTCCGGGCCGGCATCGGCGACGCCATCTCCAACATCAACGCGATCGCGGACTGGGAGCTGTCCCACCGGGTCAACGGCGAGAAGATCGACGGTCTTGCCGCGGCCATGGCCCGCCAGGCCGGCGAGGCGGTCCTCAGGCACCCGGGCGGCATCGGCGACAACGGCTTCCTCCAGGTGCTCGCCGAGGCGCTGGTCCTCAGCGGCATCTCGATGTCGATCTCCGGCGACTCCCGGCCGTCCTCCGGCTCCTGCCACGAGATCAACCACGCCTTCGACCTGCTGTTCCCGAAGCGCGCGGCCGCCCATGGCGAGCAGTGCGGCCTCGGCGCGGCCTTCGCCATGTATCTGCGCGGTGCCCACGAGGAGGCCGCGCACACGGCTCAGGTGCTGCGCCGGCACGGGCTCCCGGTGCTGCCGGAGGAGATCGGCTTCACCGTGGACGAGTTCGTCCGCGCCGTGGAGTTCGCCCCGGAGACCCGGCCCGGCCGCTACACCATCCTCGAACACCTCGACCTCAAGCCGAACCAGATCAAGGACATCTACGCCGACTATGTCAAGGCCATCGGTAGCTGAACTCCGTCCGGTCGTCCACCCCGCAGGGGTGAAGGACCGGCGCAGCGGTGAGCACTGGGCGGGACGCCTCTACATGCGTGAGGTCTCCCTGCGCATCGACCGCTACCTGGTGAACACCAGGGTCACGCCCAACCAGCTCACGTACCTGATGACCGTCTGCGGTGTGCTCGCGGCCCCGGCCCTGCTGGTGCCGGGGATCGTGGGCGCGATCCTCGGCGTGGTCGCCACCCAGCTGTACCTGCTGCTGGACTGCGTCGACGGCGAGATCGCCCGCTGGCGCAAGCAGTACTCCCTCGCCGGTGTCTACCTGGACCGTGTCGGCGCCTATCTGACCGACGCGGCCGTGCTGGTCGGCCTCGGGCTGCGCGCCGCCGACCTGTGGGGCCCCGGCCGTATCGACTGGCTGTGGGCCTTCCTCGGCACCCTGGCCGCGCTCGGCGCGATCCTGATCAAGGCGGAGACCGACCTGGTCGGCGTCGCCCGGCACCAGACGGGCAGGCCGCCGGTGCAGGAGGCCGCCGCCGAGCCCCGTTCCTCCGGCATGGCGCTGGCCCGCCGCGCCGCCTCGGCGCTCAAGTTCCACCGGCTCATCCTCGGCATCGAGGCCTCGCTGCTGATCGTGGTCCTCGCTGTCGCCGACCAGATCCACGGCGACCTGTTCTTCACCCGGCTCGGCACCGCCGTCCTGGCCGGCATCGCCCTGCTGCAGACCCTGCTGCACCTGGTGTCCATCCTCGCCTCCAGCAGGCTGAAGTGAGCGCGGCCATGCGGGTCGGCGCCGTCATCATCACCATGGGCAACCGGCCCGAGGAACTGCGCGCCCTGCTGGACTCGGTCGCCGAGCAGGACGGCGACCCGGTCGAGGTGGTCGTCGTCGGCAACGGCTCGCCGGTGCCCGACGTCCCCGAGGGCGTGCGCACCGTCGAGCTGCCGGAGAACCTGGGCATCCCGGGCGGCCGCAACGTCGGCATAGAGGCCTTCGGCCCCGGCGGGCGGGATGTCGACATCCTGCTCTTCCTGGACGATGACGGCCTGCTCGCCCGGCACGACACCGCCGAGCTGTGCCGCGAGGCCTTCGCGGCCGATCCGGAGCTGGGCATCGTCAGCTTCCGCATCGCCGACCCCGAGACGGGCGAGACCCAGCGCCGCCATGTGCCCCGGCTGCGCGCCTCCGACCCGATGCGCTCCTCACGGGTCACCACCTTCCTGGGCGGCGCCAACGCCGTGCGCACCCGGGTGTTCGCCGAGGTCGGCGGGCTGCCGGACGAGTTCTTCTACGCCCATGAGGAGACCGATCTGGCCTGGCGGGCGCTGGACGCCGGCTGGCTGATCGACTACCGCTCCGACATGGTGCTGTACCACCCGACGACCGCGCCCTCGCGGCACGCCGTCTACCACCGCATGGTGGCCCGCAACCGCGTCTGGCTCGCCCGGCGCAACCTGCCCGCCCTGCTGGTCCCCGTGTACCTGGGTGTCTGGCTGCTGCTCACGCTGGCGCGCCGGCCCTCGCGCCCGGCCCTCGCGGCCTGGTTCGGCGGCTTCAAGGAGGGCTGGACGACGCCCTGCGGCCCGCGTCGTCCGATGCGCTGGCGCACGGTCTGGCGGCTCACCCGGCTGGGCCGTCCTCCGGTCATCTGAGAAGCTTCTTACCTGAACAGCAAGCTTCTTACCGAGAGAGTCCGGGTTCTTACTCGTGAGTCACACAACGCATGACGGCGGTGTCGCGGTGAGCGCGATACCGTCGCCCGACGAGGGGCTGACGCCGGCCGAGCTGGCCGCCAGGTACGGGCTCGCCGTCAGCGGCGCCCGCCCCTCGCTGGTGGAGTACGTCCGTCAGCTGTGGAGCCGGCGCCACTTCATCCTCGCCTTCTCGCAGGCGAAGCTGACGGCGCAGTACAGCCAGGCCAAGCTCGGCCAGCTGTGGCAGGTCGCCACCCCGCTGCTGAACGCGGCCGTGTACTACTTCATCTTCGGCATCATCCTGCACGCCAGCCGGGGCATGTCCCACGACGTGTACATCCCGTTCCTGGTCACCGGCGTGTTCGTGTTCACCTTCACGCAGAGCTCGGTCATGTCGGGCGTGCGCGCCATCTCCGGGAACCTGGGCCTCGTGCGCGCCCTGCACTTCCCGCGCGCCTCGCTGCCCATCTCCTTCTCGCTCCAGCAGCTCCAGCAGCTGCTGTTCTCGATGATCGTGCTGTTCGTCGTGGCGATCGGCTTCGGCAGCTACCCCGGCATGTCCTGGCTGCTGATCGTGCCGGTGCTGGTGCTCCAGTTCCTGTTCAACACCGGTCTCGCGCTGATCGTGGCCCGCATGGGCGCCAAGACGCCGGACATGGCCCAGCTGATGCCCTTCGTGCTGCGCACCTGGATGTACACCTCGGGCGTGATGTTCTCCATCAGCAAGATGATGGCGGACCGCCCGGAGTGGGCCGTTCGGCTGCTCCAGGTCAACCCGGCCGCGATCTACATGGACCTGATGCGCTTCGCGCTGATCGACGGCTACGGCGCCTCGAACCTGCCCCCGCACGTGTGGGCGATCGCGGTGTTCTGGGCCGTGGCGGTCTTCGCGGGCGGCTTCGTGTACTTCTGGAAGGCGGAGGAGCGGTACGGCCGTGGCTGAGCAGAACGCGGAGCACGTCGTCCGGCAGGACACCGCGGGCAACGGCGAGCGCCGCCCGACGGTCATCGCGGACGACCTGCACATCGTCTACCGGGTCAACGGCGCCAAGACCGGCAAGGGCAGCGCGACCGCCGCCCTCAGCCGCATCCTCAGGCGGGGCGAGGAGCGGGGCGTGCGCAAGGTGCACGCCGTGCGCGGGGTCTCCTTCGTCTCCTACCGGGGCGAGGCCATCGGTCTGATCGGTTCCAACGGTTCCGGCAAGTCCACCCTGCTGCGCGCCATCGCCGGCCTGCTGCCCGCGGAGAAGGGCAGGGTCTACACCGACGGCCAGCCCTCGCTGCTGGGCGTGAACGCGGCGCTGATGAACGACCTGACCGGCGAGCGCAACGTCATCCTGGGCGGCCTCGCCATGGGCATGTCGCGCGAGCAGATCAAGGAGCGCTACCAGGAGATCGTCGACTTCTCGGGGATCAACGAGAAGGGCGACTTCATCACCCTTCCGATGCGCACGTACTCCTCCGGAATGGCCGCGCGGCTGCGCTTCTCCATCGCCGCCGCCAAGGACCACGACGTCCTCATGATCGACGAGGCCCTCGCCACCGGCGACCGCAAGTTCCAGAAGCGTTCCGAGGAACGCATCCGGGAACTGCGCAAGGAGGCCGGCACGGTCTTTCTGGTCAGCCACAACAACAAGTCCATCCGTGACACCTGCAACCGGGTCCTGTGGCTGGAGCGCGGTGAGCTGCGCATGGACGGGCCGACCGAAGAGGTGCTCAAGGAGTACGAGAAGTTCACGGGCAAGTGAACTGTTTCGGCCAGGGCCCCGCCGGCAACCTCCCGGCGGGGCCCCGCGTCTGCAAAGGAAGTGTCAACTCCCAAGGCTGTCAGGAATCTTGACGCCAATCGGTGTGTTGTTGTGATGTGCAGGACACCCCCTCGAACCTCGATGCGTTGTACAACGTAAGCTGTACCGGTGCCGGAAAGCGGCAAGTGGGGCGATAACGTGCGACACCCTGCGCCAGGTCACGCCCCGCGAATTACCGGGCGGCGTGTCCGAAATAGTGTGTATTGGGTCGGCAGTGTAGAACGGGAGATGTGACGGCAATGGCTACGGAAACTCCCCAGCTCAACGCAGCATGTGCCGTCCTTCCCCCGGGCGCCGCCCGATGACGGCCACCACACCGGCGCCCGACCTGGAACGCGCCACCCTCGACAAGGCCACGAGTGAGAACTTCCCCGTGGCCCCCTTCTTCCTGCCCCGCGACTGGCGCGACGACCTCATGGCGGTCTACGGCTTCGCCCGCCTGGTCGACGACATCGGCGACGGCGACCTCGCCCCCGGCGGAGCCGACGCCGAACTGCTCGGCGTGTCGGCCACGGACTCCGAGGACCGCCTGCTCCTGCTCGACGCCTTCGAGACCGACCTGCGCCGCGTCTTCGACGCCACCCCGCACCACCCCCTGCTGCGCCGGCTCCAGCCCGTCGTACGGCGCCGGGGGCTCACCCCCGAGCCGTTCCTCGGCCTGATCGCCGCCAACCGCCAGGACCAGCTCGTCTCCCGGTACGAGACGTACGACGACCTCCTCGCCTACTGCGAACTCTCCGCCAACCCCGTCGGCCGCCTCGTCCTCGCCGTGACCGGCACCTCGACTCCCGAGCGCATCCGCCTGTCCGACGCGGTCTGCACCGCGTTGCAGATCGTGGAACACCTCCAGGACGTCGCCGAGGACCTCGCTCGCGACCGGATCTACCTTCCGGCCGAGGACATGAAGCGCTTCCACGTCCGGGAACCGGATCTTTCCGCGAAAACCGCGGGCGCATCGGTGCGCGCCCTGGTTGCATACGAAGCGCAACGCGCCAGCGATCTGCTGAATGAAGGCGCCCCCCTGGTGGGTAGCGTCCACGGCAGGTTGAAGTTGCTGCTCGCAGGGTTCGTGGCGGGGGGAAGGGCGGCGGTCCGCGCGATCGCCGCCGCCGAATACGACGTACTTCCCGGCCCGCCCAAGCCAGGCAAGGTCCAGTTGCTGCGCGAGGCGGGCGTGATCCTGCGAGGAGAGGGGTGAACCGGACCGTGGAGTCTGCGTCGCACGTGTCCGCACCGGTGCTCGCCGCCTACCGCTACTGCGAGACGGTGACCGGACAGCAGGCCCGTAACTTCGCGTACGGCATCCGACTGCTGCCCACACCGAAGCGGCGCGCCATGTCGGCGCTGTACGCGTTCTCGCGGCGCGTGGACGACATCGGTGACGGCGATCTGGCCGACGACGTGAAGGTGGCACGGCTCCAGGACACCCGGGCCCTGCTCGCCCGGGTCCGGGAGGGCGGCGTCGAGGAGGACGACACCGACCCGGTGGCCGTCGCGCTCACCCATGCCGCCGACGCCTTCCCGATCCCGCTCGGCGGCCTGGACGAGCTGATCGACGGCGTCGAGATGGACGTACGCGGTGAGGTCTACGAGACCTGGGACGACCTGAAGGTCTACTGCCGGTGTGTCGCCGGTGCCATCGGACGCCTCTCGCTCGGCGTGTTCGGCACCGAACCGGGCGCCCGCGGCGCCGAGCGCGCCGCCGAGTACGCCGACACGCTCGGCCTCGCGCTCCAGCTCACCAACATCCTCAGGGACGTCCGCGAGGACGCCCAGGGCGGTCGTACCTATCTGCCCGCCGACGACCTGGCCAAGTTCGGCTGCTCGGCCGGGTTCGCCGGGCCGACGCCGCCGGACGGCTCCGACTTCGCGGGGCTCGTGCACTTCGAGGTCCGTCGCGCCCGCGCGCTTTTCGCCGAGGGCTACCAACTGCTGCCCATGCTCGACCGGCGCAGCGGCGCCTGCGTGGCCGCCATGGCCGGCATCTACCGCCGCCTCCTCGACCGCATCGCGCGCGACCCCGAGGCCGTGCTGCGCGGCCGTGTCTCGCTGCCCGGACACGAGAAGGCCTACGTCGCCGTGCGCGGCCTGTCCGGCCTCGACACCCGGCAGGTCACCCGCCACGGCGCCGGGCGCCCCGTCGGAAGGCGCGCCTGATGGACCTCACCGAACCAGGAGACTTCCACCGAGCAACCCCGCGCCACGGCGTGGCGTCCCTGACTGCGACGACCGTACGTGCACCGTTCAACCAGCACGGTCGGCACGCACGGAAGGACGCACCATGAGCGACGGCGCACGCCCCGCACCGCACCCGCGCACCCCGCAAGGCGCGGCACGCAGCGCCGTCGTGATCGGCGGCGGCCTCGCCGGCATCACCGCGGCGCTCGCCCTCGCCGACGCGGGCGTCCGCGTCACCCTGCTCGAAGGCAGGCCCAGGCTGGGCGGCCTCGCCTTCTCCTTCCAGCGCGGCGAACTGACCGTCGACAACGGTCAGCACGTGTACCTGCGCTGCTGCACCGCCTACCGCTGGTTCCTCGACCGGATCGAGGGCGCGGCGCTGGCACCGCTGCAGGACCGCCTGGACGTGCCCGTCGTGGACCTCGCCAAGCCCGAGGGCCGACGGCTCGGCAGGCTGCGGCGCGACCCGCTGCCCGTCCCCCTGCATCTGGGACGCAGCCTGGCCGCCTATCCGCACCTCTCGCTCGCCGAGCGCGCCGCCGTCGGGCGGGCCGCGCTCGCGCTGAAGGGGCTCGACCTCGCCGATCCGGCCCTGGACACCCAGGACTTCGGCAGCTGGCTGGCCGACCACGGCCAGTCGGCGCGTGCCATCGAGGCCCTGTGGGACCTGGTCGGGGTCGCCACCCTCAACGCGGTCGCGGGCGACGCCTCACTGGGGCTCGCCGCGATGGTGTTCAAGACCGGTCTGCTGTCCGACCCGGGCGCGGCCGACATCGGCTGGGCCCATGTCCCGCTGGGCGAACTGCACGACCGGCTGGCCCGCAGGGCGCTCGACTCCGCGGGCGTGCGTACCGAGGTCCGTTCACGCGTCACCTCCGTCTCTGCCATGGAGAACGGCGGCTGGGGCGTGGAGGTTCCCGGCGAGCGCATCGAAACCGACGCCGTCGTCCTCGCCGTACCCCAGCGCGAGGCGTACGAACTGCTGCCGCCCGGCGCCCTCGACGCCCCCGAACGGCTGCTCGGCATCGGCACCGCCCCCATCCTCAACGTGCATGTGGTGTACGACCGCAAGGTGCTCGCGCGGCCCTTCTTCGCCGCCCTCGGCACCCCCGTGCAGTGGGTCTTCGACCGCACCCACGCCTCCGGACTGCGCTCGGGCCAGTACCTCGCGCTGTCCCAGTCGGCCGCGCAGGACGACATCGACCTCCCCGTCGCGCAGCTGCGGGCGCGCTACGTCCCGGAGCTGGAGAGGCTCATTCCGGGTACGCGCGGCGCCGTGATCGAGGACTTCTTCGTGACCCGGGAGCGCACGGCCACGTTCGCGCCCACCCCCGGCGTCGGGCGTCTGCGGCCCGGCGCCCGCACCAAGGCACCCGGCCTGTACCTGGCCGGAGCGTGGACCGCCACAGGGTGGCCCGCGACCATGGAGAGTGCGGTCCGCAGCGGAGTGAGCGCGGCCGACGCCGCGCTCCGCGCCCTGGGCCGGCCCCGCCCGAGCCGTCTCTTCGCCTTCGAGGAGGCGGCCTGATGCCCCATCGGCAGCCGGCGGCAGGCCCCCGCACCTTCGGTACCGCAACAAGAGGAGAGACTGTGCCCACTGTGCCCCCGGCCTCGACGGAGACCGCGGCGGACGTCACCGCGCTGCTGGAGCGCGGCCGGACCCTGGCCACACCGGTCCTGCGTGCGGCCGTCGACCGCCTCGCTCCTCCCATGGACACCGTCGCCGCCTACCACTTCGGCTGGATCGACGCGGCCGGCAACCCGGCCGCCGGCGACGGCGGCAAGGCCGTGCGTCCCGCGCTCGCCGTGCTCTCCGCCGAGGTCACCGGCAGCGCGCCCGAGACCGGTGTCCCGGGTGCCGTCGCCGTCGAACTGGTCCACAACTTCTCGCTGCTGCACGACGACCTGATGGACGGCGACGAGCAGCGCCGCCACCGCGACACCGTCTGGAAGGTGCACGGTCCCGCCCAGGCCATCCTGGTCGGCGACGCCCTGTTCGCGCTGGCCAACGAGGTGCTGCTGGAACTCGGCTCGGTCGAGGCCGGCCGGGCCACCCGCCGGCTGACCACCGCCACCCGCGCCCTGATCGACGGTCAGGCCCAGGACATCTCCTACGAGCACCGCGACCGCGTCAGCGTCGAGGAGTGCCTGGAGATGGAGGGCAACAAGACCGGCGCGCTGCTCGCCTGCGCCTCCTCCATCGGCGCCGTCCTCGGCGGCGCCGACGACGCCACCGCCGACGCGCTGGAGCGCTACGGCTACCACCTCGGCCTCGCCTTCCAGGCCGTGGACGACCTGCTCGGCATCTGGGGCGACCCGGAGGCCACCGGCAAGCAGACCTGGAGCGACCTGCGCCAGCGCAAGAAGTCGCTGCCCGTGGTCGCCGCGCTCGCGGCCGGCGGCCCCGCCTCCGAGCGGCTCGGCGAGATCCTCGCCGCGGACGCCAAGAGCAGCGACTTCGAGAACTTCTCGGAAGAGGAGTTCGCGGCCCGCGCCGCCCTCATCGAGGAGGCCGGCGGCCGCGAGTGGACGGCCGAGGAAGCGCGCCGTCAGCACACCATCGCCGTCGGCGCCCTCGACGCGGTCACCATGCCGGACCGGGTGCGGGCCGCCTTCACGGCGCTCGCCGACTTCGTCGTCGTACGAAAGAGATGATCATTATCGGTCGAAGAATCCTCGCGTAGTCGCCGGCCGGTGTCGCGACAGGACGCACACCGGCCGACGGCGGACCCACAGCAGCACGACTCGCACGACTGCACGAAGGGGAAGCCATGACAGCGACGACCGACGGAAGCACCGGGGCCACCTTGCCGTCCCGGGCTGCCGCGGCCAGCGACACCACCCTCACGACCCCCGAGGCGGCAGGGGCACCGGAAGCCGCCGCCCGGGCCGCCCGGCGCGCCACCGACTTCCTGCTGTCCCGGCAGGACACCGAGGGCTGGTGGAAGGGCGACCTGGAGACCAACGTCACCATGGACGCCGAGGACCTGCTGCTCCGCCAGTTCCTCGGCATCCAGGACGAGAAGACCACACAGGCCGCCGCGAAGTTCATCCGCGGCGAGCAGCGCGAGGACGGCACCTGGGCCACCTTCTGGGGCGGGCCCGGCGAACTTTCCACCACCATCGAGGCGTACGTCGCCCTGCGTCTGGCCGGCGACACGCCCGACGCCCCGCACATGGCGCGGGCCGCCGCCTGGATCCGCGAGCGCGGCGGCGTCGCCGCCTCCCGGGTCTTCACCCGCATCTGGCTCGCCCTGTTCGGCTGGTGGAAGTGGGAGGACCTGCCGGAGATGCCGCCGGAGCTGATCTGGTTCCCGGGCTGGATGCCACTGAACATCTACGACTTCGGGTGCTGGGCCCGGCAGACGATCGTGCCGCTCACCATCGTCTCGGCCAAGCGCCCGGTGCGCCCCGCGCCCTTCGCGCTGGACGAGCTGCACACCGACCCGGCGCATCCCAACCCGGCCAAGCCCCTCGACCCGGCGAACACATGGGAGGGTGCCTTCCAGCGCCTGGACAAGGCGTTGCAGCAGCTGCGCAAGGTCGTCCCGCGCCGGGTGCGCAAGGCCGCGATGAACGCCGCCGCCCGCTGGATCATCGAGCGGCAGGAGAACGACGGCTGCTGGGGCGGCATCCAGCCCCCGGCCGTGTACTCGGTCATCGCCCTGCACCTGCTCGGCTACGACCTCGAACACCCGGTACTGCGCGAGGGACTGGCCTCGTTGGACCGGTTCGCCGTGTGGCGCGAGGACGGCGCCCGGATGATCGAGGCCTGCCAGTCCCCGGTGTGGGACACCTGCCTCGCGGCCATCGCGCTGGTCGACGCGGGACTGCCCGCAGACCATCCGCAACTGGTCAAGGCCGCCGACTGGTTGCTCGGCGAGGAGATCGTCCGGCCCGGCGACTGGGCCGTCAAACGGCCGCAACTCCCGCCGGGCGGCTGGGCGTTCGAGTTCCACAACGACAACTACCCGGACATCGACGACACCGCCGAGGTCTCCCTCGCGCTGCGCCGGATCCGCCACCACGACCCCGAGCGGGTGGACCGGGCGATCGGGCGCGCGGTGCGCTGGAACCTCGGCATGCAGTCGAAGAACGGCGCGTGGGGCGCCTTCGACGTCGACAACACCAGCCCGTTCCCCAACCGGCTGCCCTTCTGCGACTTCGGCGAGGTCATCGACCCGCCGTCCGCGGACGTCACCGCCCACGTGGTGGAGATGCTCGCCGCCGAGGGCCTGGCCCACGATCCGCGCACCCGGCGCGGCATCGTCTGGCTGCTCGCCGAACAGGAGCAGAACGGGGCGTGGTTCGGCCGCTGGGGCGTCAACTACATCTACGGCACCGGGTCGGTGGTCCCCGCGCTGACCGCGGCCGGGCTGCCCGGCTCGCACCCGGCGATCCGGCGGGCGGTCGCCTGGCTGGAGTCGGTCCAGAACGACGACGGCGGCTGGGGCGAGGACCTGCGCTCCTACAAGCACGTCAAGGAATGGAGCGGCCGGGGCGCCTCCACCCCCTCGCAGACCGCGTGGGCGCTGATGGCGCTGCTCGCGGCGGGGGAGAAGGACTCCAAGGCCGTCGAGCGGGGCGTCCAGTGGCTCGTCACCGCCCAGCGGGAGGACGGCACCTGGGACGAGCCGTTCTTCACCGGCACCGGCTTCCCCTGGGACTTCTCCATCAACTACCACCTGTACCGGCAGGTGTTCCCGCTCACCGCGCTCGGCCGGTACCTGCACGGCGATCCCTTCGAGCGGCAGCTGCTGGCCAGGCCCACCCGGCCGCGGCCGGAGGAGGCCAAGCCCGCCGGGTCGTCGCTCTCCGAGGCCAAGGGGAGCTGATGTGAACGTCCAGCCCGCTCCGGCCCCGCTGCTGATCGCCTGCGCGCTCGGCATCGAGCACCTCGCCCTGCGCTCGGGTGACCGCGGCGGCGCCGGCGGGCCGGTCACGTTCGTCCGTACCGGGATGGGGCCGCGGGCGGCGCAGCGCTCCCTCACCCGGCAACTGGCCCGGCCGGCGCTCACCGGGGCCGCGGTGGTGGCCACCGGTTTCTGCGCCGGCCTCGCCCCCGGCATGCACCCCGGCGACCTGGTGGTCGCCGAGGAGACCCGGGACCCGCACGGGACCGTCCCGTGCGTCGGCACCGAACTGCTGGTGAAGGAACTCGCGCGGCTGCTGCCCGGCCGCGCGGTCCACACCGGACCGCTCACCGGCTCCGACCATGTGGTGCGCGGCCCCGAGCGCTCCGCCCTGCGCGCGACCGGCGCGATCGCGGTCGACATGGAGTCCGCGGCCACCCTGCTCAGCGCCGTGGCCGCGGGCGAGCGCCCGGTCGCGGCCGTGCGGGTGGTCGTGGACACACCCGAACACGAACTCGTCCGGATCGGCACGGTGCGCGGTGGAATATCGGCCTTCCGTGTTCTTCGTTCCGTACTTCCCGCTTTTTTCGAATGGCACCGTTCTTTGCTGCTCCCCCGGAGGTGAGCCCAGATGGCCATGCCGTTGCGTCAGTCCATCAAGGTCGCTACATACCTGGCCGAACAGAAGCTCCGCAAGCGGGACAAGTTCCCGCTGATCGTGGAGCTGGAACCCCTGTTCGCGTGCAACCTCAAGTGCGAGGGCTGCGGCAAGATCCAGCACCCGGCCGGTGTGCTCAAGCAGCGCATGCCGGTCGCCCAGGCGGTGGGCGCGGTGCTGGAGTCGGGCGCGCCGATGGTCTCCATCGCGGGTGGCGAGCCCCTGATGCACCCTCAGATCGACGAGATCGTGCGGCAGTTGGTGGCCAGGAGGAAGTACGTCTTCCTGTGCACCAACGCGATGCTGCTGCGCAAGAAGATGGACAAGTTCACGCCTTCGCCCTACTTCGCCTTCGCGGTGCACATCGACGGGCTGCGCGAGCGGCACGACGAGTCCGTCGCCAAGGAGGGCGTGTTCGACGAGGCGGTGGCGGCCATCAAGGAGGCCAAGCGGCGCGGCTTCCGGGTGACCACCAACTCCACCTTCTTCAACACCGACACCCCGCAGACCGTCGTCGAGGTGCTCAACTTCCTCAACGACGACCTCCAGGTGGACGAGATGATGATCTCGCCCGCCTACGCCTACGAGAAGGCCCCGGACCAGGAGCACTTCCTCGGCGTGGAGCAGACCCGCGAGCTGTTCCGGAAGGCCTTCTCCGGCGGCAACCGCAAGAAGTGGCGGCTCAACCACTCCCCGCTCTTCCTGGACTTCCTGGAGGGCAAGGTCGACTTCCCGTGCACCGCGTGGGCGATCCCGAACTACTCGCTCTTCGGCTGGCAGCGTCCCTGCTACCTGATGAGCGACGGGTACGTGCCGACGTACCGGGAGCTGGTCGAGGACACCGACTGGGACAAGTACGGCCGCGGCAAGGACCCGCGCTGCGCCAACTGCATGGCGCACTGCGGCTACGAGCCCACCGCCGTGCTCGCCACCATGGGCTCCCTGAAGGAGTCGCTGCGGGCCATGCGCGAGACGGTCTCGGGAAACCGGGAGTAGGCGGTGACCGCCGTACCCCTGGGCGTTCCCGAGGTACCGGCACGGCAGGTGGCCCCGCGGCGGCGGTCGCGGCGGATCCAGGTCGGGCCGGTGGCGGTCGGGGGCGGGGCCCCGGTGTCGGTGCAGTCGATGACGACGACCCGTACGTCGGACGTCGGCGCCACCCTCCAGCAGATCGCCGAGCTGACCGCGTCCGGCTGCCAGATCGTCCGCGTCGC
>NZ_JBSFLI010000066.1:0-14075 GCF_053598955.1 Streptomyces sp. NPDC001056 | reverse complement strand
TCCACACCGAACCGGAAGGCCCTCACCTGTTCAAGATCCCTCAGCCGAGACCTGGCTCACCCGTCCACAACCTCCCCGGACAGAACAGCTAGGCGTCGTCGCCGAGGACCGGCTCGGGGAGGGTGCCCGCGTTGTGCTCCAGCAGCCGCCAGCCGCGCACGCCCTCGCCGAGCACCGACCAGCAGCAGTTGGAGAGGCCGCCGAGGCTCTCCCAGTGCGGGGCGTGGAGGCCGAGCAGCCGGCCGATGGTGGTGCGGATGGTGCCGCCGTGGCTGACGACCACGAGCGTGCCGTCCACGGGCAGCTTCTCCACGTGCCGCAGCACGACGGGCGCGGCCCGGTCGGCGACCTCGGTCTCCAGTTCGCCGCCGCCGCGGCGGACCGCCTCGCCGCGTTTCCAGGCGGCGTACTGATCACCGTGGCGGGCGATGATCTCCTCGTGCGTCAGCCCCTGCCAGACGCCCGCGTAGGTCTCGCGCAGGCCCTCCTCGCGGGTGACGTCGAGGCCGGTGAGCAGGGCCAGCTCGGCGGCCGTGTCCACGGCCCGGGTGAGGTCCGAGGAGACGATCGCGTCGGGGCGCAGGGAGGCCAGCAGCCGGGCGGCGCGGCGGGCCTGGCCCACACCGGTCTCGGTCAGCGGCACGTCCGTGCTGCCCTGGAAACGGCGCTCCACGTTCCACGCGGTCTGGCCGTGCCGCCACAGGATGACGCGGCGGCCCCGGTCCTTGCGGTCACTCACCTCGCCGGTGGGGCTCATCACCACTCCCCGCCCGGTTCCCGGTCGGCCTCGGCCGCCTGGAGCTTGGCGTGCTCCTCGCCCTTGCCGCGGGTGGCCTTGGCGTCGGCGGGCAGCTCGATCTCGGGGCAGTCCTTCCACAGCCGCTCCAGGGCGTAGAAGACACGCTCCTCGCTGTGCTGGACGTGGACCACGATGTCGACGTAGTCGAGCAGCACCCAGCGGGCCTCGCGGTCGCCCTCGCGGCGCACCGGCTTGGCGCCGAGTTCCTTCTGGAGGCGCTCCTCGATCTCGTCGACGATGGCCTTGACCTGGCGGTCGTTCGGCGCGGAAGCGAGCAGGAAGGCGTCCGTGATCGACAGGACGTCGCTGACGTCGTAGGCGATGACGTCATGGGCGAGCTTGTCGGCAGCCGCCTGGGCGGCGGTGTTGATGAGCTCAAGGGAACGATCGGTGGCGGTCACTGCGTGGCTTTCCGTCGGCGGTCACTGAGCCTCAAGGGTCTCACGGACGGACGGGGGCACCCCACGTGATGAAGGGCATCACGGGGGCGCCCCGGAGCGGTCAGGAACCGGACGGCTTGTAGTCCTGGCCCAGGACCACCGAGACGTCGGCGCCCGAGGAGACCGAGCCCTTGGTGACGGAGCCCGCGGGCAGGCCGAGGGTCTTGGCGACCTCGGTGGCGTTCTGCTTGTCCGAGGTGTCCTGGTAGACGACCTTCGAGGCCGCCTGGGTGCCGCTCCCGCTGCCGCCCTCCAGGAAGGTGAAACCGCCGTTGAGGAGTACCACGCGGGCCTGCTCGGTGTCGTCCTTGACCCCGGTGGCGTTCTGCACCGAGACCCGGACCGCGCTGCCCGCGTCGGGGCTCTTGGCGGCGCCGCCCAGGATGTCCTTGACCACGCTGTCGCTGGTCTGGGCGCTGAGCGTGCCGTCGGGCTGCACCGGCAGCAGGGCGGTGCTGTAGTCGCCCTCCTTGGCGAGGTCGGCGAGCTTGGCCAGGAAGGCGCCGAGGTCCTTGTCGGTGAGCGAGGGGTCGAGGATCTGCGCGAGGCTCTGCACGGTGACCGTGGCGTCCGACGCGTCGGTGGAGATCTTGCGCAGCACGCCCTGCATGACCTGCCCGAACCGCTCCAGCTGGGCGTTCTCCGATTCGCCGGGAGCCCGGTAGGTGGCGTAGGCGACGGCCATCTTGCCGCTGAGGGTCTGGTCGCTGCCCTTGGTGACGAGCGGCTCGGTGCCCTTCTTCTTGGCGGACGGGTCGGGTACGTCGGTGTCGGTGTCGATGTCGATGTCGCCGACGAGGTCGACGAGGTTCTGCAGGTAAGGGGTGTCCAGTCGCCAGGTGCCCTGGATGTCGGTGCCGAGGACGGTGTTCAGCTGGTCGCGGGTGCCCGAGGAGCCGTCGTCGTCCACGGACTTGGCGAGGGTCGTGGTGGAGCCGTCGTCGTCGGTCAGCGCGAGGGAGTTGGGCAGCAGGACGGTGCTGCCCCGCTTGGTGGTGGTGTTGTCGACCAGCAGCACCGTGGAGGTGCCGCGCTTGCCGGTGTTGTGCAGATGGACGACGATCACGTCGCGCTTCTGTGCGCCGACCGGCGTGGCCGCGCCGGCACCGGAGGCGGAGGAGGACAGGAAGGGCAGCTTCCCGGCGTACCAGAGGTAGCCGACGCCGCCGACGGCGACGAGGGCGAGGACGACGCCGAGGGCGACGAGCCGGCCGCGGGCGCGGCGGCGGGCCTCCTCGCGGCGCTCGGTGCGGTTCTCGGTGAACTTCAGCCAGTCGATGACGTCCTCGGAGTCGCCGTCCGGCTCCTCCACGAACGCGAACTGCTCGGTGTGGTAGTCCGGTTCGCCGTCCGTGCCGTCCGTGCCGTCAGCGTCGTCCGGGTCGTCCGGGTTTCCGCTCGCGAGTTCCGCGTACGGGTCGGGCCGGCGGGCGTCGGGCGGTCCCGCCTGCTGGGGGATGTGCGCGGTCTGCTCGGCGACCCGGGGCTGCTGTCCGCTGCTCGCGGCCTGCCCGTAGGGGTCGTACCCGGAATTCCCCCCGTGCCCCGCGGCCTGGGAGCCGTAGGGGTCGTAGCCGCCGTAACCGTCGTTCGAGGGGTACGACGGGACCTGCGGCTGCTGTCCCGTGCCGTAGGACCCGTACGGCTGCGCCGGCTGCTGGGTGCCGGTGGCGTAGGGGTCGTAGCCGTGGCCCTGCGGCTGGGCATAGGGGTCGTAGGACCCGCGCGGAGCCTGCTGCGCCGGAACCTGGCGGTAGACGGGCTGTCCGTACTCGTCGTAACCGACGATCTCGTACGGTCCGGCTCCGTGGCCGGCGTCACCCGCGTCGTATCGGTCGTTCACCGGTGCCCCTCTCGGCTCACTCGCCGCGGTACAGCTCGCGCTTGTCGATGTAGCGCACGACTCCGTCCGGCACCATGTACCAGATGGGGTCGCCCTTGGCGACTCTCGCACGGCAGTCTGTGGACGAGATGGCGAGCGCCGGAACCTCGACCAACGAGACCCCGCCCTCGGGCAGTCCCGGGTTGCTGAGGTGGTGGCCGGGCCGGGTGACGCCGATGAAGTGCGCGAGGGAGAACAGCTCCTCGCTGTCGCGCCAGGTCAGCAGCTGGGCGAGGGCGTCGGCACCCGTGATGAAGAACAGGTCGGTGTCCGGGTTGAGGGCCCGCAGGTCGCGCAGGGTGTCCACGGTGTAGGTGGGGCCGCCGCGGTCGATGTCGATGCGGCTGACGGAGAACTGCGGGTTCTCGGCGGTGGCGATGACCGTCATCAGATAGCGGTCCTCGGCCGGGGAGACCTGGCGGTGGGACTTCTGCCACGGCTGGCCGGTGGGCACGAACACCACCTCGTCCAGCTGGAACCGCGCGGCGACCTCGCTGGCCGCCACGAGGTGCCCGTGGTGGATCGGGTCGAAGGTGCCGCCCATGACACCCAGGCGCCGCTTGCCGGGGCGGGCGGGGCCGTGGCCCGGCCGGTGCCGGCGGTACTGCGGCTGGTCGACCGTGCCGGCGGCGGTCTCGTACACCGGGCCGGTAGGCATGTCCTGCTCTCCCATGCGTGCAGACCCTACCGGCCCGGTCTTCGGCGTCCGGCCGGGGCCGGTCCCCGGGCTCAGCGGTCGCGGTTGAAGCGGGTGGTGATCCACAGCAGCAGAAGCAGGATGAGGAGGGCGGCGCCGCCGGTGACGGCGGGGTTCAGGCTGTCGTGGTGGCCGCCCTCTTCGGCGGCGAGGGAGATCAGCGGGGCTGCGGCGCTGGTGAGCATCATCTTCGACAGGACCTATCGCGTGTGGGCGGGATAAAGACGTCGGCTCATCGTATGCGGGCGGCCCTTCGGCGATCACGTCGACTCCGCCGTTGGGGAGCGGGGGTCCGGGGCCTGGAACTCCGGGCGGGTGTCAGTCGTCCTTCTGCCTGTAGCCGCGCAGCAGGAACCAGGCGGTCAGCGCGCAGCCCAGGATCATCACGATCAGGACGATGCGGAGCAGGTCTCCGCCACCCCCCTGCTGCTGGGCGGCGCTCGCCGCGGCCTCGGTCAGCCGGGCGGCTGCGGGGTGGTGCTCCATGGCGTGGACTCCTTCGGCTGTCTGCCCGTCCACGGTATCTCCGCCTAGGCTGAACCCCGCCTCGGGGGCTCACCGGCACTCAACGCACTTGGGGGAAGACATGCACGACGGCGATCGGCAGGACGGGCACGAGCGGGTGCCCGGCAGGCAGCGGACGCGTTTCCCGGGGATCTCCTCGCGGGCGTACGAGCATCCGGCCGACCGCAGCGCACTGGTGGCGCTGCGCAAACTCAGCGGATTCGACCAGGTGTTCAAGGCACTCAGCGGACTGCTGCCGGAGCGGAGCCTGCGGCTGCTGTTCCTGTCCGACTCGGTGCGGGTCTCCGAGCGGCAGTTCGGTCATCTGCACGACATGCTGCTGGACGCCTGCTACATCCTGGACCTGCCGAAGGTCCCGCCGATGTACGTCACGCAGGACCCGCAGCCGAGCGCGATGTGCATCGGCCTGGACGAGCCGATCACCGTGATCTCCACGGGTCTGGTGGAGCTGCTGGACGAGGAGGAGATGCGGGCGGTCGTCGGGCACGAGGTCGGACACGCGCTGTCCGGGCACTCCGTGTACCGCACCGTCCTGCTGTTCCTGACGAACCTGGCGATCAAGGTCGCCTGGATCCCGCTGGGCAATCTCGCGATCATGGCGATCATCGCCGCGCTCCGGGAGTGGTTCCGCAAGTCCGAGCTGTCCGCGGACCGGGCCGGGCTGCTGGTGGGCCAGGACGTACGGGCCTCGATGCGCGGCCTGATGAAGATCGCGGGCGGCAACCACCTGCACGAGATGAACGTCGACGCGTTCCTGGAGCAGGCCGAGGAGTACGACGCCGGGGGCGACCTGCGCGACTCCGTGCTGAAGATCCTCAACGTGCTGCCGCGCTCGCACCCGTTCACCACCGTGCGCGCGGCCGAGCTGAAGAAGTGGGCCGGTTCGCGGGACTACCAGCGGATCATGGACGGCCACTACCCGCGCCGCGACGACGACAAGGACGCCAAGGTCAGCGACTCCTTCCGCGAGTCCGCGGCGAGCTACGCGAGCGACGTCAAGGACTCCAAGGACCCACTGATGAAGCTGGTCACGGACCTGGCGGGGGGCGCGGGCGACCTGGGCGGCCGGGTCAGGCGCGGCTTCGACGGTTTCAAGAGCCCGCCGCCCGCGAAGGGCGGACCGGCCCCGGCGGCGGAGTAGGACGGGCGAGGTCCGGAGCCCTGCCGGGCCCGGTGGGAGCCCGGCCCGGTCCCCCGGCAGGGTCCTCAGACCCTGGGCTGCGCCCCCGTGGCCAGCGTGCCGCACAGCGCGGCGGGGCTGTCGGTCCGGTACGGGTCGGTTCCCGCGGGGGTGCCGGGGCGGGGGGTCTGGCCCGCCAGGAGGGGGCGCAGGTAGGACGTGGCGTCCTCGGCGCAGGACAGGGGACCGGCCTCGACGTAGGCCGTGATCAGCTGGACCTGGCGGGTGCGCAGGTCGTCGCGGGTGAAGCGGAAGGTCACGGCGCGGCGGACGGTGAAGAGGGAGACGGGCGCGCTCACGGTGCCGGTGGGGCGCAGGGCGTAGACGAAGGTGTGGTCGGCGCTGACCTCCAGGGTGGCGGGGTCGGCCTCGGTGACCCGCAGATCGCCCTGGACGCGGATCCGGTCGTCGGCCAGCCGGTCGCGGGCCGGGTCGAGGCGCACCAGCCAGCCGGTGGGGGCGTGCCGGCCGTCCGCCGCCGGGCGGGCGAAGCTCTGGTCGAACTGGGCGAGCTGGTCGGAGTCCACCAGCGCCCGCGCGGGCGCCGCCGTGCGGCCGGTGAGCACCTCGGGATACAGCGAGGAGCGCACGATGTAGTCCTTCGCCGTGGTCAGCGCGGTCACGACCTGGCTGTCGGAGAAGTGTGCGGTGCCCCGCGCGGCCGGCAGCGGGATCCCCTCGGCGCCGACCTCGAACTGCGCGGCCGGGCTGTGCGCGTACAGCGTCTCCGCGGCCGTCCCGCCCGGCACCCCGGCCCGCGGGGCGAGCGGTATCACCGTCATCCGCAGGGGCTCGGCGGGCCGTGGGGCCTCGGCCGAGTCGTAGGGGTGGCGGACGCCCATGTAGACGGCGGTGCCGAAGGCCACGGCGATCAGCAGGACCAGGATCATCGCCTGCCGGACGAGCCCCCGGTGCAGCGGCCTGCGGCGCACGGCGGGCGCGTGGTCGGCCATCCGCTCCTCGGCGGAGTACTCCTGGAGGCGGGCAGCGCGCACGAACGACTCGTCGAACACGACGGATCGGTATTCGTCCTCGGCACCGCCGGGGCCGCCCTCGGGTGCCCCCTCCGGTGGGTCTCCAGGCCCGCCCATACTTTCAGAGTGGGTTCCGTGAGCCCCGGGTAAACGCCCCGCTCCACCAGAACTTCTGACAAGCCTTCGCCCCGGGCGGCGCAGCGGCCGGTCAGGGCAGGTGGGGCACCGCCGACACCTCAGGGCGGACGGGAGCCGCCGTGGGAGCCCGGTTCTGGCCGGTCGTGGTGGGCGGCGGCAGCTGGTCGCGGCTGCCCGAGGAGGTGCCCCGGTAGACCGCGGCGAAGGCCAGGGCGACCATGCCGACGCCCATCACCACGGCGAGCACCCAGGCCACGGGGCGGTGCCAGCGGACCTGCTTGCCGTGGCCGTCGAAGGGGCCGCGGTCGAGGGCGTGGACGTCGTCCAGCTCGTCCAGGTCGTCGTCCGGGTCGGCGCCGAGATCGGCGCCCCCGTACCCGTCGTCGTAGCGCTCGCCCCGGGCGCGGGCGCGGCGGGCCTGCTCGGAGGCCTCGGCTCTGGCCTCGGCGGCGGCAAGGAGGCGCTCGACGGCGGACGGCTCATGGACCGTGGCCGCCCGTACGAAGGCCTCGTCGAAGACCACGGAGGCGAACTCTTCGTCCGACACCCCGCGGTCGTGGTCGTCGTCGGGCTCCCAGCCGTCAGGGAACGGCGTGCCCCCCACGTCCTCCGGCACACGACCAGAGTAGACCTGGGGGGTCAATTTGGGCAGACGGTACGGAAATTCATCCACCTGTCGAGACGCCCCCCGGCCGGCCGCCGGGGCGCCGTCCCGCCCGCCGGATCAGCGGCGCACGTGCCCGTCGCCGGTGACGATGTACTTGGTGCTGGTCAGCTCCGGCAGGCCCATCGGGCCCCGGGCGTGCAGCTTCTGCGTGGAGATGCCGATCTCCGCGCCGAAGCCGAACTGGCCGCCGTCGGTGAACCGGGTGGAGGCGTTCACGGCGACGGTGGTGGAGTCGACCAACTGGGTGAAGCGGCGGGCGGCCTGCTGCGAGGTGGTGACGATCGCCTCGGTGTGCCCGGAGGTCCACAGCCGGATGTGCTCGACGGCCTTGTCGAGGGAGTCCACCACGGCGGCGGCGATGTCGTACGACAGGTACTCGGTCTCCCAGTCCTCCGGGGTGGCCTCGACCACGGTGGCCTTGGAGTCCTTGGCGTGGGCCATGACCCGCTCGTCGGCGTGCACGGTGACGCCGGCCTCGGCGAGGGCGTCGAGGGCGCGCGGCAGGAAGGCGGCGGCGATGTCCTGGTGGACCAGGAGCGTCTCGGCGGCGTTGCACACGCTGACCCGCTGGGCCTTGGAGTTGACGAGGATGTCGATCGCCATGTCGATGTCGGCCTGCGCGTCGACGTAGACGTGGCAGTTGCCGGTGCCGGTCTCGATCACGGGGACGGTGGACTCGCTGACCACGGTCCTGATCAGGGAGGCGCCGCCGCGCGGGATGAGGACGTCGACCAGGCCCCGGGCGCGCATCAGCTCGCGCACGGACTCGCGGCTCTCCCCCGGCACCAGCTGGACCGCGTCGGCGGGCAGCCCGGCGCCGCCGACCGCGTCCCGGATCACCCGGACCAGGGCGGTGTTGGACTCGTAGGCGGAGGCGGAGCCGCGCAGCAGGACGGCGTTGCCGGACTTCAGGCACAGGGCGGCGGCGTCGGCGGTGACGTTCGGGCGGGCCTCGTAGACGATGCCGACGACGCCCAGCGGGACGCGGACCTGGCGCAGGTCGATGCCGTTGGGGAGGGTGGAGCCACGGACCACCTCGCCGACCGGGTCGGGCAGCCCGGCCACGTGGCGGACGTCGGCGGCGATGGCGCGGACCCGCTCGGGGGTGAGCGTGAGCCGGTCCACGATGGCCTCGCTGGTGCCGTTCTCGCGCGCCTTGGCCACGTCCTTGGCGTTGGCCGCCACGATCTCCCCGGCGCGCACCTCCAGGGCGTCGGCGATGGCGAGCAGCGCGTCGTCCTTCGCGGCGCGCGGCAGCGGCGCGAGGTCGGCGGCGGCGGCCCTGGCCCGGTAGGCGGCCTGGGTGACCGGGGACATCGAGTCGTACGGCGAGAGCGTGGTCATGGGGGAAGGGTAGTGCGCGGTGCGGAGCCCTTCCGCGTACGTTTCACACCCCGAGACGAAAACGCCGGTAAGGGATCAGAAGGGGTGGACCCCTACGGGTGTCGCGGGCGGCGGCCCGTAGCCCTCGGCGATGCGCTGGTGGTACGTCTCACGGTCGATGACCTCCAGGCCGACGATCTCCCACGGGGGCAGTCCGGCGCTGAGCCGGTGCTCGCCCCACAGGCGCAGGGCGACGGCGGCCGCGTCATGCAGGTCGCGGGCCTCCTCCCAGTACCGGATCTCGGCGTGGTCGCTCGCGTATCTGCTGGTCAGCAGGAAGGGATGGTCGTGGGCCAGCTGTTCCAGGGCCCGGCGCAGATCCGTGAGGGGGACGCTCCCGCCGGCCACGCTGAGGGTGACGTGCCACAGTCGGGGCAGGTCCCTGGGTTCCTCGTAGGTGTCGCCGGCCGCGACGCTCGTCAGGGCACCTCGGGTGGTACCCCCAGGGCGCACTCGTCTCACGACGGCCTCCTTCACCCAAGTGCTCGGAAACATGTCTCGCACACAAAGTTGAGCAGGCCGTAAGGCTTCGCGGGGCGGTTTTACGGAACGTCCCCCACCGGAGACCCGCGGGTG
The DNA here is from genome assembly GCF_053598955.1 of Streptomyces sp. NPDC001056. Classification (NCBI taxonomy): domain Bacteria; kingdom Bacillati; phylum Actinomycetota; class Actinomycetes; order Kitasatosporales; family Streptomycetaceae; genus Streptomyces; species Streptomyces sp. NPDC001056. The sequence continues at coordinate 4,814 of NZ_JBSFLI010000066.1, read as the reverse complement.
CGCCCCGCTGTACGAGTGTCACCCGTGCAGGAGCACCAGGTCGTCCCTGTGTACGACCTCGCGTTCGTACGCCGGGCCCAGCTCGCGCGCCAGCTCGTGGGTCGAACGCCCGATCAGCCGCGGGATCTCCTTGGCGTCGAAGCTGACGAGCCCCCGCGCCACCGCGCGGCCCCTGGTGTCCCGCAGTTCCACCGGGTCGCCGGCGCTGAACTCGCCCTCCACTGCCGCGATCCCGGCGGGCAGCAGCGACTTGCGGCCCTTGACGACCGCGTCCACGGCGCCGTCGTCAAGGGTGAGCGCGCCCTGCGGGGTGGAGGCGTGCTGGAGCCACAGCAGCCGGTCGGCGGAGCGCTTGCCGGTGGGGTGGAAGTAGGTGCCGGTGTCGCCGCCGCCGAGGGCGACCGTCGCGTGCACGGCGCTGGTGAGCACCACCGGGATGCCTGCGGCGGCCGCGATCCGGGCCGCCTCGACCTTGGTGACCATGCCGCCGGTGCCGACGCCGGACTTGCCCGCGCTGCCGATCTCCACACCCGCGAGGTCGGCGGGGCCGCGTACCTCGGCTATCCGGGAGGTGCCGGGCCTGCTGGGGTCGCCGTCGTAGACGCCGTCGACGTCCGAGAGGAGGACGAGCAGGTCGGCGTGGACGAGGTGGGCGACGAGGGCGGCGAGCCGGTCGTTGTCGCCGAAGCGGATCTCGTCGGTGGCGACGGTGTCGTTCTCGTTCACGATCGGCAGGGCACCCATCGCGAGCAGTTTGTCGAGGGTGCGCGAGGCGTTGCGGTGGTGGGCGCGGCGGCTCATGTCGTCGCTGGTGAGCAGGACTTGACCGACGCGCAGGCCGTAGCGCGCGAAGGAGGCGGTGTAGCGGGCGACGAGCAGGCCCTGGCCGACGCTGGCGGCGGCCTGCTGCCGGGCGAGGTCCCGGGGGCGGCGGCGCAGCCCGAGCGGCGCGAGCCCGGCGGCGATGGCACCGGAGGAGACGAGGACGACCTCCTTCTCCTCTCCCCTGCGGCTCTTGGCCAGCACGTCCACCAGAGCGTCCACGCGGTCGGCGTCCAGGCCGCCCGCGCCGGTGGTCAGAGAGGAGGAGCCCACCTTGACGACGATCCTGCGGGCCTCCACCACGGCCTGCCTCGCGCTTGCCACTTGCCTGCCGTCCCTTTCGCCCGTGTACCGGCCCCGTGCTGCGCAATGTACGCGACCCGGGACCTTCGGCGCGCTCCGGTTTCGGTGGGCGGACGCCCGCCGGTCACCTCACGCGTCGAGCGGCGGGGCCGGAAAACCGAGGGAATTCGGGATCGCGTTTCCTTTCACGGTGTCCGTGAACAAGACGGGGCGCGGCGGCGAAATGCCGGTCACCGTTTCCTTTCCCGGCCCTTCCGGGGTGGTTCGATTCGCGATGTTCGATCGCAGACGCCTCGTGCAAACGGAGGTGCCGCCATCGGAACGGCGGCCGTTCCCGCCGGCCGGGCCGGCCCGTCCCGGACAGTGCCGGGAACGCCCTCGGCACCACGCGCCTCCGCGGTTTCGGCCGCGGAGTGCCCGGTGGTGTCGAATCCACCACATCCGGGTCCCGTCCGTGGACAGGGGCACACGGCATCCGCACCGCGGAGTCCGGCGGCACCTCCACGGGGCGGGATGACCGGATCGCCCGGTTCGCCTTCGCCGAGGGCGGTGTTCTCACCGAGGACTCACCTTCTTCTCTTACCCGGTGTGCCCCGGGGAGCGGGGCCGACCGCACCACCGCGGCGACCGCTCCGGCCGACGACCGGATCACCCTCGGCCGCCGGGCCGGCGGCGCCTTCCGCGTCCGCCCGCTGGGCCTCGTCGGCTCCAGGCCGGGCCGGGCCGCACCCCCCTCGTGGACGCCGCCGCCCGGCCCGGTGGCACCCGCCCTGCGAGAGCCCGGGGCAGGGCCGCCCGGACCCCGGACCCGGCCGACCTCGGCACGGCCCCGCCGTGCGGCGGATCCGCCCGCCGGTCTCCGGCACCGGCTCGCGCGAAGGAGCGGGCCTCTTGCGGCGGAGCGGGCCTCTTCCGGCGGAGCGTGCTCGTCCGGCCTCGGGGAAGGCGTGCTCGCGGGTCCCGGACGGCCCCGATCGGAGCGCCCCCGCGGGCGCCCGTGAGCCTCGCCACACCCGGTCCGCCCGGTCCCGCGCGGCCGTACGGTGAGACCATTCGGAGGGGCACGTTAGGGTAGGGTTAAACGCCCCTTAACCTCGCACTCCTTGTGCCTCTCGCCCCCACGCCGCACCGGCACCGGGAGGCGGTTGAGAGTCTGACCGACAGTCCAGGAGCCCCAAGCATGCCCGTAGCGAATGGAAACGCTTCGCCGAAAATAAGCGTTGTCGTCCCTGTCTACAAAGTCCAGGGATATCTGCGTGCGTGCTTGGACTCCATTCTGTCCCAGTCCTTCGAGGACTTCGAGATCGTCGCCATCGACGACCACTCCCCCGACTCGTGCGGGAAGATACTCGATGAATACGCGGCCCTCGACAGCCGCGTCATACCCGTGCATTTCGAGGAGAACCGGGGCATCGGAAAGGCGCGCGACGCCGGTGCCCTGAAGTCCCGCGGCGAGTACATCCTCTTCCTCGACAGCGACGACACGCTGGCCGAGGGCGCGCTCCAGGCGATAGCCGACCGCCTGGAGGTCACGGGCGACCCGGACATCCTGCTGCTCAACCACGTCCGCACCTACTGGAACAACCGCGTCCAGGCGAGCGCGGCCGGTGAACTCCTCGCGAGCGCGGGCACGGACGTCTTCACGGCCCTCGAACGGCCCGACTTCCTCACCATGTTCGCCGTCGTCTGGAACCGCGCCTACCGCCGCGAGTTCTACGTCGGCAACAACTTCATCTTCACCGACGGCATCTACGAGGACGCGCTCATGGTCTACAAGACCATGCTGACCGCGGAGCGCATCGCCGCCACCGACCACGTCTGCGTCGAGTACCGCCAGCGCCGCCAGGGCAACTCCATGCGCACGCCCGGCCGCAAGCACTTCGGCATCTTCCAGCAGTACGCCCGCCTCTTCGAGTTCCTCGACGAGCGCCCGCACCTGGAGTCCGTGCGCGCCCTGCTGTTCGAGCGCGCGGCGAGCCACTACCTGTTCACGCTGGCCCGCGAGGACCGCATCGTCCCCAAGGACCGCGCGGAGTTCTTCAAGCTCGCGGCGGCCTCGTACAAGCGCTACAAGCCCAAGGGCTTCGTGCTCCCCGAGGGCTCCCAGGGCGTCCGGTTCCAGCTGCTGGAGCGCGGCTCCTACACGGCCTACGCCGCGGTGACCGCCGCCGGCAACACCCGCCGGCAGGTCATCCAGCGCGCCACCAAGGTCAAGACCAAGCTCGGCAAGACCGCCTACAACCGGCTGTACCGGCTGCACCTGCGCCGCCCGGTGGACGAGAACCTCGCGGTCTACGCGGCCTACTGGAACCGCGGCGTCGCCTGCAACCCCGCGGCCATCTACCACAAGGCCAAGGAACTCGCCCCGAACGTGCACGGCGTGTGGGTCGTGCGCCGCGACATGGTGGACAACATCCCCGCGGGCGTCGACTACGTGGTGGCCAACTCGCCGCGTTACTGGGAGGTCATGGCCCGCGCCAAGTACCTCGTCAACAACGTCAACTTCCCGAACAACATCGTCAAGCGCCCCGAGCAGGTCTTCCTCCAGACCCACCACGGCACCCCGCTGAAGCAGATGGGCATCGACCAGCAGAAGTACCCGGCGGCGGCGAAGAACATGAGCTTCGCCAAGATGCTGGAGCGGGCCGACAAGTGGGACCTCAGCCTCACCTCCAACCAGCACTCCACGGAGAACTGGGAGCGGGTCTACCCCTGCGCGTTCGAGGCGATCGAGTTCGGCTACCCGCGCAACGACGTCTACTTCCGCACCGACGGTGACGGCGTCCTGCGCATCCGCCGCGAACTGGGCATCGAGGACGGCAAGAAGGCCATCCTGTACTGCCCGACGGTGCGCGACTACCAGAAGGGCTACGTCCCCCGCATCGACCTGGAGCGTTTCTGCTCCGAGCTGGGCCCGGACTTCGTCGTCCTGGTGCGCACGCACTACTTCTACGGCGCCGACCCCCGCCTGGAGGCCCTCCAGGAGCGCGGTCTGATCAAGGACGTGTCGACGTACCCGGTGGTGGAGGACCTCTGCCTGGCCGCCGACGCGCTGATCACGGACTACTCGTCCATCATGTTCGACTACGCGTGCCTGGACCGCCCGATCGTCACCTACGCCGACGACTGGGAGGTCTACCGCAAGGCCCGCGGTGTCTACTTCGACATCCTCTCCGGCCAGCCGGGCGAGACCCCGGGCGCGACCGCGACCGACGAGGACCAGCTGATCGAGGTCTTCCGTTCGGGTGCCTGGAACAGCGCCGAGGCCGCCGAGCTGCGGGCCGCGTTCCGTGAGCGCTTCGTGCAGTTCGACGACGGAAACGCGGCGGAGCGTGTGGTGCGCCGTCTCTTCCTCGGGCAGCAGGAGACCACCCCCGCGGTGCTCCCGCTGGCGGACCGGACGCCCGCGCCCGCGCCGGGGGCCCTCGCCAAGGCCCGCATCCCGCGCCAGCCCTCCGGTGAGCACGGCCTCATCGACGCCTGAGCCCGGCCGCACCGGCGCCCGACGTGCAGAACGAGAGAGACGAACACCTGATGGCTTCCCGCCCCACCATTTCCAAGGCGGTCATACCGGCGGCGGGTCTCGGCACCCGCTTCCTGCCGGCCACCAAGGCCACTCCCAAGGAGATGCTGCCGGTCGTCGACAAGCCCGCGATCCAGTACGTGGTCGAGGAGGCCGTGTCCGCGGG
>NZ_JBSFLI010000065.1:0-19313 GCF_053598955.1 Streptomyces sp. NPDC001056 | reverse complement strand
ACATCCAGTACCGCAGCGACCTCATAGACGGCTGCCTCGCCGAGACCGGCCTGACCATCCGGCCCACCTGAGCAACGGCACGACATCACGAGTTCTGCCTCAGTAACCGGGATCGGGTTCGTCGTGGATGGTCAATGCTCCGGCGAGGTCGAGGTCGGCGTTGGTGCCGTGTGCCCCGGCGCGGGCAAGCAGCACTGCGCCGAGCGCGGTGCTCCAGAACGTCCTGGCTTCCACGTTGAGCGGTCGACGGGTCCTCCAGCCGCGACTGTCGATGAGCTGGCTCGCGAAGCGCTCGGATTGCCGGAACAGCAACTGGAGGTGCCGGTCGACCACGGGGGCGAGGTCGGGCTTGGAGATCCCGGCGGCGAGCGCTCGCGTGACTGACGGCAGCGAGGGCATGGCCAGTACGGCGCGGGCGATGTTGCGTCGGAATGTCGCGGCATCAGGGGCTTGGCGACCGATGCGCTCAATCCGTCGGGCGTCGTGCAGCAAGCCGAGAAAGGCCGCGTGCACGAGGAGCGAGTCCTTGGAGCCGAAGTAGTAGGTGACCTGATTGGGGAAGGCGCCTGCCGCGTTCGCGATGTCCGCGACGCTCACCTCAGCGCCGGGCCGTTCCTTGCAGAGCCGTGCGGTTGCCTCGATCAGCCGGCGCCTCGTCGCGCGACCGCGGTCACGCGACCGAGCCGACGTTGATCGAGCTTCGGTTCGCTTCTTCTTCACACCAGAATTGTATGTGATACAACAATGACATTCATTTGTATCGCATACAAGAAAGTTGAGAGGCATGCACCGGACTGAAGTCGTCGTGACCGGACTCGGCGCGATCACACCACTCGGGGCAGACGTGGCGTCCACCTGGGGCGCCCTGCTTGCTGGCGAGTCCGGCATCCGCGACGGCGTCCTGGGAGGCCAAGAGGACACTGGCCTTCCCGCCACTGTCGCGGGGACGATGGCGATCGACCCCGCCGAGTCGCTGCCGCCGGTGCAGGCCAGGCGGCTCGACCGCTCGCAGCAGGCGGCCTTGGCCGCGGCGGCCGAAGCCTGGGCCGATGCCGGTGCCCCAGAGGTGGACCCGGACCGGCTCGCATCGGCGATCGGCACGGGCATCGGGGGCGTACGGACGCTGCTGAAGGAAGACGACGTGCTGGAGGCGGCTGGGAGGCGGCGCGTCTCGCCACGCACGGTCCCGATGCTCATGCCCAATGCGGCGGCGGCGCTGATCAGCATCGAATACGGGGCGCGGGCCGGGGTCTACACGCCCGTCTCGGCATGCTCCTCCGGTGCCGAGGCGATCGCCCTGGGAGCCAGGCTCATCCGTGCGGGCGAGGCTGACGTGGTCATCGCGGGCGGGACCGAGGCCGCGATCACCCCGATCACCGTCGCCGGCTTCGCCCAGGCACAAGCACTGTCGCGGCACACCGCTGAACCCGCCTCGGCGTCCCGGCCGTTCGCTGCGGACCGCAGCGGATTCGTCCTCAGTGAAGGCGCCGCTGTCGTGGTGCTCGAAAGCGCCGAGCACGCCAGCGCCCGAGGCGCGCGCATCCACGCGGTACTCGCTGGCGCCGGCATCGCCGCCGACGCTCACCACATCACGGCGCCCGCTGCCGACGGCTCCGGTCAGATCTCGGCCATGCGGAAGGCCCTCGCGCAAGCCGGCTTGGCTTCCGAGCAGATCAGCCACATCAACGCCCACGCCACCGGAACTCCGGTCGGCGACGTCGCCGAGGCGCACGCGATCAGGGAGGTCTTCGGCCGCGCCACCGTGACAGCCCCCAAGGCGGCGCTCGGTCATCTCTTCGGCGCCGCCGGCGCGATCGAAGCACTCATCGCCGTCCTCAGCGTGGAGCACGGCGTCATCCCGCCGACTCGCAACCTCACCGCGGCCGGCGTCGGGCCCGACATCGATCTCGATGTGGTCGCAGAGCGACGAGACGTCCCCCAGGAGGCCGTGCTCAGCAACTCCTTCGGCTTCGGTGGGCAGAATGTCTCACTCATCGTCACCCGTGCACGGCACCACGCGTCCCCTACGGCCTCGACGACACCATGACGCACGCGAACGCACCGTTGTCCGTGGAGAGCCGCCGCTGATTGACCGAGCGTTGCAAGACTCGTCCGATTATGCGTGTCGCCGCAGAGATAGAGGATGTCCCGAGCAGCGGCGTCGAAGTGGGTGAACCGGAACCGGCGATGGCGGACTTGGGCTGATCGAAGCCCGCGCCGCACGGCGGTCGGCCCCCCGTCATCACCGACGACATGCTCCACACCGTGCTGCGGCGCCGCGCGGGCGGCCAGTCCGTCGAGCAGATCCAGCCCGACCCGATCATCCCCATGGGGCAAGCGCAGGGGACAGAACCCTCGGTGGCCCAGCATCTACCGGGCGCTGGCCCAGCACGCCAAGCGCAAGGCGTACCCCGAAGCCGTCGAACAGGCCCGTGCCGACTTCGCCGTACTCAGGTCGGCGATGTGCCTCGACCCCGCTTCGCCCTCTCTGACCAACCGTCACCCTGATTACAGTGAGCTACTTGCCACTTCGCCGTAGCTTCGGGAGGGCAGGGCCGAGATCTTCGCGGGTTCGCGGAAACTGAAGGCGGTCCAGCGGGGACTCACGGGTCTGCTGAAGCCATTCACGAGAATGCACCAGGGAGTTGATCATGAACCTGCGGCCCTGTGGCCAGGCAAAGAGTCGGTCTCATGCGTAGTCGTAGACGGTGGCGGCGATGTCGCGGGCACCCAAGGTTTTGCTGATGATCGGCTCGATGCGTTCCCACTTGCCGCCGGCGAGGCTGCAGCCGATGCGGGGCATGTGAACAGAGGCCTTGTTGACAAGGGCGTGCTCAGCGACGGCCTGTAGGCAGCGTTCAACGGCGTCGTATCGGATGGGTGGACCGCTGCTTCCCACCTTCATCCCGCGCTGCGCGACCATGTTTGCGACCCAGATGTCGGATCGGACGCGGACCATCTGTACTGCTCCGAGGGCGAAGTCGTTACCTGCGCGCTCGCGGTGCCAGCGACGGTACTCGTGCTCCGGTTCGGGCCAGTGACGCGAGATCGCCAGAACGAATCCCTTGCCCCATCCGCCGAGGTCATTGCAGATATGGGCGATGATCTTCGGGCCCTTCGCCTGGGGGTTGGTCGCGTCGCCCGCGACGATCTTCAACGGTTTCACGGAAGTCATGGTCGCCTGGTCCACGACTAGAGGCCAACGCTTTTCCTCTCGTGCTGCCCTCATCGTGCGCCGCGTTCCTGGTGTCCGATGGGCCGCTCCAGGATCGACTGGGTCGAGTGCGCGTAACGGATGGCTGTCTTCTCGTCGTTATCGAAGACGAGCGCCAGGTGGAGCGGGTCGGCGCCGTGGGTAAGGGCCTCTTCAAGCTGGCGGTTAACAGGAGCCGTTCGAGGGCTGCGGCGGTGGTCGAGCCAGTCCAGGACCGCTCGGCGGGTGAGGTCGTCGGGCGGGCGGACATGGCCGCCGACGGTGATGCGCCGGTTGCCCAGGTCGACATCTTCCAACTGCGTCGTCCGGATCATCTTCGGCCGTGCCGCGTGGACAGCGGCCAGGGCGACTATGAGCCGGACGTCTGGCGTAGTGGCGTCGGCGATGGCCTCATGGTCGTCGTCGAACTGGCCCCAGACGTCCTCGATGAACCACCGCAGCGACCGGTCGGCACCGTTGATCAGCGGCACCATCCGCTCACGCGGGCCCGAGCCACGGGCGCCCTTGCCGTGACACACATGAAGCTTGCCAAAGCGGCCCAGGTCCCACTTGGTGTCGGCCAGGTCGAGTCTGCATGCCTCGCTCACCCTGAGTCCGACCTGCGACATCAGCTTTGATGCGGTGTATTCCTGAAGTTCTGTCACCGGATCGAAGAACATCCCAGGGAGACAGAACACCCTGGTCACGAGGACAAGGACCCAGCAGGGCTCAAGGGAACTCGCGGGATGTCGCACAGAAGCCTGCCGCTGACCGACCTCTGACCGACACCCTCGGCCGCCTCGAACCCGGCGGACGGCGTCCGGCACGGATCTGACTGCATGACCAGGTGAGGCCCCTTCAACGCTCCCGAGGGGCTTCATCGATATCCAGAACCACCGGTACACGCCCCGGTCACCGGCCGGGGTCGTAGCTGAGGAACTGGCCCGAGTGATCGTCAGCGTCCGGCGCAGAACGGCCTGCCGAGTGGCGAGTGGCTGACGCGGGTCAACTATGGATCGTTCACTCGTGCCGACGTGCCAGTGAATCAGCCCTTCCACCCGCAGGTGACGCGTGCCGCGAACTGCTGCGACGAGCTGTTCCGGTACGCAGAACAGGCCGAGCAGAGCGAGCATGCCGGACACACCGTTCGCCTCCGTTGCATAAAGTAAGCAACTGGGACTGACGAGATGAGCGCGACGCTGGCCGGCCTGACTCCGACCGTCGTTCCGGTCGACGGCGCCGATCCCGAACTGGTCGCGATCGGCGAACGATGCTGGGCGTTCGCCGGCTTCCACCCTGAACTGAACACGCCTGTGTGGTGTGAGAAGACCGCGGACATCGACGCACTCGGCTGGGGTGGCCCCCTCTACGTCGTTGCTGCGGGAGGCGTGCGAGCTGTCGCCGACCACTCCTGTCCCACATGCCACCAGCAACTCAGCTTGACCTCTCGCACCGCGTGGGCCGATCTGGTCAAGGGCGAGACGCCCGTGTGCGTGGCGTGAACGGAATCGTCGGTGGCCGCCGTCGCTTTCACATCCGTCCCCGGGCTCCGCTGATGTCACGGTTCGAGATCGACGACCCCTTTGCCGCTCAGGATGTCCAGTGGCACGGAGACCTGGTCATGCGTGATCAGCCAATCGCCGTCGATCTTCCGGAAGCAGAAGGTAGCCCGGACCCACATGCCGCCCGCTGCCGTTCCGTCGGCCCGCGTGCCGCTGAGGCGGCCGAAGGCGTGCGTGAACGCCGTGTCTTCGCCCACGGTGGGCGTCAGATCGCGCATTTCATAGCTCACCTCTTGGAAGAACGTGAACACGTTCGCCCAGTTCTTGAGTTTCGCGTCGATCCCCACGTGCTGGAGTGGCGGATCGATGTCGAAGGAGACGACATCCGTGGCGTAGAACCGCCTCAGGCCCTCAAGGTCCTTTGCCTGGATCGCGTCGATGATGCCCTCGACGTGGCGGCGGATCGCGGCTTCGTCCGTCTCGCGCTGTGTGGGCAGGGCTGTCCGTCCTCCCGTGCTCTGGGCGACGACGTGGTCCAGCAGTGTGTCCAGGTCACCGATGTGGTGGGCGCCCGGCCTGAGTGTCGCGTGCTCCTCGAAGTCGTTGTGCAGGGACAGTTGGACCTGCGGGGTCACGACAGCCATCTGGAGGAGCTCACACAGTGTCCGCAGCTGCCGGGCCGCGCCGGTGCCGCCCCGAGTTCCGTAGGAGACGAATCCGACGGCCTTGTGGGTCCATTCTGCGTGCAGGTAGTCGATGGCGTTCTTGAGGACGCCGGGGATCGAGGCGTTGTACTCCGGGGTGATCATGACGAATCCGCCGAAGCGGGCGATGGTATCCGCCCATGCCCGGGTGTGCTCGTGCTGGTACCTCCCGGCGAGCGCGGGCAGCGGCTCGTCCAGGTGCGGCAGCGGGTGGTCCAGCAGGTCGACCACCTCGAATTCGGCGTCGCTGCGCCGGGTCGCCCGTTCGTGGACCCACCGGGCGACCTGGTCGGCCCTGCGGCCGGGGCGGGTGCTGCCGACGAGTATGCCGATCCTGGTCATCGCTGTCTCCTGAGGTGTCCTGCCCGGGTACTGCGGGGCGATGGTGTCTGTGCGCGGTACGACGACACGGCCCCGCGAAACGTCAGGGAAACTCGCGAACCTGACAATAGGACGTGCTGTCTCGTCGGACCAACGAGGGACGACCAGAGATCGAGGAGCCACCGGAACGATGACCAGTCAAGCAGAGTCAGAGCGCGACGAATCCGACGCAGGCTTGGGCGCGCTCATCAGTGAGCGGCGGCGGCTGATCGGTCTCGCCTATCGGCTCCTCGGTTCCCTGGCCGAGGCAGAGGACGCGGTCCAGGAGACCTACACCCGCTGGTATGCCATGTCCCGACATGAGCAGGACGCCATCGACTCCCCCGGTGCGTGGCTGACGACGGTCGCCACACGTGTGTGCCTGGACCTCCTCGGCTCGGCGCGAGTGCGGCGCGAGCGCTACGTGGGCGAATGGATCCCGGAGCCGCTGCCCGAGCGGACCGGCTGGATCAGTGGGCGCCCAGGGACCGCGGCGGCCGACCCCGTGGACCGGATAACGCTCGACGAGTCGGTGAGCATGGCCTTTCTCGTCATCCTCGAGTCCATGAGCCCCGCCCAGCGCGTCGCGCTCATCCTGCACGACGTCTTCGCATACTCGTTCGCCGAGATCGCCGAGATCACCGGCCGCACCCCGGCGGCCTGCCGCGAACTGGCCTCCTCCGCCCGGCGCCGCGTACGGACCTCCCGGCCCCCTGAGGCCCCGGCGACCCACCAGGCGCGACTCGTCAGGGAGTTCAAGAAGGCGTGGGAGGCACAGAACATCGATGCCCTCGTCGGCCTCCTCGCCCCCGGAGCCACCTTCACAGCCGACGGCGGCGGCATGGTTCCCGCGGCGCTTCACCCAATCGAGGGCGAGGGAATCGCGCGGTACCTCACCGACCTCGCTGCTCGGGCGTCCGGCGGTCTGATGGTCCTCGAGCGCACGGTCAACGGCCGACCCGGGCTGGTGATCGAGCACGAGGGCGTCACCGTGGCGGTGTACGCGTTCGACGTCGCGGACGACCGAATCACGCGTATCTGGGCGGTACGCAACCCGGACAAACTCCGCCCTTGGACGGCGGGTTGACCGCAGGGCCTGTGCAAAGTTCCGGCTGGTGCGGAAGTCGCTGCTCACAGTGCGTCGACGATGTGCACAGAGCCGTCCCGCCGCATCACGGCCCCGGTTGAGGCCGACCGCTACCACTTCGGTACCGCTGACGCGGCCGCAGCCGGCTCTCGGGCGGTGGACGCGTGGCAGGACAAGCCGGACGGCCTGACAGACCCCCCTCTTGTTCGTCATCTGCGTGTAGCCACTTGCGAGTACGCGGCACGTCGATGGCAGGGCAACCGGCTTGACCTGTTGGTCAGGTCTCGCCGGTTTCTCCTCATGACCTGGACCTATCCGATCGTCGGCCACATGGCGCCGACTGCCTCCGCGAGAAGGCTCGCGCCATCACCTTCTGGGGTTTGAATGAACAGATGGAAGACGTTGTCCGCGTTGCCATGCGGGCGGCGAAGCAAATGGGTCGTGCTGATCGGCTGGATCATTGTCATCGCCGGCCTGATGCCGCTCGGGCAGAAGCTGAGCGGCGCGCAGAGCAACGAGATGTCCTCGTGGCTGCCGGGAAGCGCCGAGTCGACAAAAGTGGTCGAACTGCAAAAGCACTTCCGCCCTGACGCCATCTCGAACGCCAACGAGGTCTACTATCGCGCGAGCGGCCTGACGGAGGAGGACCGCCAAGCGATCGCGGACGACCTGCGGGCATTCGCCGTACCCGGTGCCATCAAAGGCGTGACAGGCGATATCGGCGCGCCGCAGTGGGGCGCCGACGGGACGACGATGCAGGTCGAGATCCCGATCGCCATCAAGGACGGCGGCTGGAAGGACCTCGCCGACGCCGTCAAGCAGATCAAGAAGATCGCCGAGAAGGACCGTCCCAGCGGCCTGCACACGTACAGCGCGGGACCCGCCGGTATAGCGGCGGATCAATCCGAGGCGTTCCAGAGCATCGATGGCTCACTGCTGTTCATCACCGTCGGCGTCGTCATCGTCATCCTGCTTCTGACTTACCGTTCACCGACGCTGTGGTTTGTGCCGCTGCTCTCGGCGATCTTCGCGTTGTTCGCCGCGTGGGCGGTCGTGTACCTGTCCACGAAGGCGGGTGTCACGGTCAACGGCCAGAGCTTCGCCGTACTGAACATCATGATCTTCGGTGCGGGCACCGACTACGCGCTGCTGCTGATCGCGCGCTACCGCGAGGAACTGCGCCACTACGAGGACCGGCACGAGGCCATGGCGCACGCACTGCACCGCGCCGGCCCGGCCATCGTGGCCAGCGCCGCCACCGTCGCCCTGAGCATGCTCGTGCTGCTCGTCGCCGAGATGAACTCGACACAAGGCATGGGCCCGGTGTGCGCCCTGGGTATCGCCGTCGGCCTGCTCGTCATGATCACGCTGCTGCCCGCGCTGCTGGTCATCTGCGGCCGCTGGGTGTTCTGGCCGAAGGTACCGCATGTCGGCTCCGAGCAGGCGCACGCAAACGGCGTCTGGACGCGGGTCGGCCGCGTCATCGACAAGCGCTCGCGCCCGGTGTGGATCGTCACCGCGGTCGTCCTCGGCGCGCTCGCGCTCGGCATCACCGGCCTCAAGGCCGACGGCGTCGAGCTCGCGGACTCCTTCACCAAGAAACCCGACTCCGTCAAGGGCATGGAGATCGCAGCCAGGTCGTTCCCGCGAGGCGAGGGCGATCCACTGGTCGTGATCACCAAAGCGGACTCGGCCGACACCGTGGCGGCCAAGGTGCAAGGCACACAGGGCATCGCCCCGAGGGGTGTGGTGAAGCTCGGCACCGAGAACGGTCGCACCGAGATCTGGGCGACGCTCAGCGACGGCCCCGACACGTCCGCCGCGCGCGACACCGTCGATCGGGTCCGCGACGCGGTGCACCCGATCCCTGACGCCGAAGCCAAGGTCGGTGGCGGTCCCGCGATGGCGCTGGACGCCGCGAAAGCGTCGCGGCACGACGACAAGGTCGTCATCCCGCTGATCCTGCTCGCCGTGCTGTTTGTTCTGTGCCTCTTGCTCCGCGCGATCATGGCACCGGTGATCCTGATCCTGACCGTGGTGTTGTCGTTCGCGACTGCGTTGGGTATCAGCTCGCTGGTGTTCAACCGCGTATTCGACTTCGCGGGTATGGACACCGGCATGCCGCTCCTGATCTTCGTGTTCCTGGTCGCCCTGGGGATCGACTACAACATCTTCCTGATGCACCGGGTCCGCGAAGAGGCGCAGCACCGCGGGACGCGCCAAGGCGCGGTCGTCGGTCTCGCGGCCACCGGCGGCGTCATCACGTCGGCCGGGCTCGTCCTGGCGGCGACGTTCGCGGTGTTCACCACGATGCCGCTCGTCAGCTTCGTGGAGATGGGTTTCGCGGTCGCGCTGGGCGTCCTGCTCGACACGTTCATCGTTCGCTCGGTCCTGGTGACCGCGCTGACACACGACATCGGGCAGAAGATCTGGTGGCCGAGCCGGCTGGCCAAACAGCCCGATGTGGGCGTTCGGCCCGCGGAGGGCTCGGGCCGGGATCGGGACGAGGTACTCGCACGCTGACCCCGGCGCGGCCCGACTGCCGACCGGCCGACCAACGTCAGGTCGAGGCGTGCGGTAGACCAGGAGCTGAGTCCTGGTCTACCGCGCTCCCTCGCGTGCCATCCGGTGTGCAGGACGATGGGGGAGCCGACGGGGGGCCTTGACTCTTGGTTCTGGACACACGAGACACCGGATCCTGGGGATCTGAGGACGGACATCTCGTGGTCATGAAGAACTATCCGCCGCAGTTCATGGCGGACGCGGTCGCGTTGCACCAGTCGCGGCCCGGGGCGACGATCCGCCAGATGATCTCGGTTCCGCGATGTTCGGTGAGCCAGGCGGCGAACGTCTCGGATGTGCGGTCGGGCAGCACGTCCACGACCCGGCCAGCCTCGACGTCGACCGGCACGGTGCTGTAGGTGCAGCCCTTGCGGAAGGCAGACTCGTCGACATCCAGTGCCCTCGGGGCATGGTCCGGCACGGCCGGCGCTGTCAGTGGCCTGAGCAGCCGGGTCCGGCCCGCGGTCAGCCGCGGTCGGCGGTACAGCCGTGCGGCGGGACGGCCGCCGAGGTTGATCGTGATCGACTGCAGCCAGTCCGCAAGCCCGGTACTGGACGGCGGTAGCGCGTGGACAGATCCGGCATCTGCTCGGTGAACGTCGTACGGGAACAGCTCTTCCGGTCGCGGATGTACCGGCGCACCCGCAGCCGGACGATGACCCGGCGTGAGCCCGACGGCCGCTTACCCAGGGTGTGTTGATGGTGCTGTGCACGCGACGGGCCTGCTTGCGACAGTTCGGGCACCGGGCCTGGACGGGCCGTCGGCACCGCCTCCACCACCAGGATGCCGGAGGAGTCGCACACCCCCTCCACCCGCACATCGATCCCGGGAGACAGCACATTCTCAACCGCCTTGCTCGCCACGGCAGGAAGTGCGCTGCCGAAACGAACCCGGGTTCCCACTGCTGACCTGGGGGTTCACGGATCCGCGGCCAGAGCCTTGAAAATCGCCACCTCGTGCTCGGGGGTGAGACAGACCTGCTGAGTTGATCTCCCCATCGCAGCCAGCCGCCTTCGGGGCGGATCAGACTGTCCAGGGGGCGTGGCAAATCCGCATAGCTACGCCGGAGGCGCCCTTGACCGGCCAGGTGTGCTGCCTGGTGGTGTTCAGCTGGCCGCCAGGGCTGCGCCCAGCGGTGTGTGCTCGTAGCGGACGGTCCGGCCGGTGCGGGTGCGGGTGACCAGACCGGCATCGCGCAGCACCGCCAGATGGCTGCCGACGGTGCCCAGGCTCAGGCCGAGCTGGGCGACCAGCTGCGTCGTCGTTGCCGGCACGTCCAGCGCGCGCAGCACGTCCGCGCGGTGCGGGCCGAGCAGCCGGCTCAGGGCTTCGCTGCCTGGTGTACGCGCCACGGGGCCGAGCAGGTCCGCGATGCCCCGGGCGGGGTAGACCAGGGCGTAGGGCCATGGCGGTTCGACGTAGCTGATCAGAGTGCCGAAGACTGTCGGCATCAGCAGCAGGCCCTTGCCGGCCAGCTGGTACCGGTCCCATGCGGTTCGCGAGCCGGTGTGCACCTCGATGGTTCCGGTCTGCCCCTGGGAGTGCCATCTCACCCGCGGGTCGAGATCGGACAGCGCTGCTGCCCAGCCGTACATCGCCAGGTGCCCGGCGCGGCGGACCAGGTCACGTTCCAGCACCGTGCGCAGTCGCGGCCAGTCCGGCTCGACCAGTGCCTGCCGGCTCGCTTCGAGCGCGTCGGCGAGTCGGGTGACCACATCCGGCGAGTCGAGGATGCGCTGCACGTGGCGGCGTTGGTAATCCCGCCAGGTTGCGGGCCAGTTCCAGGCGTGCGCGGTGCAATGGAGTCGCTCGTACGGCGGCCAGCTCAGCGGCGAAGTCACGACCGGAGCCCGACGGCGGCGGATGGATGAAGTCGGCGTTGTAGGCGCCGCGGCGGAACAGCGCCGTCAACGCCCCGACTGCAGGCACCTGCCGGTGCAGCTGCTTGTACCGGGGCGCGATGCGCTCGGCCCACGGCCGGAGCGGGCCGGGGGTCTGCACGTTCCGCGGCTGCTGCCCCGGCTGCCGAGCCGACCGGCTGCTGCCAGGCCGGGGCGCGACCGGCACGCCGATCTGCCGCGACTGCGCGGGCATCGCCCGTGACTTCTTCTGCGACCGCTGCGGCTTCGAAGGGCTGCTCCTCGGCGGACGCCTCTGCGAACGGTGCACCCTCACCGACACCCTCGGCCGACTCCTCGACGACGGCACAGGCCACGTTGCCGCTTCGCTGCAACCGCTGGTCACCTCCCTGAAGGAGATGGACCGGCCCAAGAGCCGCCTGATCTGGCTCCGCAACCCCAATGTCGTCCGTCTCCTCCGCGGTGGCCGCCGGCAGCATCCCGCTCACCCACGACGGGCTGCACCAGGAAACACCCTGGCGAACCGTCGTCCACCTGCGTGACCTGCTGATGGACAGCGGTGTCCTGCCACGCGTCGACCGGCAGCTTCTGCTCTATCAGCGCTGGCTGGCCGAGCGGCTCGCCACCGTCGAGGACCCCGAACCCCGGCGACTTCTTCAGCACTTCGCCACCTGGCACCAGATGTGGCGCCTGCGGAGCAAGGCGGAGAAGGGACCGCTGGGACGCTCCCAGACTAACCAGACGAAACAGGAGATCACCCAGGCCGGCGCCTTCCTCGCTCGGCTCGCCGACCGAGGCCGCACCATCGAACACTGCCAGCAGGCCCTCGACGCCTGGCACACCGAGAAGCTGGCCACCCGCCGCCCGGCCCAGACGTTCCTGCGCTGGTGCATGAGGACAGGCCGGATGCCCCGCCTCGTCCTGCCACCCCAAGTCGTCAGCCAGGACGAAGCACCCCTGCATCAGCACCACCGACTCGTCGTTCTCCGGCGAGTCCTCCACGACGACTCCCTGCCCCTACGGGCCCGGATCGCCGCCACACTCGTTCTCCTCTACGCGCACCCCGTCACCCGCATCGTCCTCCTCGCTGCCAACGACGTCATCGAGGGGCATGCCCGATTTCCGCAGCGTCGCCGCGCGCATCGACTCCGAGCAGCGAAACGAGGATGCGAAGGGGCAGTCCTGAGCACTACAACGAGGGGATGACCGTCTTCCTGTGTTCCAAATGCGGCACCGCGATCACGCCGGAGCTGGCCGAGCTTGCCGCCATCCCTGACGTCTCAGACGACGAGCGCGACCGGGACAAGGAGACGCGCCGGGCGCCTTCCACCGTTCCGCGGGGCCGCTACGCGATCGATCCCGAGCCCTGGGGACCTCCCTACGTCGTGCAGGACGATCAGGAGGACCCGAAGCCAGCTCAGTCGCGTGGACCCGTGGTCTGCCGTGAAGAAGGCTTCGTCATCTCGGCCGGCAGCCGATACACAGTGCTGGTGCACCCTGATGACGCCGTCGGCCTTCAGCCACTGCCCAACTGGGAGAACAGCAATGGGTGCTGCGGACCGACAGGCGACGAGGGACTCAACCGGGCCTGCCCCTGCGGCGCTCCGGTCGCGACCCTCGCCGCCGACTGTTTCGGGCCCTTCGAACTGCACCTCGACCCCGTCCGGAGCTACGCGTTCTCCCAGTAAGACCGCGAAGCGCGCGCGGACGACGTGCATGACACTCCCGACGGAACCCGTCCACCCTACTTCTTCACGACTACTTTCCGTGGTGAACGACGGCCCGCAGGCGGACCTGCCGCCGAGCTGGACTAGTTCGGACAAGACCAGCTCGCCGCCCTCGGCCTGGTGCTCGATGCCGTGGTGCTGTGGAACACGCGCTACCTGGACGCGACTGTCGCCCAGCTCCGCGTCGAGGGCCACGACATCAAGGACGAGGACGTCGCCCGGCTCTCCCCGCTCAAGGACCGGCATATCAACTTCCTGGGCCGCTACCTGTTCGACATCAAATCCAGCGGCCCCGGGCAAGGCCTGCGCCCGCTGTGCGACTCGGACACCGCCGAGGACGCCGACGACGAGTAGCCGTGAGGCCGGCCTGCGGGTCAGCGAATGGCCAGGCGGCCACAGGCTCTTTCTTGAGCGCACGATCCAGATAGGTTACGGTGGGGTCATGGCAAGGACCCGGGAGTTCGACACGGAGGCGGCGGTGAGCCGTGCGATGGAGCTGTTCTGGACGCGCGGCTACGAGGCCACCTCGGTGCGCGACCTGACCGGGCACCTGGGGATCGGGCAGGGGTCCTTGTATGCCGCGTTCGGCGACAAGGACGGCCTGTACCGGGCGGCGCTGGAGCACTACCGCACCACCCTCGCGGCGGCCGCCCTGCGCAGTCTGGAGGAGGGGGCGGACGCCCGGTCGGCGATCCGCACGATGCTGGTCGAGCGGGTCCGGATCGCCGTGGAGGACAACGGCCGGGGCTGCCTGGTGGTCAATGCCGCCTGCGAGCGCCTGCCGGAGGATGCGGCGACCCGGCGCACCGTGCGCGACATGCAGGACGCCAGCCGGGACGCGCTCGCCGAAGTGCTGCGGGTCGCGGCGGAGCGGGGCGAGATCGCGAAGCGGCACGACCCGTACACCCTCGCCGCTTTCCTCGTCGCCTTCCTCAACGGACTGCTGGTCTCCGCGAAGATCACACCGGACGTCCGCGCCCTCGAACCCCTTGTGGAGGTCGCGCTGGCCGCCCTCGACTGACTTTTTCATGCCCGGAATCTGTATCAGACGATCCAGAAAGAGCGCCGGTGCCCGCTCGGACACGGGATCCGGCGACCCCGCCCCGCTTCAACCGAAGACCTCGGAGGACCCATGCCCCCCGCACCCATCCCGAGTACGCCCGCTCTCGGCGGAAGCCGCTGGAACACCTTCCCCGCGGCCGGCACCACCCTGACCGCCCGCGAGTTCTTCACCGCCACCGAGCCGCTGCTACAGGGCATCATCGACGACAACGCCCTCACCAGCGCCGACAGCGAGGTGCTGGAGGGCCAGATCCGCGCGGCACTCGCCCTCGGCACCCGGGAGACCTCCCTCCCGCTGTCCCTCGGCCCGGACAGTGCCTCGGCAGCGCGCGAACTGGGCGCGCAGGCCGAGACGATCGGCCAGGAGCTTGCCTCCTGGTCGACCGAGGCGCTGGAGAGGCTGCTCACCGATCCGGTACCGCTCCCCGCCGGCCCGCTGGTCGTCCGCAGCCACTGCTACGGCCACCTGCTCACCCCTCCCGCAGCCGATCTGCTCCGCGGACGTCGCGGGGGACCGGTCACGATGCAGCTCTACAACGAGTGGCTCCACCAGATGGTCCTGCTGCGCGACGCCCTGCTGCCCTTCACCAACTGGCAGGACGTCCCGCTCCTGATCACCCCGACCGGACTACGGCACACCGAACCGGCCCGCGACGCGTTCCTCACCGAACTCCTGGTCCGCCAGATCCGGCACACCAGCATCGTGGCCTTCGCCCGCAACGTCGTCACCGGCGCCTCCGGCCCGGCCGGCTACGGCTTCGAGGCCGGCGGCGGCACCGCCCTGCCCGCCGTCCTCGACCAGCCACCCCTGACCGCACCCCGGCACCTGCTGACCTGGCGCCCCGACCCGGCCGTCGGTGAAGCCGCCACGTATGTCCCCGAAGTACAGGACTACTACGCCGCACCCCGCACCCTCGTCGAGGACCTGCCGCCCGCCACCACATCCGGCCCGCTCTCCGCCCGTACCGTCACCGCGCCGGTCGCCGACGGGACCCGCACCGCCCGCATCGAGGTCACCCACGACGGCACCACCGCCCACGTCGACCTCGGCCAAGCCCTGCGCGGCCACCGCTTCACCCAGCGTGAGGACCCCGCCGCAGGCGACGCATCCGGCACCGCCGCCTGGTCGGCGCTGCGCGCGCCGGGACTGGTGTGGACGCAGAGCGGCGACGTCACCCTGGACGCCACCGGCCAGGACGACCTCGTCGTACTGGCCCTGCTCGGCCGGCTCTACCCGGAGAACGTCACCCTGCGCCCCGCCGGCCGTTCCGCTGCCCGGACAACCGCGGACGGCACCGGACCGAGCCGCCTGGTGACCCTCGTCGACCCCGTGCAAGCCCACTGACACCCGCATCGCGACGTACACCAAGAAGGCTGAAAACATGATGCTCGACCATGACGGATCGCCCGTCCGCACGGGCCGAGCCGCCGTGAACGGAACGAGTCTGCACTACCGCACAGCCGGGTCCGGCCCCGCGGTGGTGCTCCTACACGGCGTGCCCAAGACCAGCTACCACTGGCGCCACCTCGTCCCGAAGCTGACGCCCAACTACACCGTCGTCGTCCCAGACCTTCGCGGTCTCGGCGACTCCGCCCGCCCGTCGGGCGGCTACGACTCCGCGACGATGAGCGACGACATCGCCGAGCTGATGAACCACCTCGGACACGAGACATACGCCGTGGCGGGCGAGGACTGGGGAGCGGTGATCGGCTACCAACTCGCCGCCCGCCACCGCGACCACGTCACCGCTCTCGTGTTCGCCGAGGCCCTGTTCCCCGGATTCGGCTTCGAGGACCACACGGCCCTCACCCCCGAGAACATCTCCAGCGGCATGCACCTGTGGCACCTGGGCTTCTACTTCCAGCCGGACATACCCGAGATGCTGATCGCCGGACACGAGCGCGAGCTGATCACCTACATGATCAAGTACGAGCGCAGCCGGCCCGACAGCGCCACCCCCGACGCGGTCGACGAATACGTGCGCTGCTACTCCATGCCCGGCGGAATCCGCGCGATGCTCTCTATCTACCGGGCCATGCTCGTCGACGCCGAACAGAACCGGCAGACCGCACAGAAGAAACTGGACATCCCGGTCCTGGCCCTCGGCGGATCCGCGTTCATCGGCGACCGCAACGAGTCCCAGATGCGGCTCATGGCCCACGACGTCACCGGACACATCTTCGACGCCGGACACGACCTCGCAGAGGAAGTACCCGACGAGATGGCCGACGTCCTCCTGCCGTTCCTGGCCACGCACCGGTAACCGCACCCGGCCGCCGAGGTCGGCGATCTGAAGCGGCCCGGCACGGCGAGGGCCTCGTGCCCGAAACGAACGACCCGGTTCCGCACAGCCACGAGGCCCCCTCGCCCCCCACCAGCGCCCGGCAGGCGCTCTCCAAGCACTCCTCAGCGAAACACCACAGGCCAACTCGTCACCGTCTTCGCTCTCGCGTACGGGCTGCAATCGCGACGACGTCCACCGCCACTCTCCCCAACTCTCGGCGCCAGGCCCGGCCACCCCGCCACGCCGGTCACCGAGCGGACGGTCCCGGTCGAGGGTGATCGACGCGTTCGCGCCGCTGGTCGACTCGATGCTGCGGGCGGAGATCCTTATGAAGGCCCCGGTGATCCACGAGCGGCTGGTCAGCGAGTATGGGTTCACCGGCAACTATCAGCGGACCAAGCTCTACGTCCAGCAAGCCCGGCCCCCGCATTGCCGAGGAGCTCGGCATCACCCCGAAGGAGCTGGCGGGCATGCACCGTCGGTTCGAGGTGATCCCG
Source organism: Streptomyces sp. NPDC001056 (assembly GCF_053598955.1). Classification (NCBI taxonomy): domain Bacteria; kingdom Bacillati; phylum Actinomycetota; class Actinomycetes; order Kitasatosporales; family Streptomycetaceae; genus Streptomyces; species Streptomyces sp. NPDC001056. Next base: position 2,474 of record NZ_JBSFLI010000065.1, on the reverse strand, counting down.
GGCGCCCAGGCCCAGGTGGACTGGGTGATGAGGGCAAAATCCTCGCCCACATGGGCATCGCGAAGGTCTACTCCTTCCACATGACACTGTCGTACTCCCGCGACCCTTTCTGCTGCTTCACCACGAGCCAGGACCTGCAGACCTTCTTCGACTGCCATCGGCGGGCGTTCGCGCACTTCGGCGGTGTGCCGATGACGATCGTCTTACGACCGCACCAAAACGGTCGTCCGCCGGCACGTCGCCTCCGGCGAGGCGGTTCCCCTGCATCCGGAGGCGGTCGTCTTCGCTGGCCACTACGACTTCGACATCGACGTCCTGGCCGCCTATCGCCCCACCGGCAAAGGTCGGGTGGAGCGACAGGTCCTCATCGTCCGTGACCACGTCCTGTCCGGACGGGCCTTCTCCTCCATCGAGGTGATTGACGCCGTCTTCGCCTCCTGGGTGCCGCAGCGGTGAGCCCAGATCCACAAGACGCACCGGGAGGTCATCGGCGAGCGGGCGGCCCGCGACCATGAGGCCCTCAGGCCGCTGCCGCCGACTCCCTCTCTGGTGGCCGAGCGGCATCTGCGGCCGGTGGGCAAGGACTGTCTGGTCGCGTTCGGCGGCAACCTCTACTCGGTGCCCGCCCGTCGCGTCCGCCCACGCCAACTGGTGGAGATCAGGGCCACGAAGTCGCAGGTCATGTTGCACTCCACCGACCCAGGAGCCGACAGCGAGACGCTCTTGGCCGTGCACCCACGAGCCGTCGGCCGCGGCGTCCGCGTCGTCGAGGAGACGCACTGGGACAGACTGCCCACCGGCCAAGGCCGCCGGACCACCACCGGCGACGCCCTGCCCCCGCCCCGCCGCGAGCGGTGCGGAAAGGAATTCGGTCCGCTCAAGGCACTGCTGAACCGGGCCGAGGCCACTCGCGTTGAGTTCGGCCGCCGCCCGCTGTCGGTCTATGACGAGCTGACCGGCACCCGCCCTTTCACCACCAACTTCCCGTCGAAGGAGTCATCTTGAACGAGCTGACCGGCAACCGCATCCGCACCACGGCCGGCAAGCTCGGCCTGCCCCACCTGGCGGAGACCGTCAACGAGTACACCCGCCGGGCGGACGAGGCGAAGATGGGCTACCTCGACTTCCTCGACCTGGTCCTGTCCGAGGAACTCGCCGTCCGCGACGACCGCCGCTTCCGCCAGGGCCTGCGGGCTGTCCAAGCTGCCGCACCACAAGACGCTCGACGAGTACGACTTCTCGTTCCAGCCCGAGCTCGACCCGCGCAAGGTCAAGGACCTCACCACCCTGTCCTTCGTCGACGCCAAGGCCAACGCCGCCCTGCTCGGGCCCCCCGGGGTCGGGAAGACGCACATCGCCGTCGCCCTCGCGGTCGCGGCCTGCCGGGCCGGCTACCCGATCCACTTCACCAGCCTCGACGACATGCTCCGCAACCTCAGAGCCGCCGAGGCCGCCGGACGGCTGGTCAACAACCTCGGCACCTACCTGCGGCCGAGCGTCCTCGTGGTCGATGAGGTCGGCTACCAGCCCCTCGAACGCTCTGAAGCGAACCTGGTCTTCCAGGTGATCTCGAAGCGTAACGAGAAGGGCTCGATCATCCTGACCTCGAACAAGACCTTCAGCGAATGGGGGCAGGTGTTCGGTGATGAGGCCCTTGCCACCGCCATCCTCGACCGCCTCCTGCACCACTGCGAAGTGATCTCCATCAACGGACCCAGCTACCGGCTGAAGAACCGACTCAAGGCCATCGAGCGCGAGACCGACGTAGCCTAGAAGATCATTTCGCGGAGAGCCCGGGTCTGGTCAGTCGCCGTCGAGTCGCTGGAGGATCTGGGTGAACTCACCGGAGTCCAACAGGCCGGCGATGACATCAGTCATGTTGCTGACGCCAGGCTCACGGACGATCAGGCCATCCGAGCACCAGAAGTAGCGACCGCCCAGGGCCTCGTCGCTCCCTGCCCACGTCACCATCAGACGTGCAACTTCAGCAACGGTGAAGACAGTGGCGCTCCACCGGGATCCATCCAGAAGCCGGACTTCGAGATCAACATTGCACACCAGGTCCAGGTCGTCGTCCGGGTTGGGCAGGAAGGATGCCTCGAAGGACTCCGTGCGCACCCGGTTCCACGGCCCGTCCCAAGCACGTTCGACTGATCCGAGCGGTGTGCTGTGACTCATCGTGCGAGTGTCTCCGCTCGGTCTGAGGATCTCAATCGAGATCCCCAACCGTGCTCTGGTGCGAGGACACAGCTGGGGACGTTCATCCGTACGCAGCTGGGGACTTCAGGTCGCACGCCGACATCGTCTCCTGCACAAGCGGACCGGCGGCATGATCGACGCGCTCTCCCACCAGATCCGCGGAGCCGCAATCGACGCAGTTCTCAGTGGGCGGTTCGTGAGTATATGAGTCATTCTGGTGTCGCCTGATGGTGTGGACGGAGGCGGAACGTGCCGGTCCGATGCCGGTGGCCTGC
>NZ_JBSFLI010000064.1:0-23897 GCF_053598955.1 Streptomyces sp. NPDC001056 | reverse complement strand
GCTGCACACCTACAATCACCACCGCGGACACACCGCACTCAAAGGCCAACCACCCGCCAGCCGCGTCCCCAACCTCTCAAGGCAATACACCTAGCGCGCGTGCCCCGCTCGGCGCCCGCCCTTGCGCAGGAACCGGCGTCAGCGCCCGCCCTTGCGCAGGAACCGGCGCAGCCGCGTCAACGGCCAGGTGTTGATCACGTCGTCCGGGGTCAGCCAGCCGCGCTGGGCCGTGCCGATGCCGTACCGCAGCTGCGCCAGCTGCGGCACCGAGTGCGCGTCGGTGTTCACCGCGAACCGCACCCCGTGCGTCCGCGCCCGCAGGATGTCCTCGTCGCCCAGGTCCAGCCGGTCCGGCTGGGCGTTGACCTCCAGCGCGGTCCCGGTGCGCGCGCAGGCCGCGAACACCTCGTCCCAGTCCGCGTCCACCCCCGCCCGCCGGCCGATCAGCCGGGTGGTGGGATGCCCGAGGACGTTCACGTACGGGTTCTCCACCGCCCGCACCAGCCGCCGCGTCATCGCCTTCCGCCCGAGGTCGAAGCGCGAGTGCAGCGAGGCCACGCACAGATCGAAACCGGCCAGGAACTCGTCCGGCCAGTCCAGGCCGCCGTCGGGCCCGATGTTCAGCTCCGTGCCGTGCAGCAGCCGCATCCGGCGGTGCCTGCCGTCCAGCTCCCGCACCCGCTCCCGCTGGGCGAGGATCTTCTCGTCCGTCATCCGCTGCATGTACAGGTCGGGCGCGTGATCGGTCACCGCGTAGTACGCGTAACCGCGTCGCGCCGCCGCCTCCACCATGGCGTCGAGCGACGCCAGCCCATCGGTGAGATCCGTATGCGTGTGCAGGTCGCCCCGGACGTCCCGCTCGGTCACCACCTCCGGCAACTCCCCGCGCAGCGCCGCCTCGATCTCCCCGCGGTCCTCCCGCAGCGTCGGCGGGATCCACGGCAGCCCCAGCCGCGCGTACACCTCCTCCTCGGTGCGGGACGCCACCGACTCCCCGCTCTCCGCGTCGAACACGCCGTACTCCGACAGCTTCAGCCCCCGGTGCACGGCGATCGTCCGGGTCCGGATGTTGTGCGCCTTCGAACCCGTGAAGTACTGGAGCCCCGCGCCCCACGACTTCGGCGGCAGCACCCGCAGATCCACCTGGAGCCCCTTCCCGGTGCGCACGGACGTCTTCTTCGTCCCCCGCGCGATCACCTCCGCCGTGCCCGGCAGCTCGCACAGCGCCGCCATGAACGGCCCCGACCGCTTCGCCGCCACCAGGATGTCCAGGTCCCCGACCGTCTCCCGCATCCGGCGCAGCGACCCCGCGTACGCGCACCGTCCGCACCCGGTCACCGCCTTCAGCGCGTCCACGATCTCCTCGGCGCTCTCCAGCGCCGGCGCCAGCGGCACCCGGGCCCCCGCCTTCTGCAACAGCTCGATCCCGTGCCGGATGTTCTCCTGCGTCTTCTCCCCGAACCCCTTGAGATCGGCCAGCCGGTCCGCCTCGATCGCCGCGGCCAGCTCGCTCACCGACGAGATGTGCAGGTCCTCGTACAGCCGCAGCGCCTTCTTCGGCCCGAGCGTCGGGATGCTGATCAACTCCCGCACCCCGGCGGGGATCCTGGCCCGGCGCTCCTCGACCGCCGCCACCTTCCCCGTACGCAGATACTCGACCACCTTCCCGGCGATCGACCGCCCCACGTTCGGGATCTCCCGCAACCCGTCCTCGTCCAGCTTCCCGACGTCCCCCGGAAAGCCTCCGATGGCGCGCGCCGCCTTCTCGTAGGCGCGCGCCTTGAACGCGTCGCCTCCGGTGATCGCGATGAGGTCGGCGTACTCCCGCAGGACCGCCTCGACCTCGTCGTTGACCCGGGCCACATGGACAAGTCTAGGAACCCGCCCGCGTCCGGGCACGCGAAAGGCCCCCTGCCGAGCAGGGGGCCCTCACTGGTGTCCGAGGGGGGACTTGAACCCCCACGCCCGATAAAGGGCACTAGCACCTCAAGCTAGCGCGTCTGCCATTCCGCCACCCGGACAAGGTGTCTGTCGTGCGCGGTTCTCCCTCGGCGGGGTTTCCCTCGCGGCGACGAAGGAAACATTACCAGGCTTTCGGGGGTGTCTGATCACCCCGGCCCGGGGCCGCCCCGCGTGAACGGCGTGTGACGGGCCGGGACCGGTCTTGGGCCGGGGCCGGGCACGGAGAGAGGATGAGGGGGACCACCAGCAGGGAAGCGGGAGGAAGCAGCGTGAGCGAGACGGACACGGCCCAGGGCGTCACCGGTGAGGACGAGGTCGTGGACCTCTGCCGCGAGCTGATCCGGTTCGACACCAGCAACTACGGCGACCACTCCGGGCCCGGCGAGCGCCGGGCCGCCGAGTGGGTCGCCGAGAAGCTGGCGGAGGTCGGCCTGGAGCCGAAGATCTACGAGTCCCACCCCGGCCGCGCCTCCACCGTGGCCCGCATCGCGGGGGAGGACCCGTCCCGGCCCGCCCTGCTGATCCACGGCCACCTGGACGTCGTGCCGGCCAACGCCGACGACTGGACCCACCACCCCTTCTCCGGCGAGATCGCCGACGGGTGCGTGTGGGGGCGCGGGGCGGTCGACATGAAGGACATGGACGCCATGACGCTCGCGGTCGTGCGCGACCGGCTGCGCGGCGGGCGGCGGCCCCCGCGCGACATCGTCCTGGCCTTCCTCGCCGACGAGGAGGCCGGCGGCACCTTCGGCGCCCGGCACCTCGTCGACCGCCACCCCGAGCTGTTCGAGGGCGTCACCGAGGCGATCAGCGAGGTCGGCGGCTTCTCCTTCACCGTGAACGAGCAGCGGCGGCTCTATCTGATCCAGACGGCCGAGAAGGGCATGCACTGGATGAAGCTCACGGTGGCCGGCACCGCCGGGCACGGCTCCATGATCCACCGCGACAACGCCATCACCGAGCTGTCCGAGGCGGTCGCCCGGGTCGGCCGGCACAAGTTCCCGGTGCGGGTCACCAAGACCACCCGGGCCTTCCTCGACGAACTCGGCGACGCGCTCGGCACCGAGCTGGACCCCGAGGACATGGAGGCCACCATCGCCAAGCTCGGCGGCATCGCCAAGCTGATCGGCGCGTCCCTGAGCAACACCGCCAACCCGACCCAGCTGAACGCCGGTTACAAGGTCAACGTCATCCCGGGCGAGGCCACCGCGCACCTCGACGGCCGCTTCCTGCCCGGGTACGAGGAGGAGTTCCTCAGCGACCTCGACCGGCTGCTCGGCCCGCGTGTGCGCCGCGAGGACGTGCACGCCGACAAGGCCGTCGAGACCAGCTTCGACGGCGCGCTGGTCGAGGCCATGCAGTCCGCGCTGCTCGCCGAGGACCCCGTCGCCAAGGCCGTCCCGTACATGCTCTCCGCAGGCACCGACGCCAAGTCCTTCGACGACCTCGGCATCCGCGGCTTCGGCTTCGTCCCGCTGAAGCTGCCGCCGGAGCTGGACTTCGCCGGCATGTTCCACGGCGTGGACGAGCGGGTGCCGGTGGACGGGCTCCGGTTCGGCGTGCGGGTGCTCGACCGGTTCATCGACGCGTCCTGAGACACCCGAGGCGTCCGGGCCGAGGCCACGCGGATTTCGGGCGCTCGTTCGAGATCGACTGAGAAGGGTGAATGCGACCATAAGCTCGTAGCTCCATTACTCCCTCCTCGTTACAGGTGATGCGAACCCCGCACTTTGGGATCGCATCGCCAACGAGGAGGAACAATGATCAAGAAGGTCGTCGCTGCCGCGGCTGCCACCGGTGGGCTGGTTCTCGCGGGCGCGGGCCTGGCCGTCGCCGAGTCCGGTGCCCAGGGCGCGGCCCTGCACTCCCCGGGTGTCGTCTCCGGCAACGTCATCGAGGCGCCCGTGCACGTCCCGGTGAACGTGTGCGGCGACACGATCGACGTGATCGGGATCCTGAACCCCGCCTTCGGCGAGGCCTGCGCCAACAACTGACGCGGGTTCCCCGAGGAGCCATCCACTCCGAGGGGCGTCTTCTACCAGCCGTCGGCCTCGGAGCACGCTCCATACGCTCCGAGGCCGACCGGCCTTTTCCAGACAGCGAAGGCAGGGGGGTACACAGCAATGCGACAAGGAACCCGTAAGGGTCTGATGACCATGGCGGCGGCGACCGGGGTGTTCGCCGCCGCGACCGGTATGGCTCACGCGGACGCGGGCGCGTCCGGCGCCGCCACCGGCTCGCCCGGCATCCTGGCCGGGAACACCGTGCAGGTACCGGTGCACGTACCGGTCAACGTCTGCGGCAACACCGTCGACGTCGTCGGACTGCTCAACCCGGCGATGGGCAATGCCTGCGCCAACTCCGGCGGCGGCCAGGGAGGTCAGGGCCACGGCGGCTCCGGGGGCGCGCAGACCGGAGGACACAGCTCAGGCTCGCCGGGTGTGGGATCGGGCAACACCGTCCAGGTGCCGATCGACGTCCCGGTGAACGTGTGCGGCAACACCGTCGACGTCATCGGCGTGGGCAACCCCGCCACCGGCAACGACTGCGCCAACGGCGGGGGAACGCACGGCCGTCCACCGGGCGGCGGCACTCCCACTCCGCCGGGCCAGCCCGGTCACCCGGGTCACCCGGGCCACCCCGGTCACCCGGGCCACCCCGGTCACCCTGGCCACCCGAGTCACCCTGGTCAGCCGGGGACTCCGCACCACCCCGGGACCCCGGCGACCCCGCCCGCCCAGAACGTGCACGTGCCGCAGGGCTCCTCGGCCTCCCTGGCCAGCGGCCAGCTCGCGCACACCGGCAGTGACCTGCCGTTGGGCCTCGCGCTGCCGGCCGGCGCGGGCGCGCTGATCGCGGGTGCCGTGCTCTACCGCAAGGCACGGGCCAGGGCCTAGTCGGACGGACGAGCACGCCGCGGCGAACGGCGACAGGGGAGCGGGCCGGCCCGACCGGCGGGCCCGCTCCGTTCCTTTCGCGCCCGCGTCGTGCTCAGCTGTCCCGCCTCACCACGTGGCCCGCAGCTGGCGGATGATCCGCCGCCGCAACCGCACCTTCCGGCTGCCGTCGCGCAGCAGGCTCAGGCGGTCCAACTCCCAGTGTCCGTACTCGGCATGGTCCGTCAGCAGACGTGTGGTCTCCTTGCGGGACACCCCGCGGGGGACATACACGTCGACAAATTCGTATTCCGGCATCGCATCTATTGTGCGGGCTGGTGCCCGGTACGGATAGCGTCTGCACTATGTCTGATGCTGCGCAGCCCACCGCTGCCGAGGTACGCGCCGCCGCCAAGGCGATCAAGACCGCGCTCGACCGTCACCTGGCGGCGGTCGAACGCAGGTCAGGAGACGACGACCCGGCCGTCTTCGAGGCGTTCAACCAGCTGGCCGCGGCCGCGGAGGTGTACGACGAGCTGCTCTACGACCGTTACGACGAGGTCACTCCCTTCGAGATCCCCGGCGCCGACGAGACGCTGCCGCCGTACGCGGGCCCCGAGGAACCCCACGCGATCAGCGTGCTGATCCGCCGCGACTACACCGTGGCGGAGCCCCAGCGGCTGCTGGCCCAGGCCGAGCGGGTCGAGGCAGCGGACTACGAGGACATCGCCGGCGTGGACGAGGACGCGGCCGGCACCGTCCCCGGGGCGCTCGGGCTCCTCTTCGGCGAGTTCGAACCGGACGAGATCGCCTCCCGGCACAAGGAGTTCGGCCTGGAGGAGGGCGATTCCACGCTGTGGGTGACCGCGGCGGAGGAGGCGCCGGAGGCCGGTGAGTGGCTGGAGGCGCCGTTCGAGCACATCGATCCGCAGGCGGTGGTGTGCCGGTTCGATGTCAGCGCCGTGTTCGATGACGAGGACGACGAGGACGACGCCGACGATCTTGAGTTCGTGGACGACGAGGACCCGGACGAGGCGGATGACGAGGACGCGCGGGTCCCGGGGGCCAGGAGGTGACCTCGGGCGCGGTGCCGTAGCGGCCTGAGGCCGGTACGGCACCGCGGTGCCCGTACGGTGCTGCGCCGCTCGCCCGCGGCTGCGGGGCGGTGACTGCCGGTGTCCGTCTCAGCCACTCTGCGACTGGGGGCGCAGCAGGGTTCCCAGCCTGGTGGTGCGGGGCTTGGCCGGGATGTCCGTGACGGCCCTCGGCAGGGCCTGTTCCGCGCCGTGGACGACGGACAGGTGCCGCTCGCCCCGGCCGAAGGCGGTGTACACCCATGGCCTGCTCAGCGCCTGGACGGCGTCGCCGGGCAGGACCACGATCGCCGCGGGCCAGCGTCCGCCCACCGCCTGGTGCGCGGTCAGCGCCCAGCCGTGCCGTACACACCCCTCCACCCGCTCGCGCGGTACGACCACGGGGGTGCCCGCGCAGGACAGATGCAGGCCCTCGGCGTCGGCCTTCACCACCGTGCCCGGCAGCGTCCGGCCCGGGGCGGGGGAGTAGGCGACACGGTCACCGGGGTCGAAGCCGCCGAACCGGCCGGGGCCGGGGTTGAGGCGTTCCTTCAGGGCGGAGTTGAGGGCCCGGGTACCGGCCGCGCCGCCGTGGCCCGGGGTGATCACCACGGTCCGTTCGGCGGGGACGCCGAACGCCCTCGGCACCGAGTCCGCGACCAGCTGCACCGTCCGGTGCACGGCCTCGCCCGCGTCCCGCACGGGCACGATCACGACCTCCTTGCCGGGCGCCTCGACCTGGTTCAGCTCGCCGATGCCGATCCCGGAGACCAGCTCGCCGATCGGACCGGGGTCGGGGGTGCGGGAGGCGATCTGGGGGCAGACGCGGGCCGCGAGCAGATCGGCGAAGACCCGCCCGGGACCCGCCGACCACAGCAGCGCCGGGTCCCCGCTGAGCACGAGCCGCGCCCCGTCGGGCAACGACTCCACCAGCATCGCCGCGCCCTCCACGTCCAGTTGGGGCGCGTCGAGCACGATCAGCAGGTCCAGCTCCAGCGCCCCGTCCGCGTCCCGCCCGGGCCCCTCGGCACCGGTCAGCAGTCCGGCCACGCTGCCCACGCCCGCCCCCGGCGTGCCCGGCAGCGACGCGAGACGCTCGCGGCCGTCCGGTGTATGGCACACGGCGAGGGCCCGCAGGCCCGCGCCGTGCGCGGCGGCGAGCAGGGCCGCCGGTTCCGCGCGGGAGGACTCGCCGCCGGTGTGCAGGACCAGGCCGTGTCCGGCGACCGCGCGGGCCAGCTCGACCGCACCGCCCGACACCCCCGCGACGACCGCCGCCCAGGCCTCCCCGGCGCCCTGGGAAGGGGAGTTGATCAGCCGGGCCAGGCCGTCGGCGAGACTCTCCTCGGCCAGGGCGTACCGCTCCAGGGCGACGAGCACCCGCACCGGGCGCTCCTCCTCCTCCTCGCCGTCCTCCTCCCGCGCGGCCGGGGCGCCCGGTTCCTCCAGGGCGTCCTGGAACAGCAGGGCCTCGCCCCCGGCCAGGGTGCTCTGCACCGCCGCGTCCGGGTCCGGCACGCCCTGTTTGGCCAGGGCCGCGGTGAGCGCGGACAGTTCCAGGGCGGTGTGCCCGGCGAGAGCCGCCTGCTCCAGCAGCCAGACCGTCACCGCCCGCCCCCGCCGCTCGTCGTCCGGCCCGCACCCGGCGCCGAGCAGCGCCCGCGCGAAACCGTCCGCCTGCTCCGGCCGCACTCCGGGGGTCCTCAGCAACTGCCAGGGGTCCTCCCGCAGCGCCTTCCCGGCCCCCTCACCGAGCGCCACGGCCGCCTGGCGGGCCAGCGCCTCGGGCGCACCGCCCTCCACCAGCACCCGGCGGACATCGTCGACCGTCCGCGAGGAAGGACCGACCGCCACGGGGGCGGGTGCGGGCCGCGCCGGCTCCGGCGCGGGTGCCGGACGGACCGTGGCGGCCGCGGGAGCCGGCTCGGGCGCCCGCTCCGACGTGGACCGCGCGGGCTCGGTGAACACCGTGGAGGGCGGCTTCCCGCCGCCCTCCACCGCGCGCACGGCAGCCAGCAGGTCGGCCGCCTTCCCGCTGAGCTTGGCGCCGCTCTCGACGGGTCCCTTCTTCTCCGCCTTCCGCCGCTCGATCCGCTCCCGCTCCACCCGCTGCGCGGCCAACTCGGCCTCCGCCTCGGACAGCTCGGGCTTACCGGCGGCCTCGGACGCCGCCTCCGCGGACCCGCCGCCCGCGTCCCCCGCCTCCGCCTCCGCGGACCCCGCGTCCCCCGCCTCGGACACCCCGGGCGCGCCCGCACGGCCCTGCGACGGTTCGCCCGTCTCCCCGTCGTCCCCGTGCTCGGTCCCGCCGTCCCCCGCGAGCGCACGCCCGGCCGCATCCCCGGCCGTCGGCGTCCCCTGCGCCTCCGGCGTCTTCGGCGTCCCGGGCCCCGTTTCCTCCGTGGTCTCCGGTTCCGTGCTCACAGCGTGCTCCAGTCGTGATCGGGATAGCGGTGCAAGGGCGCCGACACATCGTCCAGCGCCCGGCAGATCTCGTCAGGAAGACTAAGCGCCTCCACTGACAACGCCGCCGTGAGCTGCCGCGCGGTGCGCGCGCCGACGATCGGGGCGGTGACTCCGGGGCGGTCGCGGACCCAGGAGAGGGCGACCTGGAGCGGGGTGACCGCGAGCCCGTCGGCGGCCGTGGTCACCGCGTCCACGATGCGCGTCGCCGCGTCGTCCAGATACGGCTCCACGAACGGCGCCAGATGGTCGGACGCGCCGCGCGAGTCCGCGGGCGTCGTGTGCCGGTACTTTCCGGTCAGCACGCCCCGGCCGAGCGGCGAGGAGGGCAGCAGGCCCACGCCCAGGTCCATCGCGGCGGGCAGCACCTCGCGCTCCACGCCCCGCTGGAGCAGCGAGTACTCCATCTGCGTGCTGGCCAGCCGGGTGCGGGTACCCGGCGCCGCGAGCTGCCAGGTGGCCGCCTTGGCGAGCTGCCAGCCGCAGAAGTTGGACACCCCCGCATACCGGGCCCGGCCGCTGGCCACCGCTATGTCCAGGGCCTGGAGCGTCTCCTCCAGCGGGGTCCCGGCGTCGTACGCGTGGATGTGCCAGAGGTCGACATGGTCCGTGCCCAGGCGCGCCAGCGAGGCGTCCAGCGCGGCGAGCAGATGGCCGCGGGAGCCGTCGAAGCGGCGCTCGGGATCGGGGACGCTGCCCGCCTTGGTGGAGATGACCAGGTCCCGGCGCGGCACCAGCCGCTCCATCAGCCGTCCGAGCAGGTACTCCGCCTCCCCGCCGCCGTACACGTCCGCCGTGTCGACCAGGGTGCCGCCGGCCTCCCAGAACGCCTTCAGCATGTCCGCGGCGTCATGCTCTTCGGTGTCCCGTCCCCACGTGAGGGTGCCGAGTCCGATCCGGGACACGCGCAGGCCGGTACGGCCGAGATGCCTCTGCTCCATGTCCGCGAGATTACTGGCCAGAACCAGTGCGGTGGGTTGCCTGTGGACAACTCGTACGGGCCCGCACGGGGCGCCCTGGGCGCCCCCGCGCTAAGGTCTGCGCCACAGGGACGTTACTCATGGGTAAGGGGATTCGGCCATGCAGCTCGGACTCAACCTCGGCTACTGGGGTGCGGGAATGGACGGGGACAATCTGGCCGTGGCCCAGGAGGCCGACCGGCTGGGGTACGCCGTGTGCTGGGCCGCCGAGGCCTACGGCTCCGACGCGGCCACCGTGCTCAGCTGGGTCGCCGCCCAGACCGAGCGCATCGACGTCGGCTCCGCGATCTTCCAGATCCCGGCCCGCCAGCCCGCGATGACCGCGATGACCGCGGCCACCCTGGACGCCCTCTCCGGCGGCCGTTTCCGGCTCGGCCTCGGCGTCTCCGGACCGCAGGTCTCCGAGGGCTGGTACGGCGTCAGGTTCGACAAGCCGCTGGCCCGCACCCGCGAGTACGTGGACATCGTCCGCAAGGCGATGACCCGCGAGCGGCTGTCGTACGAGGGCGAGCACTGGACGCTGCCGCTGCCCGGCGGTCCGGGCAAGCCGCTCAAGCTGACCGTGCACCCGCAGCGCGAGCACATCCCGCTGTACATCGCCGCGATCGGCCCGAAGAACCTGGAGCAGACCGGCGAGATCGCCGACGGCGCCCTGCTGATCTTCCCCGCCGCCGAGCACCTGGAGGAGACCACCCTCACGCACCTGCGCGCGGGCCGGGAGAAGGCGGGCAGGACCCTCGACGGCTTCGACGTGTGCCCGACCCTGCCGCTCGCCGTCGGCGACGACAAGGACGTGGCCGCGCTCGCCGACACCTTCCGCCCCTACACCGCCCTGTACGTCGGCGGCATGGGCAGCGCCAAGCAGAACTTCTACAACCAGCTCGCCCAGCGCATGGGGTACGAGAAGGAGGCCGCCGAGATCCAGCGGAAGTACCTGTCCGGGGACAAGCAGGGCGCGGCCGCCGCGATCCCGCAGGACCTCATCGACAAGACCGCGCTGCTGGGGTCCGTCGACCGCATCGCCGACCGGATGAAGGCCTACGCCGACGCCGGTGTCACCACCCTCAGCCTCGCCCCCGCCGGCTTCACGCTGGAGGAGCGGCTCGCCTCCCTGCGCGCGGGCACGGAGGCCCTGGAGCGCGCCGGGCTCGCCTGAGCCAGGAGATCTTCCACGGCCGTGGTGGGGGCTCGGGGTCTTCCCCGCCACGGCCGTCACGGGGAACAACGCGGCCGTCGGCGAGCGGTTACGACCCCGCGCTTCCCCTCTTCGGCCGAACCTGCCCGCACCCCTGTTGCGGCACCCCTCCGCCCGCACTTGAGTCGTTCTTCACGGAACGTGGCAGAAAGAGGGTGACCGTCATGCTGTCGGCCAAGAGTCTTTTCCGGGAGATCCTCGACCACGACGAGTCCTTCCGGCTCTTCTGCTCCATCGCGGCCGGCGGCGAGGCCCAGGGCGGCTGGGAGAACGGCCGCATCGCCGCCCTGGCCCCGCCCGGCCAGCGCGCCCTCGCCCCCAAGATCGCCCGCCACGGCGCCGACGAGGACAAGCACGGCCGCATCTTCACCGCCCTCCTGCGCAAACGCGGTCTCACCCCGGCGCCCGTACCGCCCGAGACCGACTACACGATGCTCCTGGAACGCCGCGGCATCGGCCTCTCCCACGCCCGCCTGCGCCGGGACGAGCCGCTGACCGAGCGGGACATCGTCGTCTACCTCGCCCACAGCCGCGTCACCGAACAGCGCGCCGCCGAACAGATGGCCCTGCTCCTGAAGCACTTCGCCGGCCACCCGGAGATCGGCAGGGCCGTGCGGTTGATCGCGGACGACGAGGACAACCACCTCGCCTACACCCACGAGGAGCTCCTGCGCCTCGCCGCAGCCGGACACGGCCGGTTCATCCAGCGCACCCTGCGCGCCTGCGCCCTCGCCGAGATCCGCGTCCACCGCGACGTCAGCCTCGCCGTCATGGCCCGGATGAGCCGCCTCCTGGGCTGGTCCCGCACCAGGTCCGCGCTGCTCGCGGCGGGCATCCGCGCCGTCTACTGCTACGAGCGTCTCGTCGGCTGGCACCGCATGGTCACCCTCGGCATGCCCGCCCGCCGCGACCCCCTCGGCGATCCCGCCACCCCCGCACCCGAGTTCGTCTGAGCCTGTGCGCCCGAAGGGGCACCCCTCACAGCCACTCCCGCCGCTTGAACATCCGGTACAGGACCACCTCCAGCAGCGCCATCACCAGGATCACCGCCGGATACGCCCACAACCAGTGCAGTTCGGGCATGTGGTCGAAGTTCATGCCGTAGATCCCGGCGATCATCGTGGGCACCGCCGCCATCGCCGCCCAGGCGGAGATCTTCCGCATGTCGTCGTTCTGCCGCACGCTCGTCTGCGCCAGATGCGCCGACAGCACGTCCGACACCAGCCGGTCCAGACCCTCCACCGACTCGTTCACCCGAGCGAGATGGTCGCCGACGTCCCGGAAGAACGGCCGCGCCTCCTCATGGACGAACGGCACCCCGGCCCCGGTGCCGAGCGGGCCCGTCCCCGCCAGCCGGTTCAGCGGCGGCGCCAGTGGCCCGGTCGCCCGGCGGAACTCCACGATCTGCCGCTTGAAGCCGTAGATCCGCGAGGCGGTGTTGCGCGCGCCCCCGACCTCCGGCCGGAACACCTCCGCCTCCACCTCCTCCAGATCCGTCTGGAGCTCGGTCGCCACCTCCAGATAGCGGTCCACGATGGCGTCGGCGATCGCGTACAGCACCGAGGTGGGCCCCTTGTCGAGCATCTCCGGCTCGTCCTCCAGCCGGTGCCGCACCGCCGCCAGCGGCGAGGCCTCACCGTGCCGCACCGTCACCACGAAGCTGTCGCCGACGAACACCATCACCTCGCCCGCCGAGACGGTGTCGCTCGCCGCCTCGTACGCGACCGGCTTCAGCACCATGAACAGCGAGTCCTCGTACACTTCGAGTTTGGGCCGCTGGTGCGCTTTGAGAGCGTCCTCCACCGCCAGCGGGTGCAGCCCGAACTCCCGGGTCACCAGGTCGAACTCCCGCTCGGACGGCTCGTACAGCCCGATCCACACGAACCCGCCCGCCGCCCGCGCCTCGGCGAGCGCGTCGGACAGGTCCTCCGGACCCTCGGTCCGCTGTCCGTGCCGGTAGACGGCGCAATCGACGATCACGGAGCGCATTCTCCCTTCACGAGATCACCGGCGCACCACCTGATGCGCCTACCCTGGTCCGCATGCCCACGCTGATCCTCGTAAGGCACGGACGTTCCACCGCCAACACCTCCGGCGTACTCGCCGGCTGGACCCCGGGGGTCACCCTGGACGAACGGGGCGTCGCCCAGGCCGCCGCCCTGCCCGAGCGCCTCGCCGCCCTGCCCCTGGCCGAGGTCGTCACGAGCCCGCTCCAGCGCTGCCAGGAGACCGTGGCCCCGCTGCTCGCGGCCCGCCCCGGCCTGCGGGTCCACACCGACGACCGGATCGGGGAGTGCCACTACGGCGACTGGTCGGGGCGCAAGCTCGCCGAGCTCAAGGACGAACCGCTCATGGAGATCGTCCAGGCCCACCCCTCCGCCGCGGCCTTCCCCGGCGGTGAGTCCATGCGCGCCATGCAGGCCCGCGCCGCCGAGGCCGTCCACGAGTGGAACGCGCGCGTCGAGCGCGACCACGGCGCCGACGCGGTCTACCTCGTGTGCTCGCACGGTGACATCATCAAATCCCTGGTCGCCGACGCCCTCGGCCTCCACCTCGACCTCTTCCAGCGGATCTCCGTGGAGCCGTGTTCCATCACCGCGATCCGCTACACCCGACTGCGCCCCTTCCTCGTCCGCCTCGGCGACACCGGTGACTTCGGCTCGCTCGCCCCGCGCGAGGAGCACCCCGACGGCGACGCACCGGTCGGGGGCGGCGCGGGCGCACCGTGATCGTCGGCCGCAGTAGGGTGAAGCGATCCGCGCCGCCGCGCATCCGCGGCGGCCCGCACAAGCACCGCCGAAACTCTCGACCCCATGGAGACAGGACGTGTCCCGTCAGGTGTTCCTCTACGATCCGCCGGACCGCTTCGTGGCGGGCACGGTCGGACTGCCCGGACGCCGTACGTTCTTCCTCCAGGCCATCGCGGGCCCCCGGGTGACCAGCGTGGTCCTGGAGAAGACCCAGGTCGCCGCGCTCGCCGAGCGCATGGACGAACTCCTGGACGAGGTCGTGCGCCGCAGCGGCGGCAGCGCCTCCGTCCCGGCCATGGCGCCGAGCGAGGTCGCCGACACCGCCCCGCTGGAGACGCCCGTCGAGGAGGAGTTCCGCGTCGGCACCATGGCCCTGGCCTGGGACGCCGAGGAACAGCGCATGGTCGTGGAGGCGCAGGCTCTCGTGGAGCTGGACGCCGACACCGAGGAGGACCTCGCCGAGGCCGAGGAACGGCTGCTCCAGGACGAGGAGAACGGGCCCCCGATGCTGCGGGTCCGGCTGACCGGCGCGCAGGCCCGTGCCTTCGCCAAACGCGCCCTCGACGTCGTCAACGCCGGGCGGCCGCCGTGCCCGCTGTGCAGCCTCCCGCTCGATCCGGAAGGACACGTATGCCCGCGCCAGAACGGATACCGCCGCGGGGCGTGACGGCCGCCGACCCGGACGCCGCCGGGCTGCTCGCCCGCGGTGAACTGACCGTGCGCGGCCGCATCCGCGACGCCTCCAACGCCGCCCTGTTCTGCACCGTCGCCCAGGACGGCCGGGAAGCCACCTGCGTCTACAAGCCGGTCGCCGGGGAACGCCCCCTGTGGGACTTCCCCGACGGCACCCTCGCCGCCCGCGAGGTCGCCGCCTACGAGGTCTCCGCGGCCACCGGCTGGGGCCTCGTCCCGCCGACCGTGCTGCGCGACGGCCCCTACGGCGAGGGCATGTGCCAGCTCTGGGTCGACGTGTCCGCCGAGACCGAACTCCTCGCCCTCGTCGACGGCGAGGAGCCCGGACCCGGCTGGAAGGCCATCGGCTTCGCCGAGGTCGGCGAGGGCCGCACCGCGCTGCTCGTGCACGCCGACGACGAGCGGCTGCGCCGCCTCGCCGTCCTCGACGCCGTGATCAACAACGCCGACCGCAAGGGCGGCCACCTGCTGCCCACCGCCGACGGCAGGCTCTACGGCATCGACCACGGTGTCACCTTCCACACCGAGGACAAGCTGCGCACCCTGCTGTGGGGCTGGGCCGGCGAACCCCTGACCGCCGAGGCCGTCGAGGTCCTCAAGAGACTCCGCGACGCCCTGGACGGCGACCTCGGCGAGCGTCTCGAACCCCTCGTCACCGCCGCGGAACTCGACGCCACCCGCGCCCGCGTCGCCGCCCTGCTCGCCTCCGGAGTGCACCCGGAACCCGGCGGAGAGTGGCCGGCGATCCCCTGGCCGCCCGTGTGACGTACCCGTGAGGACGGGCCGGCGTCCTGCTCAGCACACTGCGGCCGAAGATACAAGGGCACACAACCGGCCATCCGACGCGATCCCGGTCGTGTACGCGACTCGCGGCCGGTTAGGCTCATGTACATGCATGCCTGGCCCGCTTCCGAGGTCCCCGCCCTGCCTGGTCAGGGCCGCGACCTGAGGATCCACGACACCGCGACCGGCGGCCTGGTCACCCTCCAGCCCGGTCCCGTCGCCCGCATCTACGTCTGCGGCATCACCCCGTACGACGCGACCCACATGGGTCACGCGGCGACCTACAACGCGTTCGACCTCGTTCAGCGCGTGTGGCTCGACACCAAGCGGCAGGTCCACTACGTCCAGAACGTCACCGATGTCGACGACCCCCTCCTCGAACGCGCGGAGCGCGACGGCGTCGACTGGGTCGCCCTCGCCGAGAAGGAGACCGCCCTCTTCCGCGAGGACATGACCGCCCTGCGGATGCTCCCGCCGCAGGAGTACATAGGCGCCGTCGAGGCGATACCCGGCATCGTCCCGCTCGTGGAGCGGCTGCGCGACCTCGGTGCCGCCTACGAGCTGGACGGCGACGTCTACTTCTCCGTCGAGTCCGACCCGCACTTCGGCTCGGTCTCGCACCTCGACGCGGCCGCCATGCGGCTGCTCTCCGCCGAGCGCGGCGGCGACCCGGACCGTCCGGGCAAGAAGAACCCCGTCGACCCGATGCTGTGGATGGCGGCCCGTGAGGGCGAGCCCAGCTGGGACGGCGCCTCCCTCGGCCCCGGCCGCCCCGGCTGGCACATCGAGTGCGTGGCCATCGCCCTCGACCACCTCGGCATGGGCTTCGACGTCCAGGGCGGCGGCTCCGACCTCGCCTTCCCGCACCACGAGATGGGCGCCTCGCACGCCCAGGTGCTCACCGGCGAGTTCCCCATGGCCAAGGCGTACGTCCACGCCGGCATGGTCGCCCTGCACGGCGAGAAGATGTCCAAGTCCAAGGGCAATCTGGTCTTCGTCTCCCAGGTGCGCCGCGACGGCGTCGACCCGGCCGCGATCCGCCTCGCCCTGCTCGCCCACCACTACCGCGCCGACTGGGAGTGGACCGACCAGGTCCTCCAGGACGCCGTGAACCGCCTCACCCACTGGCGCGCCGCGGTCTCCCGCCCCGACGGCCCCTCCGCCGACGCCCTGGTCGAGGAGATCCGCGACGCCCTGTCCAACGACCTGGACGCCCCGGCCGCCCTGGCCTCGGTGGACCGCTGGGCCGCGCGGCAGGAGTCCGAGGGCGGCACGGACACGGGTGCGCCCGGTCTGGTCACGAGGGCGGTGGACGCGCTCTTGGGCGTCGCCCTGTAAACGCCGCTGATCCCCGCGCCCCCACAGGGTCGCGGGGAACCGCGCGACAGACCACGACGGCCCGGCAGCCGCTCGACGAGCTCAGGCGGCGCCGTCGGCGCGTCGGCGACAAAAAGAAGGGGCGGCCCCGACCGGGACCGCCCCTTCGCCGTGCCTCAGTCCTCCGAGCCACCGCCCTCGTCGCCGTCATCGCCGGCCGGGCCGCCGGAGGCGTCCGCGTCCGGTCTGGACGGGCGCGCCTTGCCGCCCGGTGCGTCCCGGCGCCGCAGATACCGCTCGAACTCCCGCGCGATGGCCTCGCCGGAGGCCTCCGGCAGCTCCGCGGTGTCCCGGGCCTCCTCCAGCGTCTGGACGTACTCCGCGACCTCGCTGTCCTCCGCGGCCAGCTGGTCCACGCCCACCTGCCAGGCCCGCGCGTCCTCGGGCAGCTCGCCCTGCGGGATACGCAGGTCCAGCAGGTCCTCCAGACGGTTCAGCAGCGCCAGCGTGGCCTTGGGGTTGGGCGGCTGCGAGACGTAGTGCGGCACCGCCGCCCACAGCGAGACCGCCGGCACCCCGGCATGCGCGCACGCCTCCTGGAGGACCCCGACGATGCCCGTCGGCCCCTCGTACTTCGTCTCCTCCAGGTCCATCCGCTGCGCCAGGTCCGTGTCCGACGTGACTCCGCTGACCGGCACCGGACGTGTGTGGGGCGTGTCCCCGAGCAGCGCGCCCAGGACCACCACCAGCTCCACGCCCAGCTCGTGGGCGAAGCCGAGCAGCTCGTTGCAGAACGAGCGCCAGCGCATGGACGGCTCGATGCCCCGCACCAGCACCAGGTCGCGCGGCTTGTCACCACCGACGCGGACCACCGACAGCCGGGTCGTCGGCCAGGTGATCTTGCGTACCCCGCCCTCCATGAACACCGTCGGCCGGTTCACCTGGAAGTCGTAGTAGTCCTCGGCGTCCAGCGCCGCGAACACCTCGCCCTTGAACTCGCGTTCCAGATGCGCGACCGCCGTGGAGGCGGCGTCACCGGCATCGTTCCAGCCCTCGAACGCGGCCACCATGACTGGGTCGATCAGCTCGGGAACCCCCTCCAGCTCGATCACCCAGTGCCTCCTTCCGACGTGCCCTTGCTTGACCCACCAACCTTACGGCGTCCGGCAAGGGCGTCCGCAGTCCCCTTGTAGGGGGCAGTGAACGGATCACTGCCCCGCGCTCCCCGCTCGAACACCCCTCGCGCCCCGGAGAAACCCCGGACCCGTGGGCGCGCGGAAAGGGCGGCCCGCGCGTCACGCGCCGCCCCTTCCGGCCCCGCGGGGACTACTTCCCGTCGAGCAGGCCCTGGACCTTCGCCCGGATCTCGTCCGTCGCCAGGCCGCGGATCGTCAGCGTGGTGCGGCGGCGCAGCACGTCGTCCGCCGTCTCGGCCCACTCGTGGTCGCGGGCCCACACGACCTGCGCCCAGATCTCCGGCGCGTCCGGGTGCACCCGCTGCGCCAGCTCAGGGTTCTCGTTCGCCAGCCGGGCGATGTCGAAGGCCAGCGAGCCGTAGTGGGTCGCCAGGTGCTTGGCGGTGTCGGCGCCCATCCGCGGGCCCGGCGCCGGGTGGTCCACCAGCAGCCGGTGCGCGACCGCGCGCGGGTTGGCGACACCGGGCAGCGGAAGCTTCTTCGGCAGCGAGGAGATCGGCTCGAAGTCGTCGCCCAGCGGGTGGCCCGGCAGCGACTCCAGCTTCTTCATGATCGTACGACCGATGTGGCGGAACGTGGTCCACTTGCCGCCCGCGACGGACAGCATGCCGCCCTTGCCCTCGGTCACCACCGTCTCGCGCTTGGCCTTCGCGGTGTCGCCGGGACCGCCCGGCAGCACCCGCAGACCGGCGAACGCGTACGTGATCAGGTCCTTCTTCAGCTGCTGGTCCCGGACGGAGAACGCGGCCTCGTCCAGGATCTGGGCTATGTCCTTGTCGTTGACGGAAACATCCGCCGGGTCGCCCTCGTACTCCTCGTCGGTGGTGCCGAGCAGCAGCATGTCCTCCCAGGGGAGGGCGAAGGTGATCCGGTACTTGTCGATCGGCGTCGCGAGCGCGGCCTTCCACGGCGAGGTCCGCTTCAGGACCAGGTGCGCGCCCTTGGACAGACGGATGGACGGCGCCGCGTTCGGGTCCTCCATCCTGCGCAGGTGGTCGACCCACGGGCCGGTCGCGTTCAGCACCAGACGGGCGTCGACGCCGAACTCGTCACCGGACTGCCGGTCCCTCAGCTCCGCGCCCGTCACCCGGCCCCGGGTGAAGCGCAGGCCGGTGACCTCGGCGTGGTTCAGCACGACCGCGCCCGCGTCGACGGCCGCGCGGACCGTCATCAGCGCCATGCGCGCGTCGTTCATCTGGTCGTCGCCGTACACGGCCACGGCCTTGAGGTTCTCCGTACGCAGCTCGGGCACGTCCTGCGCCGCCTTGGCGGGGGAGAGCAGGTGGCCGACGCCGTCGCCGAACGCGGAGAGCGCCGAGTAGGCGAAGACGCCCGCGCCGAGCTTCGCCGCGCCGTGCGGCCCGCCCTTGTACACGGGGAGGTAGAAGGTCAGCGGGTTCGCCAGGTGGGGGGCGACCTGACGGGAGACCGCACGGCGTTCGAAGTGGTTCTCCGCCACCAGCTTCACCGCGCCGGTCTGCAGGTAGCGCAGACCGCCGTGGAGCAGCTTGGAGGAGGCGGAGGACGTGGCACCGGCGAAGTCGCCGGCGTCGACCAGCGCCACCCTGAGCCCGGACTGCGCGGCGTGCCAGGCGGTGGAGATGCCCAGGATGCCGCCGCCGATCACAAGAAGGTCGTACGACGCCTTGGAGAGCTGCTCCCTGGTCTCGGCGCGGCTCGGATTGGAGCCGGAGGCCGGACGCGTTCCCAGGGCAGGCACGGACTGCAGGGTGGACTGACTGGTCATGTGGGGTACTTACTCCTCGTCAGAGCGGTCTGAGCTGGAAGAGGCCGCTCAGCTCTCGTCTTCGAGCCAGCCCATGGTCCGGTCAACGGCCTTGAGCCAGTTCTTGTACTCACGGTCGCGGGTCTCCGCGTCCATGCGGGGGGTCCACTCGGCGGCCCGGCGCCAGTTGGCGCGCAGCTCGTCGGTGCTGGACCAGAAGCCGACGGCGAGGCCGGCGGCGTAGGCGGCGCCGAGGCAGGTGGTCTCGGCGACCATCGGGCGCACCACCGGCGCGTCCAGGACGTCGGAGAGCGTCTGCATCAGCAGGTTGTTGGCGGTCATGCCGCCGTCGACCTTGAGGGTGGCCAGCTCGACGCCCGAGTCCTTGGTCATGGCGTCGGCGATCTCCCGGGTCTGCCAGGCGGTGGCCTCCAGGACGGCGCGCGCGAGGTGTGCCTTGGTGACGTACCGGGTCAGACCGGCGATCACACCGCGGGCGTCGGAACGCCAGTGCGGGGCGAACAGGCCCGAGAAGGCCGGCACGAAGTAGGCGCCGCCGTTGTCCTCGACCGAGAGCGCGAGCGTCTCGATCTCGGCGGCGGTGGAGATCAGGCCCATCTGGTCGCGCATCCACTGCACCAGCGAACCGGTGACGGCGATCGAGCCCTCCAGGGCGTAGACCGTGGGCTGCTCGCCGATCTTGTAGCCGACGGTGGTCAGCAGACCGGCGTACGAGTTGATGATCTTGTCGCCGGTGTTCATCACCATGAAGGTGCCGGTGCCGTAGGTCGACTTGGTCTCGCCCTCGGAGAAGCAGGTCTGGCCGAACAGGGCCGCCTGCTGGTCGCCGAGCGCGGAGGCGACCGGGATGCCGCCCAGCAGGTCGCCGAGCGTGCCACCGGTGACCTCGCCGTAGACCTCGGCGGAGGAGCGGATCTCGGGCAGGATCTGCAGCGGCACGCCGATGGACTCGGCGATCTTCGCGTCCCACTGCATCGTGTGCAGGTTCATGAGCATGGTGCGCGAGGCGTTGGTGACGTCGGTGACGTGCTTGCCGCCGTTGACGCCGCCGGTCAGGTTCCAGATGACCCAGGTGTCCATGGTGCCGAAGAGGATGTCCCCGGCCTCGGCGCGCTCCTTGAGGCCCTCGATGTTGTCGAGCAGCCAGCGAGCCTTGGGACCGGCGAAGTAGGACGCCAGCGGCAGGCCGGTCTCGCGGCGGAAGCGGTCCTGGCCGACGTTGCGGCCCAGCTCCCGGCACAGGGCGTCGGTGCGGGTGTCCTGCCACACGATGGCGTTGTGGACGGGCTCACCGGTGTTCTTGTCCCACAGCACGGTGGTCTCGCGCTGGTTGGTGATCCCGATGGCCTTGATGTCGTCGCGGGTGATGCCGGCCTTGGCGACGGCTCCGGCGACGACCTCCTGGACGTTGGTCCAGATCTCGTTGGCGTTGTGCTCGACCCAGCCCGGCTTCGGGAAGATCTGCTCGTGCTCCTTCTGGTCGACGGAGACGATGCGGCCGTCCCGGTCGAAGATGATGCAGCGCGAGGAGGTCGTGCCCTGGTCGATCGCCGCGATGAAGGGGCCTGCGGTGTGGGCGTCGGTCACTGTGTGCTCCTGAAGGGTCCGTGGTGAGAGGGGCTGAACGTACGGCGCGTGGGCGAAACCCGGGCGGGGGGTTCCGTCAGAAGGCGACGTTGTAGATACCCGCCGCGATGGCGGCGCCGATCAGTGGGCCGACCACCGGGATCCAGGCGTAGCTCCAGTCGGAGCCGCCCTTGTTGGGCAGGGGCAGCAGGGCGTGCACGATGCGCGGGCCGAGGTCACGGGCCGGGTTGATCGCGTAGCCCGTCGGGCCGCCGAGGGACAGGCCGATGGCCACCACCACGAACGCGGTGATCAGACCGCCGAGCGGGCCGAGGCCGTTGCCCTGGTTGTTCAGGCCCTGCGTGAGGACCGCGAGGATGAGCACGATGGTGCCGATGATCTCCGTGACGAGGTTCTGCGCCACGTTCCGGATCTCCGGGCCGGTGGAGAAGATGCCGAGGACCGGGCCGGCACCCTGCTCCTGGGCCTCGACCGCCTTGGCCGACGTGGTCTGGGCGCCCGGACCGCCGACGATCTCCTTGTCGGTCAGGTGCGCGTGGAACTGGCCGTAGTAGGCGAGCCACACCAGGGTCGCACCGATCATGGCACCGAGCAGCTGGCCGCCGAGGTAGTACGGAACGTTGCTCCAGTCGCTGTCCTTGATGGCCAGCGCGACGGTCACGGCCGGGTTCAGATGGGCGCCGGAGAGCGGCGCGGAGATGTACACGGCCGTCATGACCGCGAAGCCCCACCCGAAGGCGATGGCGAGCCAGCCGGCGTTACGGGCCTTGGAGGCCTTCAGCGTGACGGCGGCACACACGCCGCCGCCGAGCAGGATGAGTATGGCGGTACCGAGGGTCTCGCCGATGAAGATGTCGGAGCTGGACACCCGCGACTCCTTTGTCCTTCGTCCAGGGGTAAGCGAACCCCGGTCCCATCGGGGGTTCTGGTGCCCTCGGGGTGAGAGCGATGCCGGCCCTTGGCGTTGTCACACTCTAACGCGTATTGCCGGTAGGTGTTCGACAATGCCGACCGATGGACGGGAGTCTCGCTTCGGTGTTGCGCATGCGTCAAGGGTTCTCTTATCGAAAACCGGATCGTTATTGATCGCCGCCGGCTATCACTCTTCGCTACGCTATGCAGTTTTTGCCCCTGTATATCCATTTCAGGGTAGGGCGAGAGCCGGAACGCCGCCCGGCGTCCCGGTCATACCCACAACAGAGCGTGATCCCTCAGGAACCCTCAGAATCGCCCGGCGCCCAGGTCCCGGGAGACCGCCCGGGCGCAGTCGCGCACCGCCGCGATCAGCTCGGGCCGCAGCTCGCCCTCCCGGCACAGCCGCTCCACCGCACCCGTGATGCCGACCGCGCCCACGGGCATCCGGCGCCGGTCGTGGATGGGCGCGGCGATCGACGCCACTCCCTCCCACGTCTCCTCCACGTCGGCCGCGTAGCCCCGCGCGCGGGTGAGGTCGAGGATGTGCTCGAACTCCGCCGCGTCGCACACCGTGCGGTCGGTGAAGGCCTTGCGCTCGGCCTCCAGTGCCTCGCTGTGCGCCACCGGGTCGTACGCGGCCAGCACCTTGCCCAGCGCCGTGCAGTGCAGGGGCTGCATGGCCCCGATCTCCAGCACCTGCCGGCTGTCGTCGGGCCGGAAGACGTGGTGCACGATCAGCACACCGTGCTGGTGCAGCACCCCCAGGTGCACGCTCTCCCCGCTGGAGCGGGCCAGATCGTCCGTCCACACCAGGGCGCGCGCCCGCAGCTCGTGGACGTCCAGATAGGTGGTGCCCAGGCGCAGCAGCTCCGCGCCCAGCTGATAGCGGCCCGAGGCGTCGTCCTGCTCCACGAACCCCTCGTGCTGGAGGGTGCGCAGGATTCCGTGCGCGGTGCCCTTGGCGAGGCCGAGCGAAGAGGCGATGTCCGACAGCCCGAGCCGTCGCTCGCCGCCCGCGAGCAGCCGCAGCATCGCGGCCGCGCGTTCGAGCGACTGGATGTTCCGTGCCATCGCCGTCCTGCCTCCGTCCCCTTCGACTGCCGAAACGCATCTGCGGGCGAAGAGCGCCGACTTCTCGCGCTTCGCTACCGCCGTTCGGCAATGTCGAACACTACCGGTCCATGTCGACCTCCCGCTAATGGTCGGTCGACACCTGTTACATCACATGTGGCCCGCGCGTGGCGGCGAGGCCATCGGCGTCCGTCACGTGGACGCCTGTGCCCATCCAAGCCCACACCCGGTTAGTCTGGCGCCGTGCGGCCCTTCCGCCCGCCGAGGGGCACCGCATAGCCGACAGCCGTCGCACCTATAGGGAGCCCCTACATGGCCTCGTTGCCAACGTCCCCTACCGCCGACAGCCGGACCCGTGTGTCCGCGCTCCGAGAGGCGCTCGCCACCCGCGTGGTGGTCGCCGACGGAGCCATGGGCACCATGCTCCAGGCCCAGGAACCCACCCTGGACGACTTCCAGCAGCTTGAGGGCTGCAACGAGATCCTCAACCTCACCCGCCCCGACATCGTCCGCTCCGTCCACGAGGCGTACTTCGCCGTGGGCGTCGACTGCGTCGAGACCAACACCTTCGGGGCCAACCACTCCGCCCTCGGCGAGTACGAGATCTCCGACCGCGTCCACGAACTGTCCGAGGCCGGTGCCCGCGTCGCCCGCGAGACCGCCGACGCCTTCACCGCCCGCGACGGCCGCCCCCGCTGGGTGCTCGGCTCCATGGGCCCCGGCACCAAGCTGCCCACCCTCGGCCACGCGCCCTACCCCACCCTGCGCGACGCCTACCAGCGCAACGCCGAGGGCCTGGTCGAAGGCGGCGCCGACGCCCTCCTCGTGGAGACCACCCAGGATCTCCTCCAGACCAAGGCGTCGGTCATCGGCGCCCGGCGCGCCCTGGACGCCCTCGGCCTGGACCTCCCGGTGATCGTCTCGGTCACCGTCGAGACCACCGGCACCATGCTCCTCGGCTCCGAGATCGGCGCGGCCCTCACCGCGCTCGAACCGCTCGGCATCGACATGATCGGCCTCAACTGCGCCACCGGCCCGGCCGAGATGAGCGAGCACCTGCGCTACCTCGCCCGCAACGCCCGCATCCCGCTGTCCTGCATGCCCAACGCGGGCCTGCCCGTCCTCGGCAAGGACGGCGCCCACTACCCGCTGACCGCCACGGAGCTGGCCGACGCCCAGGAGACCTTCGTCCGCGAGTACGGCCTCTCGCTCGTCGGCGGCTGTTGCGGCACGACCCCGGAGCACCTGCGCCAGGTGGTGGAGCGGGTCCGGGGCCTGACCCCGCCGGC
>NZ_JBSFLI010000063.1:0-24857 GCF_053598955.1 Streptomyces sp. NPDC001056 | reverse complement strand
GTCGAAGCGCGGGAACATCAACCGGGCGAGCCCGTCGGTCCCTTCGCGCGTTGCGCGAAGAAGCGAACACCCGCGCGTTGCGCGGGTGTTCCGCTCCCGCTCCGCGTGAGCGGATGCGGCTCGCTCCGCTCACCGCCAGGCGGCACGCGCTCCGCGCGCCCCGCCAACCGCAGGGCACCCGGCCCGCGTTGCGGGCCGGGACCGGCCTTCGGTCGGCCCGTGGCCTCCGCTGCGCTTCAGCCACCAAAAGCGCAGCGGCAGCACAGGGTTTGGCCCCGACTCCCGTGCGGGCAAAGGCGTGCCACGCTCCGCGCGGCCCACCCACCGGGCTCACGCCACAAGCAGCAGCAAGGAGGGGGAGGGGTGACGGGTAGTCGGGAGAGTGGCAGGCCGAACCAGGAAACACAGGAGCGAGTTGACCTGCCGTCAGGCTGCTTTCGGGGGTGGCCATAAGGCAACAGTAACAGAATTCAGCCACGTTCGAGGGACTTTATCAGTTTTGAGTGCTTCACTTTGAAGCACGAGATAGACTCTGGACTCAGATAGCAGCACCACTAAGGGAGCTGGACCAGTTTTCGATCACGCTCCCCGCTGCTGGTCCGAGGCTGTGACCCGGGTCCGGTGAGGTCTACCGTAGCCGGTCGCACGCCTTCTACGTGCAGGTTTCCCGTTTCCTGCCCAGCCAAGGGCCCAGGAGAAGGCAGACGGATATGTCGACCACAAGCCGAACCGATCAGCGTGAGGCGGCACAGCAGGAAGCCGTTGACGCGGTGGTCCGCGCCCTCGAATTGCCTGCAAGATCGCTTGCGCCCGAGAGGGGGCTCAGGACTCAGGTGATCATGGCGACCGGGTCCGGCAAGACCCGGGTCGCGGCCCGCAGCGCGGAGAAGCTCCGTGCGGGCCGCGTGCTGGTGCTCGTCCCCTCCCTCGACCTGCTCACCCAGACCGAGGCCGCGTGGCGCGAGGCCGGCCGCACGGGCCCGATGATCGGGGTCTCGTCCCTGCGGGGCGAGGACGTGACCTTCCCCAACACCACGGACGTGGAGGAACTGGTCGACTGGGTGCGGCCGTTCGACAAGATCACCGTGTTCGCCACGTACGCCTCCCTCGGGCTCGGCACGCTGGAGCGCGCGCACAAGGCCGGCCTACCGGGCTGGGACCTGATCGTGGTCGATGAGGCCCACCGGACTTCGGGTCGGCTGGGCAAGCCGTGGGCGGTCGTCCACGACAACACCCGCATCCCCTCCCTGCGCCGCCTGTACATGACCGCCACGCCCCGCCTGTGGCAGCTGGACGAGGATGCCGAGGGCGCGCCGGGCGAGCTGGTGGCGAGCATGGAGAACGACCCGGACGGCCCGTTCGGTGCGCGCTGCTTCACGCTGACCCTCTCGGAGGCGATCGACCGGGGGATTTGTGCCCCCTACCAGGTGGTGTGCGTGGACATCACCGACACCCAGCTCCAGGCCGCGCAGCTCCTGGGCGCTGAGGGCCGCTCGGATGAGGTCCGCGGGGCCCGCCTCGCAGCCCTCCAGACCGCCCTGCTCAAAGCGTCCTCGGAGGAGAACTTCCGGCGCACGCTCGTCTTCCACCACGTCGTCAAGGAAGCCGAAGCGTTCGCGGCCGGCCTCCCCGACGTCGCCGCGCAGCTGCACGCCGCCGACCCCGAGCTGTACCCGCGCACGATCTGGGCGGACTGGCTGTGCGGCGAGCACAAGCCGAACCACCGCCGGCGCCTGCTGGGCGAGTTCGACCGGGGCGTCGCCACGGACGGCACGGTCGTGGAGAAGTGCTTCCTGTGCTCGGTGAAGGTGCTGGGCGAGGGCGTGGACACCCGGAATTGCGACTCCGTGTACTGGGCTGACGTCCGCGGCTCGATGCCCGACCTCGTCCAGGCGGTCGGCCGCGCGCTGCGGATGCAGCCCGGCGAGGGCAAGGTCGCCTCGCTCGTGGTGCCGGTGCTGCTCGGGCCGGGCGAGACGGCGGACAACATGCTGACCTCCAGGGCGTTCGGCGGGTTGGCGAAGCTGCTGGAGGCGCTCAGGGCGCATGATGCCCGGGTGGTGGAGCAGTTGGCGCAGCAGCAGGCTCCGAGCGCCTACAAGCCCGTACAGAAGGGCGCGCAGGGTCAGGGGAGCCGGGGCGAGGGGAACGAGTCCGGCGGCCCGTCGGCCCCGGCGCGGAAGCTGCTGAAGTTCTCCGTGCCGCGCGACCCGGCGCAGCTGGCCGCGTTCATCAACCTGCGGGTCCTCAACCCCGAGCACGAGCACTGGCGGCGCGGCATCGAGGCCGCCGTCATCTACGCCCGCGAGCACGGCGACCTCAAGGTCCCGTTCACGTACCGGGTGCCCGGCGGCGAGGACCAGGCGGTGGAGGCCGAGGGGTGGCCGGCCTCGCTCGCGGGCTTCCCGCTCGGGCAGTGGATCGCCGACAACCGGCGCTTCTACGCCCGCGGCGACGTGGACGAGGACCGCGTCGCACAGCTGGAGAAGCTGGGCATGGTGTGGTCGCACTTCGACGTGGCGTGGGAGGAGGGCCTGTCCGCCGCGCGCGGGTGGGCGGCCGAGGCGGGCCACCTCCTGGCCCCGCTGGACGCCACCTTCCAGGGCTACAAGGTGGGCATCTGGCTGAAGAACGCGCGGGCCGCCGCACGCAAGGCGGCCGAGATCGAGCAGCGGCGTGCCGAGGGCCTGCCGGTGGAGTCGTCGTCCGGGGCGCTGTCGGAGGAGCGGCGCGAGCAACTGGAGGACATCGACCCGTCGTGGTGCCCGAGCTGGCCGGTGGAGTGGCAGCGGGCCTTCCACCTCGTCCGGCTCCACCTGGAGGCCGGCCACCCGCTGCCGACCGAGCCCGGCGACGTCGTACACCAGGGCGAGGACCTCGGGCGGTGGGTGCGCTCCGTGCGGCTCGGCTGGGACAACCTGACGACCGTGCAGCAGTGGATGTGCGAGCAGGTGCTCGGGATCGAGCCCGCGACCGAGGACGAGAAGCCACAGCCGCGCCATACGCAGGCCGACAAGTGGGCACTGAACTACGAGGCCGCCAAGCAGTTCTTCAAGCGCGAGGGACACCTACGGGTACCGAGGAAACACATCGAACGGATCGTCGTCGGCGAGGACCAGGAGGAGCGGGAGCTCCGGCTCGGGGCGTGGATCGGGAACCAGCGCAGCCGGGCCGCGACACTGTCCCCGGAGCGGGTAGAGCTGCTGTCCGCGATCGGGATGCGGTGGACGTGATGGTGGGCGTCATCGTCACCGCGGTCTGCTCGATCAAGACGTGGACCAGTTAGCCCGCTGGTCAGGCTCTGGCGACCGGCGCGACTGTGGTGCGCCGATTCGCGCCGACTTCTCCCCACTCACCTCAACACACTGTCAGGATGTTGTTCAGGACCTAGGGTGTGTGCCGAACCAGAGGAGCGTGATGGTCGGATCCGCAGGAATACGTCGGGCCACTCGCTGGCAGGATTCGGTGCGGCTGCTGTTGCTGATCGACGCCGCCGCAAAGTCGGCGGCCGAAGGCGAGTCGGTGCCGCCGGCGACCGTCGGGGTGGTCCACACCCAGGTGCGGCTGCAGAAGCTCGACTTCTGGGTCCGCAATCCGGACTACCTGGCCTACGAGCTGATGAACGAGTACGTGGCCGCTCCGGACGTTCCTCGGCTGCTGGAGCTTGCCGCAGAGATTTTGGAGTCGGAGGAACCGGATCTGCGGCGCTTCCCGATGCTGCGTTACAAGTACGGCGCCTTCGAGGAGCTCGATGACGCTCTCGCGCCGCTGGTGGAACGGGGGCTGCTGCGCAAGACGCAAGTCCTCGGGCGTGAGCGCGTGGTGGAGCACATCTACTTCCTGCTGGAGCGGGGCCGGAAGGTGGCGCAGTCGATGGTCATCGAGGCGCCCGCGCTGGCCTGGTACGTCGAGCGCACCCGCCTGGTCGTGGACCTGGTCGACGGTCTCGGCGGCACACAGCTAAAGGACCGGCAGTACCTGCTGCGGGACTACGCCGACACCCCCTGGGGCCAGCACATCGGCCCCATCACCGAGCAGGCCCGCGAGCGGCTGCGCGAACTTCAAGCGGCACCAGGCCCGGGAGCCACGGGCGACACTGACCAGGAGGCTTCATGACCGCGTCCGGCCCGGCCCGCTCCGACGCGAAGGACCTGACCGTCGCCCCGAGCGCTGGCGACATCCTGAAGGAGGTCGCGGAGAAGCTGGGGCTGACGCCGGTGCAGGTCGAGCGGACTCTGGCCGAGGCGAACATCACCCTGAAGAGCCCGACTGCCGCCGACCGGCGGCTGCGCATCATCCGGCTGCGCGCCAGCGGCACGAAGCACTCGGGCGACGACTTCACCGTGGAGCAGCCCTTCACTCCAGGCGTGTGGGCGATCGTCCACCCGGACAACAGCGCCGGGAAGACCAGCCTGCTGGAGTTCCTCGTTTTCCCGTTGCGCGGCGGGCCGCGCGATCTGCCGCCCGATGTCCGATCGTGGCTGCGGCATCTGAGCGTGGACATCGCTGTGGCTGGCCGGGCGATCCGCATCGTCTTGGACGTCGATGACCAGCCGCACCCCCAGTTGCGGGGCCGGATCCTCGCCGGGGAGTCCGTCGACCAGCTGCTTGCCGCGGACGACGAAGCGCTTCGTCTGCTGGCGACAGCGTCCGGCAACGAGGAGGTGAGCCGGTGTATCGGTGAGTTCTTCCTGGACGCGCTGCGTATGGAGCACACCAACCTGTGGCAGGTGACCGGCGGCGCCGACGGCGAGGGGGCCCCGCAGGTCCACGGGTGGGCGTCGTACTTCGGGGCCTGCTACCTCAATCCCGGTGGGGACGAGATCCTGCTCGGCGATGTCGCCGGTGGCCTGCCCGGGCGGCTCATGGAGCTGTTCGTCGACATCCCGTACAGCACGGCCCTCACCCAGCTGTCCGTCGCCGGGAAGCGGGAGAAGAAGACGATCACCCAGGGGCAGCGCCGGGCGGAAGGGGACGCGGAAGCCCGCCGGACCGAGCGCGAGGCGTGGCAGACCGAACTCGCCGACGTGACTGGGCAGATCGAGGCGTGGCGCCGGGCGGCTGCCCAAGACATCTCCCCGCTCCTGCGGGCCGCCGACCAGGCTGCGACGGAGCTGCGCGGCATGCGGGCGCTGTTGGAGGACGCCGAGCAGACGCTCACGGAGGTGTCCGCCGCCCGGATGCGCGCGGAGCAGAGGCTACTGGATGCCCGGGAGACGTGGCAGGCCCGGCGAGTCCTGGGACGGCTGGACCCGGTGTGCTGTCCGCGGTGTGAGGAGCCGCTGGGCAGTGTGCGGCGCAGCGAGGAGCGTGAGCAGGCGAACTGTGCGGTGTGCACGCGGCCGCTGCCCGAGGTCGACCCGGAGACCGCCGAAGCGCTGCTGGCGGAGCTGGAGCAGACCCTGGAGCAAGCCCAGGATGCCGAGAGGGAGGCAACCGACCGGCGGGGGAGGGCGGTGGAGGCGGTGCAGAGCGCTCTGGCCGACCATCGCGAGGCGGCGGCCGGACTGGAGCAGGGGCTTGCCGCCTCGCAGGCCCACGACCGGCTGCGTGACCTGGAGATCCGGGCGGCCGAGCTCCGCGGACGGCTCGAGGCGACCGGATCGACGCCCCCGGCTCCGCCGGTCCCGGTGTCCGCCCAGGTCCTGGCCGCCACCGAGGAAGCTGTCCGCGCGGCCGTCGACGCTGCGGCTAAGCAGCTGTTCCCGGCGATGAACGAAGCGATCGTCGAGCTCGCCACACGGTTCGGCGTCCAGAACCTCGACAGCGTCAAACTCGACCGCGCCGGCAAGGTCAACGCCGTCAAGGCCGGGGTGAAGACCACGTTCAAGAGGCTCAGCCGCGGCGACCGGCTCCGCATGCGGATCGCGACCGTCATCGCGCTTCTGCGTGTGAGTGCTGACCGTGGCGTGGCCACGCACCCTGGCCTCCTTCTGATCGACTCGGTCGCCGCCGAAGAGGTCACCGAGGTGCCAGCCCGCACCCTGATCGCCGAGCTGCAGGCCATCGCCGCAGAACTTCCCCAGCTGCAGGTCGTTCTCACCACGGCGCAGCCCGAGCTCGTCGACGCCCTGCCGAAGGACCACCTCATCACCAGCGACGGTGAACACCTGTTCTAAGCTGCTCGTTCGCGAACCGGCCGGCGACAAGGAGAGGACCGTGGCCCCAAGCGTGGACCAGACGCTCCATGCCTGGGCCAGCAACGCGACCGACGACGAGCTGGACGCCGGGCCCTCGATCGCGGACCTTGGCGGTGCCGAGGCGGTGATCGCGGAGGCCGACCAGCTTGCTGCCGGTCCACTCCTGCCCTATCTGCTCACAGCACTCGGCCGCGACCTCGACGCCGTGGACGGTGACCAGGCCCGACGGTTGCTTGATGCCGCGGCCCGGGGGCTGCGGAACCCCCAGGCCGCCTGGGTCCTGGCCGACGCAATCGACGTGGTGTGCGCCCACCCGGCGCTCGCCACCCGCCTCGGCACCCGCACCGTCCGGGATCTTGCCGCACACGTGGAGGCCGCGCTCGCCGGCGACGCCGATGCCGCTCTCGCCCAGCCGGCCGTCGCCGGACTGCTGCGCCTGGCCGTCGCGCAGACGTCCACCCCGCACCGCCTCATGGCGTTGCTCGCCGAGATCACCGGGGACGAGCCGTCCGAGGCCCTGGAGCGCCTGCCGATCCTGGTCGGCGTCGCCCACGACCACTTCGGCGACGACGCCCTGCTCGATGTTCTGAGCACACTGGAGAACCAGACCGATCTCCCTGCGGGCACCCGGGCCGACGCCACCTTCGAACTGGCCGTCGCGGATATGCGCAGCGCGCTGGAGGCATCCGACCGCTCGGCCGTCGAAGACCATCTACGCCGGGCCCTGATGCGGTTCAAGGACCTCGACCGCACCCACGAGGCCCGACTCGACGCCCGCGCCCACGCCGCCGCCGTCGATGCGGTCCTCGCCTTCGGTGAACTCGACCAGCAGCCCGCGACAGCCGCACCCGCCGAGCAGCGCCTGGCCCAGGCCGCCGCCCAACTGGATGCCACGACCGCTCTGCTGACCGAGTGGACCCGCGGTATGCACCGGCTGGACTGGCTCAGCGCCCGCGGACTTGCGCAGAGTGCCTGGTCCCGGCTCGTCACCTCGCTCCAGACCGCCCGCACCCACCTGGACCAACCCAGCTGGTACGACCCGGCCGGCACCCTCGGCGACCTGCTGGACGTCTACGTCGCCAGCCGCAGCATCCACACCACCCAGGCCGACGGATCCGGCGGCCTGACGGCACTGGTGAGCCCACCGGTGGAGGCCGCGTTCGTACGCAGCGACGGCCTGCTGCACCACCTCGAACAGGCCCTCACCACCGACCCGCAGTTCACCGGCTCCCCCGACGCGCGGGCGCTGTACGAGGTCGTCCAGGCCCAGCGGCGGGCACCGTCGTCGACCGGGCAGGTGATGCCGGGAAAAGCCCTGGAGGGCCGCCCCACGCTCGCCGGGCTCTTCCAGGCTGACGCCTCGGGCCTGCGTGACGACCTCGACCCGCAGCTCCTGGATCAGATCGAGCAGCTCTTGCAGCAGCAGTCCAAGGGCTACACCCCCACCGGCAACGCCCGCTTCGACGCCCACCTGGAATCCCTGCTCGGGGAGCTGGCCACCAGCCCCGCCTGGACGCAGCGCGACAGCTCCTACTTCACCACCCTGCTGGAGCAGTTCCTGCGGTTCCTCTACGACCGGTTCGACGCCCAGGCCGACTACTACGGCGCCCGTACCGCCTACCTCGGCCCCTGCCCCGACAAGAAGCCCGACGGCAGCTCCGACCACTGGGACGAGAAGCACGTCCAGGACGACCTCCACCAGCACCTCGCCGGCACACTCACCCCGGGCACCGTGCAGCGCGAACTCATCGACGTCGCCAGCGGACGCACCGACGTCACCTACACCCCCGAACCCGGCAGCCGCTTCGTCGCCGAGGTCAAACGCCGCGACACCAGATGGACCCGCGAACGCATCGAGAAGAGCTACCTCGCACAGGCCGCCAACTACACCGCCACCGGCCCTCCCTTCGGCCTGCTCCTGGTCGGGGACGACAGCGGCCACACCAGCGGCTACCGGAGCATCGAGGACAGCGTCTGGATCATCCACCACGCGCGCAGCGCCACCGAGGTACCCCGGCTCATCGTGGTCGGCATCCTGCCGATCGGGCGCCCGACCCCGTCCGCACTACGTATGCCCCGCGTCACCACCTGACCCTTCGAAGGCGTGGAGGACGGTGGTGGTGATGATGGCGTGCACGGTGCTCCAGTCGCCTTCGGGGTCCTTCCCGGGAGGACCGGCCAGCGCGGTGTCGCACTTCCGCTCGAACCTGTCCTGATGGCCTTCTTGTCCTTCGAGGTGAACCCGCCGGCGCGGGCGGCGTTGAGCGGCAGTGGCACCAGCTGGCCGTCGGAGCCGGTTAGAACGTCTCCGCCCAGGTAGAGCTCGAGCGTCCTGGCTTCCGCCAGAGCGGGCGTCGGGAGAGCCCAGGGTCCCTTTGTGGCCCCACTCCCGCAATGGCGTCCACTTCCACTCGGTGGAGTGGATGGCGAGCACGGTGGCGTCCACTCCCAGACGGTGGACTCCACTCGGTGGAGTGGACGCGGGACATCGTCGGGGCGCACCACCGCACGGGTGCGCACCATCGGGTCCACTCAGTGGCCGGCCTCCCGGCCGCGGTGCGGTCCGGGCTCCTGCGGGTGGTGCGCCTGCTGGCCGTCCGGGCGCGTCGGGTGCACCGCGCTGGCGTCGGACTGTGCGGTGTGGCGGTCCGAGCGGACGCGGGAGTCGTCGGCCATCTTGGTGGCCACCTCCTGGAGGCGGCGCAGTCGGTCGGCGGTGAGATCGAGGGCTTCCACATCCGTGCGGGACCTCCGCAGGGCGCGCAGCGCCGTCATGTCGATCGCTTCCCCGCGGCCGGCCTTCGGCTCCTGGTCGTAGTGCTCGGGGTCGGCCGGCTCGGGCGCAAGCAGCTGCTCGGGCATCGCCGCCTGCTGGTGGGCGACGACGTCGTACGCCCGACCCCGCACAGCGGTGACGGTGGTGGTGGCGAGCAGCTTCTCGCGGACCACCGCCCCGGCGAGGACGGCGCGTTCGTACTGGAGCGGGATGCGGGATATCTCCCACTCCCCCGCATCCTGACCCGGCGGCCGGGGTTCGGCCGGCTCGCCGGGATCGGCCGGGGGCTGCCGGTCCGGGCCGGGCGCGGGAGCTGGGGGTCGGCGGCGGGCGGGGAGGTCGGACAGGGACCACCGGGCGGTGTAGAGGCGGTAGCCGGCCTCCAGGCCGCGTACGGTCTTCGGCTCGCTGATGTCCAGGCAGTGGGTGGAGATGGCGGCGGCCACGACCTGGTCGTCCAGGCCGGGGTCGCGGCGGCGGCCGCGCAGGACGAGGGCGAGGTGGCGTCGGGCTTCGGCGAGCAGGTGCCGGCGGTGGAAGCGCCCGCCCTCGTTCATCACGAACACGGTCGCGGCGACGTCGACGGCCGCCAGCGCTATGTCGACCACGGCGGCGACCCGGGCCCGGATCGCCCTCGCTGCGGCGCGGGCGTGCTCGAGGAGGGAGGTGATGACGTCGGCGGCGACACCGGAGGTGAGGATCGCGCTCGTCTTCCACCACGCGCGCAGTTGCGCGAGCGGCAGGGTCTTCTGCTTGGGCGGGCGGGTCTTGCGAGCGGCCACGGCGTTCAGCTTGGCGCGGGCCCGCTCGGAGACCACCGGCAGGAACCGCGGCTCGCCGTCGTCGTCGACGGCGGTGACGTACTCGTGCTCCAGCTCGGTCAGGCAGGCGGCGATCTGGTCGCTGCGCCGGGCAGTCCAGCGGATCAGCTCGTGCGGCACCCCGGCAATCTCCATCACAGGCCGACGCCCCGGCGTGACGGTGCGCGGCTCGGTCGCCAGCTCCAGCGCCTCGCAGACCTCCGCGGCCACCAGCTCGTTGTAGAGCGCGGAGGCCGCCACTGTGTTCTCGTGCAGGGCCGTGGTGTGGATCGATCCCCACTTCCCGTCCAGGCGCTGCCCCTTCACCGACAGCAGCACGTGGTCATGGAGCAAGGGGCGCCCGGAGCGCGCCTCGTAGTGGCGGAAGCGGGCGGCGACCAGACCGCCGGGCGGCCGCACCCGGTAGATGCCGTCCTTGCCGTACCGGATCACCGCGACCTCGTCCTCGATCCACTCCAGCACCCGCTCGATCGCCCGCTCGTGCGCGGCCTCGATCACCATACGGGTCTCCTCATCCCCCAGCGCCCACAGGAGGTAGATCGTCGGCTGCGGCCGGAACACGAAGTCCACGCCCGTGACCGTCACCCAGCGTCCGAGGGCACCGGCCTTGAACGCCTTCTTCGGGGAGTCGCCCGCGGCGAGCCGCTCGGCCTCGATCCGGTCCGCGTCCGGGTGCCGGCCTCGCTCGCCGAACAGGTTCCGCAGCTGCGCCTCGGTGACCTCCTCACCCGGCGCGAGTCCGAGCGCGGCAAGTCCCCGGCCCATCCATCGCCCAGCCGGAACCCCGGCTTGCTCCTGGGCGGCGCGCAGCGGCGTGCGCGCCGGGCGGCGGCCGTCGCCGACAACGGTCTCGCGCAGGTAGTAGCGGTACATCTGACCGGCCCGGATCACCCTGATATCCACTGTCATGCAGACCACGCCACACGGCTCTGACCTGCAAGAAAAGGCCGATCAGCACCACGTCCCGCCAGGCGGGAGCAGCAGCCGAACTTTCTTCTCAGGTGCCCGCCCGGCGGGAAGCGGCCCCGGGCCGGACGCGAATGTCATCGCTCTCCGGCAGCCCGCACATCCCGACCCGGCCGACACCATCCAGCACCACTGAGCATCACCACGCGCCAAGGAACGAGCACCGCCAAGGAAGCACCGCCTACAGCAGCCCCCGGCGCCCGCCGGGGGCTTCGTCGTGCTGCCCGGAGGAGTCCACCGTGCCCACCTTCGAGACCCTCCCCCGCTTCACCGCCGACCTCCAGCACCTCACACCCCCCCCGCCCAGCGTCGGCGCTTCCGCCGTGTCGTGCTGGACGCCTTCGTGCCGGACCTGCGTCCCGGCCGCCAGTTCCGCCCCGGGTTACGGATCAAGGGGGTGCGCTGCGCGCCGGGCGTCTATGAACTCACCTGGGCGCCGGACGGCCGCGCGACGTGGTCGTACGGCCGGGAGCGGATCGCCGGGGCCCGGCACATCGTGTGGCACCGGATCGGGACCCACAGCATCCTGGACCGTCCCCTGGCCGAAGGCCGTCTTGCGGGGCAGGGGCGCCGGTTGGTTGGCTGATCGTCCCGATGACCAGGAGGGGACACAGCGTGGCAGCGAGCGAGACCGTGACCGAGTCGGATCACCTGAAGTCGTTGATCATCAGCACCGCGTCGGCGCTCTGGGAGGACAAGGACGCGCTGGGCAAGTTCCTCAGCGTCGTCCGGCGCAGCGAGGCCTTCGTCCCGCTCGCCGACACGCTGGAGCGGTCCGAGGTCCGGCCCGCGAAGCCCTCCTTCTACGGCGTGACGAGCCGCGAGTTCCAGGGGTGAGCCCCGGCCGGGCGCGCCGGCCTCCGTACGACCGCAGAACGGCGGCGGCCCCCACCCTCTAAGGGTGGGGGCCGCCGCCGTTTCCAGTGGAAACCGCTCAGGCCGCCAGGTCGATGAAGCCGAGGTGCGTCATCACCTTCCGGTAGTCCACGGAGGGCGCCGAGTTGGGCAGGAGGATCGTCAGCGGCACCTCGACCTCGTAGAGCTTCTTGGCACCGGCCGAGCACCGGATGCAGGCCAGCAGCACGGCATGACAATAAGCGCCCGCCTGGCAGGCACCAGGAACCCCAGCATCAGTCGGCGGGGCTGGGGACTTCGTCAGCACGTGCGCCGGAGCCGAGGGTCCGCCGCGGGGCCGGGGGCGCCGCCGCGTGGGCGCCGAGGACGCCACGGGTCCGCATCTCCTCCACGTCTGGCAGACGGACTCTGGGGAGGGCATCGAGCAGGTCGGCCTGGGCGGCGCGGATGCTGTGCGGGGCCTGGGGGCCGGCGCCAAGTGTGCGGCGGGCAGTCACGCGGTCATGGTACGGGGGCTGCTGCACCATCAGGCCCCTTCGCTCTGATTTCGCGTGCATGGCCCGTGATCGGGTTGCGGACGTCAGCCGGCCTCGTCGCCGTAGGTGTAGGGGTATGCGGCGGTGTAGTCCTCCACGGGCTTGGCCATGTCCGCGGTGTACTCGGCTCGGGCCTGCCGGTCCGCTTCGCTGATGTCCGGATGCACGGGAGGTGTCTGGGGGGCGGGCCAGAGCTGGACCAGATGCCTTTCCCCGTGGTCGCCGGTGCCCGGCTGGGGGTCGTCGGCGTGACAGTAGAGGCGCATGCGGACCCAGCCGCCGCTGTCGGCAGCGGCCGGTGC
The DNA here is from genome assembly GCF_053598955.1 of Streptomyces sp. NPDC001056. Classification (NCBI taxonomy): domain Bacteria; kingdom Bacillati; phylum Actinomycetota; class Actinomycetes; order Kitasatosporales; family Streptomycetaceae; genus Streptomyces; species Streptomyces sp. NPDC001056. The sequence goes on along the minus strand of NZ_JBSFLI010000063.1, from coordinate 12,461 downwards.
CTCAAGGGGCGGTTGTTCTTCGGGCCAGGCGTCCCAGAAGTCGCCCTGGCCGATGGTGGCGAGACAGAGCGTGGGCGTGTCGGCGAGCAGGCTCATCTCCTCCGCCGGTTCCCAGCCGTCCCCGGGTTCGGTATCGGGGGGGCTGTCGTGCATCTGGATGGTCATCTGCAGGGGGCCGGTGTCGGTGGTGGGCATGACGACGGCGGTGGCGTCGGTGGCCGGGCCGCAGCGCCAGCCGAACGGCATCTCGGAGGGGAAGTCGTAGTCGTCGTCGAAGCCGATGAGGTAGCCGTGTTCGCCGAGGTCGACGGTGAAGGTCGCTTCGCGGATCAGCATGGGGATCCTCCTTCAACGGAGAGGGTGCCCCGCTCCCGGGGATGTCGGGAGCGGGGCACCTGGGCGGGCGTGAGTTTAGGCGCGCTTAGGCGATCACGTAGAAGGGATCGCCGTCCATGACGTGCATCTGGCCGCGCCAGGCGGTGATGCGGCCGCCCTGGGACTTGTTCTCCTGGACCTTCACCCAGGTGATCTCCCGCTGCTTGGCGGGAAGATGGGTGCCGCCTTCATGGGAGGAGGCGAAGGGGTACTCGTCGCAGGAGGTGCGGCCGGCGCGCTTCATGTCCGCAGGTGCGCTGCTCGGGCACACCGCCTTCCGGTTCGCGTCCTCCTGTTTCTTGTTGATCATCCAGTGCAGCGGCTTGCCGCCGTTGGGGTCGCCGTAGTGGCCGCCGCTGGCGCGGAGTTTGCGGATGCCCTCGTCGATGCGGGCCAGGCCCACCATGCTCACGCCGGTGGGGACGTCCGGGACGGCGCAGCCGGCGCGGCTGGCCTTCGTGCTGCCGTAGTAGTTGTCGCAGCGGTAGACGGCCGAGTTGTAGGTGACGCTGCCCGGGCTGTAGCCGGGCTTGGTGAAGGTGTAGGCGTATGTGGTTTTCGCCTTGGGGTTGATCTTCTTCGGCGCGATGCTGGTCGTGTAGCCGACGGTGCCGTCGGCCGCGCTGCTGCTGAGGATGTGGCCCTGCGGGAAGTGGACGGTGGCCTTGGTGCCGCCTGCGGAAGCGGCGGTGATGTTGACGGCGACACCGCTGCCCGCGCGGGTGGTCCGCGCCTTGGAGACGTGGAACTTCTCCGACCAGTTCGCGGAGTTCGCCTTCAGGGTCATCTGGTGCTTGACGTCGAAGTCGACGGTGCCCTCGAGTTCAGGCTTGCCGTTGATGATCTTGATGACGTCGACGTGGATCGACACCCACTCGCACTCGCTGTACCGGTTCACCGTGATCTTGTTGATGGTGCAGGTGGCGTTCGATGCCGGGCTGGCGGCGAAGCCGTTCGCCTGGGCCCGGGGCGCCGAGCTGATGGTGACGCGCAGCTGTCCGGCATCGGACTGATCGGCCACAGCTGACGGTGCGGCAGCTGTTCCCAGCAGCCCCAGCGCCACAGCCCCCGTTGTGAGTAAGGCGCTCAATTTCAAGTTGTACCCCCTGTGTTGACCACGACCGACAGGGGTCAGTCCGGTAGTCAACTCCGGCACGCCCCCATCGCGTTGGCGGTATACAAGCACGCCCGATGCCCTGATTGCATCCCGTTTTGGATATTTTCAGGAGGCAAGGCGGCACGGGCCGGCCGGCGAGCAGCACACCTCCTGCTCGGTGCGTACCGCAGTGCGGTGCCCGGCCGGCACTGGCGTACTGCCGGCGCGAGGCCGGTACCCGGTTGCCGGCGCTGCGGCTCGTGCTCCAGGCGGTGCGGGCCGGGCAGGGCCGCCGCCGGGCGGCACCCGGAAGGGCAGGGCCTCGTCGGCGCGGCGTGGGGCGCCGACCACCCGGGTGAAGGCAACTGGCCGGTCCGGGCTCTCCGGGCCCTGCGTCCACGTCGCCGGGTCGGTCGTGCGCCCCTCCGGCCGCTCCGGAGCCGCGGATGCCCGGCTCGGTGCTACCGGGCCAGGGTCACGGTGATGGGAGTGTTGGGGCACTGGCTGAGCTGGTCGGCCAGTGCCTCGTACTCGCCTTCGTCGACGGTCAGGCCCCAGCGGGTCTTGTCCGCCACCCAGTCGGTCACGTACGTGCACCGGTAGCCGGCAGCCGGGGGCAGCCACGTGGTGGGATCCTGGTCCGCCTTCGACCGGTTGGAGGCAGCCGACACCGCGATCAACGCCCGGTCGTCCCCGAGGTCGTTGGCGTAGGCCTCCCGCACCGCCGCGGTCCAGGCGTAGGCGCCCGAGTCCCACGCCTCGGCCAGCGGGACCAGGTGGTCGATGTCCAGGCCCCGCGGGCCGGTGATGTAGCGGTCGTCGTAGGGCGAGTACCACTCCCCCTCCGTCAGCGTGCACCTCGCGCCTTGCACCGGGGCGACGACGGCCTCGGCCTTGAGGACCTCGGCGCGGGTGTTGCAACCGTCGCGGTCGGCGTCGATCCAGTGCTTGAACTTGCTGCGCTCGTAGCCGGTGCGGTCCTCCTGGCGGACCGGCAGCTCGGCGAGGGCGTCGCGGACCGGCTCGGTCACCGTCTGCCCGGGTGTGCGGGAGTGCGGGGCGGCCGCGGCCGTGTGGGCGGCGGCCGGGACGAGGAGCACGGTGAGAGCGGCGGCGGCCGCAGCGGTTCGGGCGAAGCGCACGGGAAGGTCCTCTCGAAGATCACGGCAGGGCTGTGATCTTCGTAGTGGCTCCGGCCGGCGGCTCGCCCGGGAACGACGGCGGCTCCACCCGATCGGGCGGCAAGCCCGACAGTCGAGTCGCCGCCTTGCCCCCTTAGGATCCGCGCGTGGCACACACTTTCGAAGAACTCGTGGAGATGCAGCAGGCGGCAGACACGGCGCAGGCGCAGGTCGAGAAGCTGCGAGACACGTTCGGGCCACCCAGCACGCACCCCTGGAGCGAGCAGCAGACCGAGGTGTACGAGACCGCGTGGCGGGGCTGGCGCGACCTCGCCCGCGATGCCCAGGCCGCGGTCACCGAGTACGCGAAGGAGCAGGGCGAGTCACGGTATGACACTGAAGCCGGCGTGAAGAAGGCCGCGCGCCACCCGGCGGGCGACTGACTGCCGTCCGCGCCCGCCCGAGGAGTGGATCCAAGATGAGGTCGAGGGCCGGCCCGGTTCCTCGTCGTTCCCTTCCGGGCGCACCGCCTCCCACCCAGGAAGCTGCCCCCACGGCCGTCAACGCCCACGACTCCGCTCCTCCCACGGGTGATTGGCGCCCCCAGCTCAGAACCAGCCCGGTGGCCCCATCGTCTGGCCGTGCGTGGAGCCATTCAGTGAAGTGCACGTGTCCCAGCCGGGGCTGATCGTCGTGGACGTGGCGGCCGGCGACGACGAGACGGCCCTGGCGTTCCAGGAGGCCGTGGCAGCGCGGTGGGCGACCGCGGTCGCGGATCGCACCACCCGGGAACCGGGGCGCCCCGGCGTGCGGCTGCGCTGCTACGTCGACCTGCGCCAATCGCTCGACACTCAGGCACCCTGAACCGCCTAGCCCCTGCCGGGCCACCGCGGCCCGGGCGCCGCGGGCGCACGGCTGACAGGCCGGGTCACCCGCTTTGGGCCCGGTCCCGTGTGGAAGGCATGGGCGGTGACGTGGCCGCTGCCCGAGCCGATGCTCAGCGCTCCCGTGCCCAGCCCGGATCTGCGACCGGGATGGGCGGCGGAACCGAAGTGGGACGGGTTCCGGGCCCTGTTCTCCGTCGATGCGGGCCGGGTCGTGCTGCGCTCCAGGCGCGGCACCGAGATGGCGGCGTCGTTTCCGGAGATCGTGGCCGGGGCCGTTCAGCTTCCGGACGCGACGGCCCTGGACGGCGAGCTGGTCGTCTGGGACGCCGCGGGACGCCTCGCGTTCGAGCGGCTGCAGAACCGGCTGGCCCGGCGCGGTGCCGGGGCAGTGCGGGCGGCGCAGGAGTGGCCGGCCCACTTCGTGGCGTTCGATCTGCTGAGGTTGTCCGGGACGGAAACGATCAGGTGGCCGTACGACAAGCGCAGAGCCGCGCTGGAGTCGTTGTTCGCCGCCCGCCGGCTCGTTGCGCCGTGGGCGCTGTGCCCGTCGACAACCGATCCAGAAGTCGTGCGCGAGTGGCTGACGTGGGCATCGGTCGGTATGGAGGGTGTGGTCTTCAAGCGGGTCACCGGTGCCTACCAGCCGTCGGTGAGGGGCTGGAAGAAGTACAAGGTCCGTGAGACGAGCGAGGCGATCGTCGGCGCGGTCACCGGCACCTTGAGGTCCCCGCGGACCGTGTTGCTCGGCAGGTACGACGGCGAAGGCCGTCTTCAGTACGTCGGCCGCACGACCACCCTGACCCGGGCGGCAGCTGCCGCGGTCGCCGGCCTGCTCGCGCCAGGGCGGGGTGGGCATCCGTGGACGGGCTGGACGTTCACCGCCGGATGGGGCAGCCGGGAACAGCTGGACGTCACGCTGGTGGAACCCGGGCTGGTGGTGGAGGTCGGCGTCGACGTCGCCCGCGACGCCTCCGGCCGGTGGCGTCACCCCGCCCGCTGGCACCGCGCCCGGCCCGACCTCTCCCCCGCCGACGTCCCCCGCCTGACAGCGCCGCCGCACTGAGACCGGCGCGGTGGCCCGGTCGGCGCCCAACAGGGTGAGCGCGCCCGGCGTCAGGCACATCAGCCGTCCCGCAGGCCCGGCAGAGGCGCACCCCTCACGCAAGGTCGATTCCCAGCGTGTTCTCCGGTCTGCAGATCGGGCACGGCTCCGCCCCGATCACCGTGTCGGTGAGCACCATGCGGGCCTGCTGCGCGCTGATCGCGGACGGGGTCCGGCGCCCCTGCCGGATCGTGCAGGCACCGACGTGCACGACGACCGGCAGGGGATCATTCGGGCCGAGCTTCGACTCCATCAGGTACTCGGCCGACGGCGTGCGCCGCTGGGGTTCAGGGCGTCGTGGTGTGCGGGCCCGGGTGGGGGCCGAGGTGGCGCGGGCGAGGGCCTTGCGCACCTCGTCGCGCTGGAGCCGCAGGTAAATGCCGATGCTCTCGGTCTCGGCGACCTGCCGCTCCAGGTGCTCGAGGATCGCCCGCAGACGGGGCGGATCAGGCGGCAGGTCGGACATGACAGGCACCGTGCAGCGCCGCCCAGGCCTCCGAGGGCCGACCACGCCAGTACGGGTGGAACACCACCTGCACCGACAGCCGGATCAGGCGCCGGCGCAGCTCAGGGCGCGGGCAGACGGCGAGCTGGCGGTAGATGGAGTGCCACTCCTCGTGGGCCCGGGTGAGGTCATCAGGAATCGGCCGCATGACCTGATTCAATCACTTGTTCGAATTCATGTTCCAGTCGACCCGCCACCGTCCAGCCAACGGGCCAGCCGCCGCCCGGGGCAGCCCACTCCAGGGCGAGTGCGGCCTCGAGCTGGTCCAGACGTTCGTAGAGGGCGCGGACGAGGCGGGCGCGGTTCTGGGCACACCGCACGGCGCCCTCCAGCGGTACGGACAGGCGGCCCTCCGACTGGAGGGCGATCTGCTCGTAGTCGCGTCTCGCGAGCGCCTCCTGGCCGGCCCACGCGAGGACGGAAGGCCAGGGGAACGCCGTCCAGGCGGGTGATCTTCCTTCGCGTACGTGGGCGCGACCCTAGGGTGCGAGTCCAACTTGCCTATTTCCAGGGGGTATTGACAGCTTTTCTAGTGTTCTGTCATGTTCTGTCCGCCGCTTCCGGCGAACGAGCGAGAGGTGATCTCATGCGACGAACCGAGTACGACGCAGGCCAGGCCGCCAAGCGCCTGAAGGTGCCCGCAGCCGCCTTCCGGTGGGCCCGCCACACCGGCCTCGTCCCCGCCCCCGACGTGTCGTCGTCCCGGTGGTCCCGGGCCGCCGTGGAGGCACTGGACGCCGACGCCATCCGGGCCGCCATGCCCGCCCCGCCGATCGGCGGCGGCGCGGCGGCCGACCGGATCGCCGACGCACTCGGCACCCCGAATCCGACCACGTTCGGCGAGCGGGCAAACGTCACGGCGTTCGTGGTGCGCCGGTTCGTCGACCGCGGCCTCCTGGTCGACCTGAGCGCGAACCCGGACGGGACGCTGCACCACCCCGGCCAGGTCGCGGAGGTCTGCCGCCGCGAGGACCTGGCGGACCTGGTCGCCGCCGACACCCCGCTCGGGCCCGAGCAAGCCGCCGCCAGGCTCCGGGTGCGCCGCGTGGACTTCGACCACATGGTCCGGCTCGGCTGGGTCCGCTCCCCGCAGTCGATCGAGGTCCGCTTCGGCACGAGCCGGGCCGGGGCCGTCGACGTCGCGCTCTACACCACGGCGTCCGTCGACGCGGTCGTCCCCGCCCACCCCGAGGTCGACTGGGAGCAGCTGCGCGCGGTGGAGAAAGGCCGGCGCTCTCCGCTGGCATCGCTGCGCCCGGCACCGGCACCCGCCTGAGCGCCCCCGCGCCGGAACAGCACCACGAGGGTGCTCCTCCGCCCCGCCGCGTCCCAGCCGTCCAGAAAGGCGGCCAGGGCGCGGCGTTGCTCTGCCTCGCGGGCGATCTGCCGGGCGAGGACGTCACGGTCGACGTACGGTCGACGGCGGCGAGGACCAGCCGCCGGAGCTTCTGCTCACGCGTCCGCTGGCCCCCACAGCGGGCGAGCGCGTCCGGTCCCGTCGCAGTGGAAACAGCGGCCGCCACCCGGGGTGCTCCGGGCGCCGATGGTGCCGGAGGCGTGGCGGAAGAGCCGGGTGAGTCCGGCGACGTGTGCCGCGTGGACCGGGAGCTCCTGGCGTCTGCTGAGGGTGAGCTCCAGTGCAACGCCGGGTCCGGTGAAGTGAGCGTGGGGCAGGTCACCGGTCATCGCACGGAGCGTCTCGTTCACCTCGCGCATCGTCTCCGCGCCGGACAGCTGAACCCGGGCCGCGAGGACGGTGTCCGCGGCCGCGGTGAAGGACAGCAGCCCGGCCGGACGGGCGAGCGGCCCGACACGGCCCACAGGGTCGGGATGGGTGTGCTGGAGCTGGGCCAGGGCGTGCCACAGGTCGCCCGGCAGATCCTGCGGTGCGGTCTCTTCTCGGCTGCGTCTCATGCGGCCTGTTTAGGGCGTCCGGTGGGCTGTCACCGTCGTCTGAGCCCGTCCGTCCCGCCCGGTGATGCGGTGACTTCGGAGTCGGTCCCGCTGTGCGGCCTGGCGGCTGCCGACCGCACAGCGGGCACGCGGTCAGGCCCGCCGGCGGAACCAGCCGCGGCCACGGTCCGGCTCGGGGTCGTCCTCCGGCTCCGGCGGTGCGGCGGCCTGGAGGCGGGCGACTTCGGCGGCTTCCTTGCGGGCGACATCGTCGGCGTGGCACGGGCCGCACACGGACACGTCCCCGGCGTTCCAGGCCGTCCGGTGCGCGGTGGTCTCCTCCCAGCGCTGGTCGGTGAACTTCTGCCCGCACCGCTTGCACACGGGGCGCTGGGCCTCCCGCTCAGCGGCACGGCGCTGTTCCTCCTCCGCGTCGGCGCGGGCCTCCTGGTCGCGGAAGAGGGCGTCGCCGTCGGGGTTGTCCAGCGCGGCCGTCAGCGTCTGCTCGCCCTTGCGTCCCAGCCGCCGCCACACGGCTGCATCCGCGCCGTGCTCCTGGAGCCGCTCCAGGGTGGTGACGACGACGGGCACCGCCTGGCCGTAGTCCTTCGCCGTGATCCGCCGGTGGAGGGTCCGGTACCGGCGCGGCGCCCAGTAGCGGCGGCCGGCCTCCTCCAGCACGGCGACCGCGTTGGCGACCTTCGCCTCGGTGGTGTCCGCGAACACGAACGCCACCGGCACCAGGCCCTCCCGGCCGGTCGGCGGGTAGACCCGCCGCCACAGCCGCTTCTCGTGGTCGACGTGCTCGATCGCGTCCGGCCGCGAGCGGGCCAGGTTCACGGTGCGCTTGTCCGCGTCCCGTGGCAGCAGCTGGCCCCACTCCCAGTACCGGCGCAGCTTGGCGACCAGGTCGTGCGCGTCCTCGGTGCGGCGGTCGATCTCCAGCAGCAGCACCGGCACCCCGGCCTCCGGCGCCCGCACCACCAGGTCGGCCCGCTGCACGTAGTTGTTGCCGAGCCGGTGCCCGATCTCGGTCTGGAAGCCGAGCCGGTGGCCGATGCCTGCGCGGTGGAGTTCGGCGGCCGTCGAGGTGACCGCCGCGGCGTGGTCGTCGTAGCCGGTGCCGAGCACTTCCCCGGTGTCCGGGTCGTACTCCTGCTTGCGCAGCACCGAGACTCGTATGCCCTTCGGCTCCAGCAGCTGCTTCGCCTCGCTGTGTCCGCGCCGGGTGAGCACCCATACCTGCCGCTGGTCCTCCTGCACCGACTCGATCCTCACCAGCTGGTGGTCCTCCAGATCCAGGAGGGTGTCCCGCGTGAGCTTGTCGTGCCGGTTGTCCGGACGGGTCAGCTTCCACAACTGATCGGGCGTAGCCCTCTGGAAGATCCCCAGTGCTTGCAGGAGCTCCCGGCGTCGAGGCTCGGTCGAAGTCCTCCTGTGCTGAGGACGCCTTGGGACATGAGGGTTGTCGGACCTGCGACGGCCCCCTGTCCGCTGGGCCTGGCCTGCGGAAACTCCCGGTCGCTGGCGACGGGGCGCGGAGGGGGTGATGGAGGGGTCCACGGAGGGGGTGTCCGGGGCCTGTTCGGGTTCGTCTGCGGTGCTCGCCACAGAGTGCTCCTGAAAGGTGGGGCGGGCCTGTCCCGCCATTCACCCCGTACAGGTGTGAGATTTGGCCTCCGTGTGACGCCGGTCCGGGAAAACCCCTCCGCCGTGACCGCATCGTGAGCAAACCGGAGGGGGGAGAGATCTCCCCAGCGGCCGGACTCTGTCCACAGGGCAGCGGCCCGAGGCTCCTGTTGAGGCCGCCGCGATCAGCGGGGCGGCCCGCAAATGAGGAGCTGTCATGCCCGAGAACACCGTCACCACGGCGCTCGCCCCGATGGAACTGGACGACGTCGTCGACGCCTTCGCCTACATCCGGGCGATGCAGGCCGGCGACATCGACACCGCCGGTGCGGCCGCCGACGACACAGGCTCGGATCTGCACCGGCTGCTCCTGGACGTCGCCGCGCGCGTCTTCATCCCGGTCACCGCCGTGGACGACTGCGACGGGGAGCCGTGCGCGCACTCCTTCTTGGCCGCCGCGCTCGGACGACTGCTGCTGGAGCTCCTGTGCCACGGCGTGTGCCTGGCCAATGCGCCGGGCGTCGCCCGGACCATCATCTGCTTCACCGAGAACGTCCTCACCGACGACCACGGCGACGTCGCTGGCGTCCTGCGCCAGCTGGAGACCGCGGGGATGAAGCAGGCGATGGAGGCGCACCCGGAGCGCCCGACCACCGCGTAGCCACACCTCCGAGACGGCGGTGGTGCGGCGCGGCGCGCGTCCCAGGCGCACCACCGCACCACCGTGGCGCGCTCCATCGCACCATCGCACCACACCGCCTGGCGCCAGCAGCGCTGTCCCCCAGCGTCGCCGCACCACACCGCGCCGGGGCGCGCCACGGCCGGGCGGGCCCCTGTATCACACACCCCCTTGACCGCGACCTGATCGCGAGCCGAAACCGGCGAGGTCAAGGGAAAACGTCGCGGTAGCAGACCTGGACAAGGGGGTGTAGCGGAGCTGGACAAGGGGGTCACGCGCGCCCGGCCGCACCCGGACAAGGGATCGGCCGACGGCGGGCGCACCGGTGCGGTGCGGAGCATTGGATTTCGGCCGTGGGCGGGCTGTCTCCGGCGGGGTAGCGGACGCTGCGCAGCTTTGCGCGGACCAGCGTGCCGGGGAGGGCGGTTGGCTGGCCTCAAAACAGCATTGTGCCTCCGGTGTGGAGGCGGCGGCCCGTCACACATGTCGGCCCTTGTGCATCGCCACCGCTACATGCGGAAGTGATTGTTGTCCGCGGACAACAACCGGCGCTTGCGGGCGTTTTGCGCGGTCCGAGTCGACGTGAGGCTAGTAAGGTAGCGCCATGACCGCGCCATACGACCCCAGTGATCGGGAAAAGGTAGTAGCCAAGCTGCCTGCGAGCCTGCGTAAGGAACTCAAGGTTCGGGCGGCGGAGCTGGACAGAGATATCCAGGTTGCCGTGACGGAGGGCGTTGAGGCTTGGCTCAAGGCCAAGCCTCGCCCGGAAGTTGACACTCGTGGAGGCTCTTCCTTCTCGACGTACCTCCCGGGCGGGCTGTACGACAAGCTCAAGCAGTTGTCCAAGCGCCGAGGCATCTCCTACAACCAGGGCGTGGCCCAGGCGATCCGGCTCTGGCTCGACAGCAACCCCTCCCCCCGCCCGAAGCAGGCTCGGGTCACCGGGGCCCGTCGGATCATCTTCGGCAACCAGAAGGGTGGCGTGGGCAAGACGTCGGTCGCGGCCGGCACCGCTCAGGCCCTCGCCGAATCGGGCCACCGCACACTGCTCATCGACTTCGACCCGCAGGGTCACCTCACCGTGCAGCTCGGTCACAAGATGCTGGACATCGACAGTCCGAGCCTGGCCAAGCACATGCTCGGTGAAGCCAAGGGCGAACTCCGTGATCTGCTCGTCCCGATACAGGGTGGCGACTTCGAGGACCACCTCTGGCTGCTGCCCTCCTGCAAGGACGCGTTCCTGCTCGACGCCAAGCTGGCCACCAGCCGATTCGTGCGAGTCAAGGAAACCGCCCTCGAGAAGGCACTCGAAGACCTGGAGCAGGAATTCGACTTCATCGTCGTCGACTGCCCGCCCAGCCTGGGCTACTCGATGGACACCGCCGTCTACTACTGCCGCACCCGCGAGGGCGAGGACGAGAACACCTCCGGCATCGTGATCGTCGTCCAGGCCGAGGACTCCTCCGCCGACGCGTACGACATGCTCGACGAGCAGATCCAGGACCTCGTCGACGACCTAGACATCGACATCGCTCAACTCGGCTTCGTGGTCAATCTGTACGACGCACGCAAGGGGTACGTCGCTACGTCCTCCCTCGCCGAATGGCGCAAGGTCGGTGAACCACCGGTCATCGCCGTCGTCCCAGAGCTGAAGGACCAGCGCGAAGCCGTCCGCGTGAAGCAGCCCCTCCTGGTACACGCCCCCTACGGTGAGCAGTCGGAGACGATGCGGACCGTGGCCCGGAGGATCAGCGCATGAGCAGCATCGCAGACAAGCTCGGGACCGGATCGTCGTTCGGCCACACTCGCCGGGAACGCAGCGCCCGCGGCAGGGCGAAAGCCATCACGGAAGGCGAGATCCCCAGCTACGAGCTGGTACGACTCCGCCTCGATGAGGTCTCCCCCACCCCTCTCAACCCGCGCCGGAACTTCGGCACCGACGAGGAAAAGACCCGGTTCGGCGAAGAACTCCGCCAGGCACAGCTGGCCGCCTGCGTCGCAGTCACCCGCGGCGCCTACCTGAAGCTGTGGCCGGACCACGAGGAACGCATCGGCGCTGCCCTGCACATCCTCGTCAACGGTGAACGCCGCTACCGCAGCGGTGTGCACGTCGGGCTTGAGGCCCTGGACTTCGTGGTCCGGGACGACCTCGCCTCGTCCCGCGAGCAGTTCATAAAGCACCTCCTGGAAGAGAACCTAAACCGGGAAGACTTCGACGTCATCGAGCGCGCCCGCGGCGTCGAGCAACTGGTAAGCGTCTGCGAGGAGCAGTCTGCACGGGGTGCCCGAGCCCGGGCCGCTGAGCAACTGGGCAAGGACCGGTCGTGGGTGACCAATCAGCTGGTCCTGCTGACCCTCCCGATCGAGATCCAGACGATGCTCAGCTGCGGCACGATGTCCGAACGCGACGGCCGGGCGCTCGCCCGCCACCTGAAGGACAATCCAGAGCTCGATGCGGCCGCCCTCCTGGACCACCTCCGGAAGACCAAGGAGGCCGCTACTCAGGCCAAGGCCGAAGAGAAAGAGGCAGTCGCAGCGGTCCGCCAAGGTTTGTTGTCCGCGGACAACAAACTGAAGACCACGACGGCCGCGGACCCTTCGAGCACTTCGTTGTCCGCGGACAACAAACCCAAGGTGCCCCCGCAGGCCCGCCCCAGTAGCGCAGAGCCGGAAGAAGCTCCGGATGAGGGATCGAGCAGGGATCAAGCCGACCAGAACGATTCGTTGTCCGCGGACAACGAACGCGCGGAAGGCGGCCCAGAGAGAGAGGGCGGGGATGAGCCTCCGGCGCAGGCCATGCGGCCACCAACGTCCTCTGACAGCGGAGACTCCCCCGCCGACTCAGCCTCAGAGTCGGCCAGCATGCAGGGCCGCCCGCTGCCCTACGACGACCCTGGTCACGTCGCCATGCTCCTGAAACTGAAGATGGATCCAGCGGTCTTCGCCACATGCACCCGCATGATGATGAAGGCTCTGAAGGAACAACAACCCGAAGCCTTCGAGGCGATGGTCCACGAGCTGGCCGGGTAGCCGGACCGCGACCGAGTGGCAGTTCCGAAGCGATGAAGTGGCTGGTGCCCTGCGGATCCGCAGGGCACCACGGCGAGGCGAAGACCCTCACGGCGACGGTCGCCCCCGCGCCGCCCGTCACCGGTACGCCGACCGGTACGGTCG
>NZ_JBSFLI010000062.1:0-25333 GCF_053598955.1 Streptomyces sp. NPDC001056 | reverse complement strand
TTGCGGATCGCCATCAGGCCGGGCATCTCGTGCTCGGCGAGGGTGATCTCCTTGCGGCCGAACTCGGCCAGCGAGAGGTCGGCGACCTTGAAGTCCTGTCGGTTGTCGACAGTCGTCATTGCGAGCTGCTCCTCGGAATCGGGTCGAGGGTGGGTACGGCTGGTCTGCGCGGCGGCGGGCATACGGGTGCCCGAGAAGAGGACACAGGCATGCCTCACGTGCGCGCAGCGCAGTCCGTCGGAGGCCCTCTCTCCCTCGGCCGGTCCGTGAGGGGACCGCCCGACCGCCATCAGCAGCGACGTCTGGCTCCGTCCCAAGCTACACCGGACCGCCCGGTCGCCCACAGTCCGCGTCCGCATGGTTCAAGCCGTTCGCAGGGCGTCCGCGCGGTCCGCGGGCGGGTGGGCGGTGCCGGGTCAGTGGCCGCCGGCGTGCGGGTTCGGGCCGCCGGGGGTGGCCGCCGGGTCGGGGCCCTTGGCGGCCGCGGCCGCGCTGTAGATGTCGGGTTCGAGGTAGATCACCCGGGCGATCGGGACGGCGGTGCGGATGCGGTCCTCGGCGGCGTCGATGGCGGCGGCGACCTCGGCGGCCGTGTCGTCGTGCCGTACCGCGATCTTGGCGGCGATCAGCAGTTCCTCGGGGCCGAGGTGGAGGGTGCGCATGTGGATGAGGTCGGTGACCGACTCACCGTCGACGGTCGCCTCCTCGATCTTCTTGATCACGTCGAGGCCCGCCGCCTCGCCCAGCAGCAGCGACTTGGTCTCGGCGGCCAGGACCAGGGCGATGCACACGAGGAGGACACCGATGCAGACGGTGCCGATGCCGTCCCAGACACCGTCGTCGGTGAGCAGGGAGAGGCCGACGCCACCGAGGGCGAGGACCAGGCCGATGAGGGCGCCGAAGTCCTCCAGCAGGACGACGGGCAGCTCGGGGGCCTTGGCGCGGCGGATGAACTGCGACCAGGACAGCGAGCCGCGCAGCTCCATGGACTCCTTGATGGCGGTGCGGAAGGAGAAGCCCTCGGCGATGATCGCGAAGAGGAGGACGCCCACCGGCCAGTACCAGTTCTCCAGGGCGTGCGGGTGGGAGATCTTCTCGTAGCCCTCGTAGATGGCGAACATGCCGCCGATGGAGAAGAGGACGATCGAGACGAGGAAGGCGTAGATGTACCGCTCGCGGCCGTAGCCGAAGGGGTGCTGTGGAGTCGCCTCGCGCTGGGCCTTCTTGCCGCCGACGAGCAGCAGGAACTGGTTGCCCGAGTCGGCGACCGAGTGGACGCCCTCGGCGAGCATCGAGGAGGAGCCGCTGAAGGCGAACGCCACGAACTTCGATGCCGCGATCGCGAGGTTGGCGCCGAGTGCCGCCACGATCGCCCTGGTACCGCCTGACGCGCTCATGTGTCCGCGTTGTCCCTTCGGTCTCTGCTCGGTCCTTGCGCCTTTGCCCGGCCTTTGCCGGTGGGCCATTGTCGCAGCCCGGCCGGGCCCCGGCGCGTCAGGTATCCACAGCCCCGGTCGTACGATCCGTCAAACGCGCACGGTGGCGCGGAAGACCGTACCGGCGCCCGAGACCTCGGCCCTCTCGCCGGCCGGGACGAACACCGAGCGTCCCGGGCCCAGTTCGTGCCCGCCGGCACGGACGGTACCGGCCGTGCAGAGCAGGATCTGCGGGGTGTTCCGGGTGAGGTCCTGGGCGGCACCGCCCTCGGACAGGGCGTACCGGGAGAGCCGGAACTCGTCGATCGGCGTCTCGTAGACCTCTTCACCGTCCGGCGCGGCCTCGGGTCGCAGCACGCCGGGGTCGCCCGCCTCGAAGCGGACGACGCGCAGGAGTTCGGGGACGTCGACGTGTTTGGGGGTCAGGCCGCAGCGAAGGACGTTGTCGGAGTTGGCCATGATCTCGACGCCCAGGCCGCTGAAATAAGCATGCGGAACGCCGGCGCCGAGGAACAGGGCCTCGCCGGGCTGCAGTCGGACGTGGTTGAGCAGCATGGCCGCGAGGACACCGGGGTCGCCGGGGTAGTGGTGGGCGAGGTCGGCGTACGGGGCGTAGTCGCCGCCCAGGCGGGCGCAGGCGGCGCCGGTCTCGGCGACCGTGCGGGCCATGGCGTCGGGGTCCGCGGTGAGGATCGCGGTGAGGACCTCGCGCAGGGCGGCGTCCTCCGGGTGGGCGTGGAGCAGATCGACGTACGGCTTGAGGGAGTCGACGCCGAGGCCGGCGAGCAGGTCGGCGGCGTGGGCCGGTTCACGGAAACCGCACAGGCCGTCGAACTCGGTGAGCGCGCAGATCAGTTCGGGCTTGTGGTTGGCGTCCTTGTAGTTGCGGTGCGGGGCGTCGAGCGGGACGCCGCGGCGCTCCTCGTCGTCGTAGCCCTCCCTGGCCTGCTTCAGGTCGGGGTGCACCTGGAGGGACAGGGGCGCGCCGGCGGCGAGGATCTTCAGCAGGAAGGGCAGGCGGGGTCCGAACCTGGCGACCGTGTCCTTGCCCAGTTCGCGCTCCGGGTCGGCGGCGATCACCTCGGCGAGCGTGCCGCGCGCGGTGCGCGACGGCGCGCCGGGGTGGGCGCCCATCCACATCTCCGCCTGGGGCTCGCCGGTCGGCTCGACGCCGAGCAGCTCCGGGATGGCGGTGGGGGAACCCCAGGCGTAGGGGCGGACGGTGTTGTCGAGGCGGTCCATGTGTCTTCTCTGTCTTCCGTGCGTGCGCTGCTCGGCCGGCGCCTCGCGGACGGCGCGGTGCCGGTGGCCGGGCCGCGAAGGGACGGTCCGGAGCCGGTGCCGCGGCGAAGGGGCGGGCCGGGGCCGGTGCGGACCGGCCCGTAGCCAGGTCAGGCCCCGGAAGCGAGCGCCAGGTAAACGGCGGCGAAATCCGTGACGGCGATCAGTTCCGCGAGGGTCTCCAGTTCGCCGCCCTCCTCGGGTTCGAGTTCGCTGATCGGCGTGTCGTGGCTGAGGGCCAGTTCACGGGCGGCGGGGGCGGCGGTGAGGCCGCCGCTCGGGCGGTCGCGCAGCAGTACCACGCGTGCGTGCAGGGCGGGCGGCTCCTCCACGCGGTCGCGGAAGAAGTCGTCCGGATCGGCGCTGGCGGCGAGCGGGCCGGCCAGCAGGGCGCCGTGCGCGGCGAGCGCCTCGGGGAGTTCGGCGACCACGGCCGGGCGGCCGGCGAGTTCGGCGAGGGCGGCGGCGAAGCGGCGCCCCGCGGGGCCCGCGGAGGCGCCCTCGGTCCACACCACGGGGAGCGCGTCGGCGAGTTCGGCGGCCATGGTCTTGGCCGGGTTGCTGTAGGTGGCGATGGCGGGGCCGCAGCGTTCGGCGATCTGGTCGAGGCGGTCGGCGACCTTCTCCAGGGCCTCGGGCGGGGCGGTGAGCAGGCCGATGCGGTCCAGGAGGGCGAGCAGCGGGGTCAGCAGGGCCCAGAAGACGCCCGGGGAGGACGCGGCGAGCGGTTCCTCATGGTCGTACGGTGCCGTCGCCATCGGGACGAACATGCCGCGCGTGCCGCCGGCGGCCTCGGCGAGGGGGGTGCCGGCCGGGGCGACGGCGACGACCGCGACGCCACGGCGGTAGGCCTGCTCGGCAAGGAGGGAGAGGCTGGGTTCGGTGCCGTCCGGGGTCGTGATCAGGAGGAGGTCGACGGAGCCGGCCCAGCCGGGGAGTTCCCAGCGCAGGGCGCCCGCGGCGGGGGCGACGCCGGTGGGGGCGAGCCGGACCACGGGGCTGCCGGGGCCCGCCAGGGTGCCGAGGAGGTCGGCGGTGTGGGTGGCGGCGGCGCCGGGGCCCGCGATCAGTACGGCACGGGGGCGGCCGTCGGGTTTGAGGTCGCCGACGCCGGCCTCGGCGGCGTGCCGGGCGGCGGTACGGACGCGGGCGCCGGCCTCGGCGGCACCGCGCAGCAGGCCCCGGCGGTCGGCCTCGGCGAGGCCCTCCGGGCTGTCGAGCAGCGATTCGTCCAGCATGGCGGCAGCCTCCGGTCGCCGGGGGTGGCTACGACGTCTACGACGGTACGGGGTGCGTGGGTCTCCGAGGTTACGACGGGCGGGGCCGCGTCACTCGGGGCGGCGGGCCTCGTCCACGAGGAGGACCGGGATGCCGTCGCGGACGGGGTAGGCGAGACCGCAGTCCTGGCCGGTGCAGATCAGCTCGGCGTCCTGCTCTTCGAGGGGGGCGTGGCAGGCCGGGCAGGCGAGGATCTCCAGGAGACCGGCTTCGAGCGGCATGGGGTGTCCCTTCGAGGGCGGGGTTTCTCGGACCGCTGGTCAGCGTACCGCTGCTGGGCGGGTGGGGCGGGACGGGCCGGGATGGGTCGGGGTCGGCGTGGCTCGGTTGCCGGGGCACGGATCGTGGGGGGGCGGCTGCGGCGTCCAGGCAACACGAGCAACACGAGCAACACGGCTCGACGACCGACCGCGGACCGGACACACACCCGCTCGACGGCCGCGAGCGGCAAATCCGCCAAGCCACCCGGCAGCCGCGCGAGGTGGCGGCGCGGCTCAGTGACCGGGCGTGGATCGGGCGCGCAGCGGCCGGGCCGGGAGGGCGGTGTGCGGGGCGCGCCGTCGGGTGGTTGGTGAGCGGCTCCGGCTCGTCGGTTCAGGACCTGATGACGGCCAAGGCCTCGTCGCGGATCTTTGTCATCGTGGCCTCGTCCTTCGCCTCCGCGTTCAGGCGCAGGAGGGGTTCCGTGTTGGAGGGGCGGACGTTGAACCACCAGTCGGGGGTGGAGACGGTGAGGCCGTCGAGGTCGTCCAGGGTGACGTCGGGGCGCCCCTCGTAGGCGGTGCGGAGGGCGGCGAGGCGGGCGGACTGGTCGGCGACGGTGGAGTTGATCTCGCCGGAGCCCGCGTAGCGGTCGTACTGGGCGACGAGGGCGGACAGCGGGCCCTGCTGGCCGCCGAGGGCGGCGAGGACGTGCAGGGCGGCCAGCATGCCCGTGTCGGCGTTCCAGAAGTCCTTGAAGTAGTAGTGCGCGGAGTGCTCGCCGCCGAAGATCGCGCCGGTGCGGGCCATCTCGGCCTTGATGAAGGAGTGACCGACGCGGGTGCGGACCGGGGTGCCACCGTTCTCGCGGACGACCTCGGGGACCGTACGGGAGGTGATCAGGTTGTGGATGATCATGCCCTCGCCGCCGTTGCGCGCCAGCTCGCGCGCGGCGACCAGCGCGGTGATCGCGGACGGGGAGACCGGGTCGCCGTTCTCGTCCACGACGAAGCAGCGGTCGGCGTCGCCGTCGAAGGCGATACCGAGGTCGGCGCCCTCCGCCGGGACCCGCTTCTGGAGGTCCACCAGGTTGGCCGGGTCGAGCGGGTTGGCCTCGTGGTTCGGGAAGGTGCCGTCCAGTTCGAAGTACATCGGCACAAGGGTCAGGGGCAGGCCGGCGAAGACCGTGGGCACTGTGTGACCGCCCATGCCGTTGCCCGCGTCGACCACGACCTTCAGCGGGCGGATCGCGGCCAGGTCGACCAGCGAGCGCAGGTGCGCCGCGTAATCCCCCAGCGTCTCGCGGGAGGTGAGGGTCCCCGGCTCGGCGGCCGGCGCGGGGGCGCCCGACTCCAGCCACTTCTCGACCAGTTCGCGGATCTGCGCGAGGCCGGTGTCCTGGCCGACCGGGGCGGCGCCGGCCCGGCACATCTTGATGCCGTTGTACTGGGCAGGGTTGTGCGAGGCGGTGAACATCGCGCCGGGCAGGTCCAGCGCGCCCGAGGCGTAGTAGAGCTGGTCCGTGGAGCACAGGCCGATCTCGGTCACGTCCACGCCGCGGTCCGCCGCGCCGCGCGCGAAGGCGCGGGACAGGCCGGGGGACGAGGGCCGCATGTCGTGGCCGACGACGATCGCCGACGCACCCGTCACCTGCGCGAAGGCGGCGCCGAAGAGCCCGGCCAGTGTTTCGTCCCACTGGTCAGGGACCACTCCGCGTACGTCGTACGCCTTCACGATCTGCGACAGATCAGCAGTCACGGCCAACCCTCCTGAAGTTCTCTGGGCCCCCACAAACTACCCGCCCGCGGTAAGGGGGAGGTGTGCGGACACCGGGAGGACGCGCGGTCGTCACCGGGAGGAGTGGTGTGGGGCGGTCGGTGCGCCGGACACCCCTACGGGCCGTCCGTCATCCCCCTGCGGGTGCCCCTCAGTTGTCCGGGGAGCGCAGGACCCGCAGATGGCCGCGGCGGGCCACCTCCATGGGGTCCGCGGTGCGCGCTCCGCCGCCGGCCTCGGCCGCGCGCTCCTGGGGGCGGGCGGCCTCGCGCACGGCGTTGGCGAGCGCCTCCAGGTCGTCGCCGCTGGGGCGGGCGGGGGCCGAGGCGTCGAGAAGGCGGACGACCTCCCAGCCGCGGGGTGCGGTGAGGCGCTCGGAGTGCTCGGCGCACAGGTCGTAGCAGTGGGGCTCGGCGTAGGTGGCGAGCGGGCCGAGGACCGCGGTCGAGTCGGCGTAGACGTACGTCAGCGTCGCGACGGCGGGTCGGCCGCAGGCGGTGCGCGAACAGCGACGTACAGGGCTCACGACGTTGGACGGTACCGCACTCTTGAGCGGGCCGCGACGACTCTCCACCACGTCACTCCACCGTGTCGTGCTGTGAGACGCCCCACATGCCCCTGCGGACAGGCCCTGTTGACCTGCGCGGAGGGGGTTCCGGGGGCACTTGGACGGGACTGTTTCCGGTCATGAGTGGGCACAAACACGGTCAATTGCCTTGAGTTCTGCGGACTTGGAGGGTTCGTGGAAGGTTGCCGAAACGAGCCGGACCTTGGCTGGAACGGTCATCCTGCGACAGGAAGTCGTCGGTGGCCGGTTGGGCGCGTGCGGCCGGGCGGGCGGGGCGGTCGAGGACTACGCTTCACCAGTGATGGACAACCGTGTACCGCCCCGAGCCGCAGGCCCCGGGCCCCGTCGCCGTGATCGTCACGGGCGGGGCATGCGGGGGCCGATCGCGCCGCCGCAGGTGCCGTTGGCGGCGAGCCGGGCGGAGGTGTTCGCGGATCTCGTGCAGGACTCCGTGGAGCGGCTGGAGCGGCGGTGGCCGCAGCTCGCCGATGTGGAGTTCCTGGTGTTCGAGGTGCCTCGCGTCGAGGGGCTGGACGCGGTCGGCCTGTGGGGCGAGGAGTCGGTGCCGCTCGGGGGGAGCGTGCCGGCCCGGGAGGGGCGGCGGGCGCGGGTGGTGGTGTACCGGCGGCCGGTGGAGATCCGGTCGAAGGGGCGGGACGAGCGGGCGGCGCTGGTCCACGAGGTGGTCGTGGAGCAGGTCGCGGAGTTGCTGGGGCTGACGCCGGAGACGGTGGATCCGCGGTACGGGGAGGAATAGGGCGGAGGCCGCCTCGCCGGTGGCGCGGGCGGGCCTCGGCTGTTCCGTGCCGCCCCGGCCGCCCTGCTCCTGTGCTGCCGGGGCGGGTTGCGCCCACCGGCGCCGACCGGGCCGCCTGCGACCACCCCGCGCCGCGGCTGCCCGCCGTCATGACCGCGCGCGGCCGCCGTCATGACCGCGCGCCGCCGCCTGCGCGGCGCGCCCCGGCGGGGGCGCGGGGTGCCGCGCGGGCGGCCGCGACGGAGCCTCGGTCGATCCCCCCTACTTCTGGAGGATCGACAGGTCCTCGTCCGTCCTCGGGACCGAGACCAGGCCCCGGTCGCTCGGCAGGATCTGGATGGTGAAGCCGGCGGGGTCGGTGGAGACGAGGGTGCGGGAGGCGTAGACCGGGGAGCCGGAGAGGGGCTCGATCGTCAGGGCGTACGTGCCCTTGAGGCCCGAGGGGACCGGGGCGTCGACGTCCTGGGTGGTGCCGGACCTGATCGTGTAGGTCCTGCTGACCGCCGTACCGCCCTCGCTGCCCGCCGAGGCGGTGACCTTGACCTTGGCCGTGGCCGTGGGCGCGGTCAGGGCGAGGGTCGTGCCCTTGGCGCTGTTGTCCGCCGCGGTGGCGCGCGCGCCGACGGGAGCCGTGGCCGGGATGAACGCGGTCTCCTGGTCCGCGCCCTTGCCCCGGACCACGCGCAGCGCGGCGACGACCGGCACCGACTGGTCGGTGGGGGTCAGGACCAGGGAGCCGGCCTCGCCGCGGGTGAGCGGGCCGAGGTCGGCCGAGGTGGTCATGCCGGACTTGACGTGCAGCGTCTCGTTGCCCGCCGGGGTGATCAGGCCGTCGGGCGA
The DNA here is from genome assembly GCF_053598955.1 of Streptomyces sp. NPDC001056. Lineage (NCBI taxonomy): Bacteria > Bacillati > Actinomycetota > Actinomycetes > Kitasatosporales > Streptomycetaceae > Streptomyces > Streptomyces sp. NPDC001056. The sequence goes on along the minus strand of NZ_JBSFLI010000062.1, from coordinate 17,196 downwards.
GGCGAGGCGGATCTTGAGGTCGGCGTCGGCGTCGCCGGGGGTGAAGGCGATCAGACGGACATCGGTGGCGTCCTTGGGGATGCCGGGCAGCACCAGGCTGCCGGCCGGGTCGGCGGCCGCGGCCAGCCAGTCACCGCCGGACTTGTCGTCCAGCGCCTGCACGGTCGCGCCGACCCGCCCGCTGCGCACGCTGACGTGCACGGTCAGGTCGTCCTGCCGCTCACCGGTGAGCGTGGACAGCAGGATCGGCTCGCTCGTGTGCGGCTTGACCGTGAGGTTCTCCCCCAGCGGCGACTTGATCGCGCCGTTCTTGCCGTACAGCTCGACGTCCACGACGGCGGCGGAGTCGTCCGGGTTGGTCAGATGGACGTAGTCCGTGCGGCTGTCGGCGGTGCTCGCGCCCGGGAACCAGAACTCGGTGTCCGCGGGCGTGCAGGTGACCCCCTGGAGGCCGCGGCCGGTGCCGGCGGCGATCGAGGTGGTCTCCTGCACGGTCCAGCCGGGCGCGAACGTCCCGTCCGCGGTGCCGATCAGCGCGGGCCCGTCGGCGCCGGAGGTGTCGCCGGTGACCGGGGTGCCGGGCGCCTTGGGGGTGAGCACCGGCTGACCGGCCGTCTTCTTGCCGGCGTTGGCCTTGCCCTTGCCCTTGCCCTGCTGCGTGTCACCCGTGCCGCCCGTGCCGTCCGCCGACTCCACGGAGGCGGGCTGGAGTTGGCCCTTGCCGCTGCTCGCGGCGCCCTGGGTGACGGGCGTGAACGAGGTGTACGTCGTGTCCGCGATGTCCGAGACGCTGGGCGCCGGGCACAGCAGACCGGTGCGCTGCACGGGCAGCTGGGCGGCGGCGCCGGGCGTGCTCGCGCCGGACGCGGACGGGGTGGCCAGCGCGGCGACCGCCGTGACGGCGGCCAGCGCGGTGGTGCCGGCGATCAGGGACAGGGTGGTGCGGTTCACTGCTGGCTCCCGTCGGGGCGCTCACTGCCCGTGCCGTGGGGCTGCTGGGCGGGGTCGTAGCCCTGCTGGGCGGGGTCGTACGCCGGGTCGTAGACCTGCTGCTGGTACGCGGCCGGGTCGTACGGCTGCTGCTCGGCGGTGCCGCTGTAGGCGTACGGGTCGTAGGGGGCCGTTCCGTAGGGGTCGCCCTGGTACGCCTGCTGGTCGTAGCCGCCCGTCTGGTAGGCGTCGGTGCCGTAGCCGGGGTACGGGGTGTTCGCGTAGGGGGCGGCGTACGACTCGTCGGGGTTCGCGTACGACTCGTCGTAGGCGGGGTCGTACGGCTGCTGGTGCGGGATCGGAGGGGCCTCGGCCGGGGCCGGCGGCATCTCGGGGGCTTCCCCTGTCCGCGTGTCCCCCACGGGCATCTCCCCCACGGGCGTCTCCGCGGCCGCCTCCTCCTCGGCCTGGGCGCGCAGGCGGCGGGCGCGGCGGCCCTCGCCCGTGGCGGCCTGGGCGGGCGGCGGCTCCTCCTCGGGGAGGTCGTCGTCCACGTCGCGGCGGCGGCCCGGCAGGGCGAGGACGACCAGGACGACGGCGAGCGCGCCCTGGACCCACAGCCAGGCGGTGTGGGTGATCGGCGCCTCGTAGGTGACGTCCAACCGGCCACCGGTCGACGGCAGTCGGAAGCCCTGGGCCCAGCCGTCGACGGTGGTGCGGGTGAGCGGCTTGCCGTCGAGGGTGGCGGTCCAGCCGGGGGCGGCGCTGTCGGCGAGGCGCAGGACGCGGCCGTCGGAGCCGGCCGGGACGGTGGTGTGGATGTCCACCGGTCCGGCGGCGACCGACTGGGCGCCGGCGGAGTCGACGGAGTCCGAGGGACCGGCGGGCAGGATGACCGCGCGGGAGACCTCCTGGTCGACGCGCCACAGCGCGTTGCCGTTCTGCTGGCTGAGCCGGGCCAGGCCGGGGGTGGCGTCCAGGACGCGCGTGATGTCGCGGGGCGCGCCCTTGTGGACGAGGACGTAGCGCACGGCGAAACCGCCGAGTTCGTCGGCCTGGTCGGCGCCGGAGCCGGCGACCAGGTTGGCGACGACCTTGTCCAGGCGCGCGTTCTCGCCGTCGGCGGCGGCCAGTTCGGCGTCGCCCATGCGGGCGCCGGCACCGCGCACCAGGGTGTAGCTCACGTGCGCGGTGGAGTCGCTGTCCAGGACGAGGGTGCGGGCCCGGTCGCCGGTGGTGGAGTCCTCGGCGACGAACGCGGGCACCTGGGCCGGGTCGCGGCGCTGCACGGGGCCGTCGGCACCGCGGAACATCCAGGCGGCGGCGAGCAGCACCGGGCCCACGGCCGCGGCGAGCGCGATCAGGGCGGCGACGGGCTGGCGCCAGCCGAAGCTCTGCTCGGCCACGCGGGCGCGGGCGCCGTCGGCGCCGAGGACGGCGGCGGACAGCAGGGCGACGCCGTAGACGAGGGTGGCCGGCCCGGCCCAGGCGGACCGGTTGGCGAGGACCGCGAAGACGAGGCCGATCAGGGCGACCGTCCAGGCGGTGCGGATGCCCAACTGCCGTTCGGAGCGCAGCAGCGCGGCCAGCGCGGCCAGCACGATACCGAGGAGCAGCAGGCCGCTCGCGGTGCCGGGGCCGCCGGGGCTGGCGCCGAGCAGGTCGAGCGCGGAGGCGGCCGAGGCGCCGTACGCCAGGCCCGCTTCCTTGAAGAAGCCGGTCGGCAGCAGGGTCAGCGACCAGGGGGCGAGGACCAGCAGCGGGGTGCCGAGCTGGACGAGCAGGCGCAGGCCGTGGGCGACCAGGTCGGCGCGGCGCAGCACGAGCACGCCGAGGCCGAGGATCAGCGCGATCGGCCAGACGATCGGGGTGAAGGCGGTGGTGATGGTCAGCAGCAGCGCGTACGCCCAGGTGGCCCGCCAGCTGCCGCGGGCGCCGGTGCGGCTGGTGAGGCCGCCGGCGGCGATGCCCGCGCGGGCGATCAGCGGCAGCAGCACGGCGAGTACGGCGGTACCGATGCGGCCGCCGGCCAGGGCGCCGGTGGTGGCGGGCAGGAAGGCGTAGGCGATGGCCGCCCAGGCGCGCAGCAGCCGGGAGGTGACCAGGGGCCGGGAGGCGAAGTAGGCGGTGAACCCGGCGAGCGGCACCGAGCAGACCAGCAGCACGGTGACGGCGAGTCCGGTGGAGCCGAACAGCAGCGTGGCCAGGGTGGCGACGACCGCGAGGTAGGGCGGTGCGGCGGGGGTGCCGCCGGCGCCGACCGGGTGCCAGGCGTCGGTGAAGCGGGACCACAGTTCGCCCGCGCCCGCCGGGGCGGGCAGCAGGGCGCCGCCGCCGAGCGCGCCGCCGGCGAGCAGGGCGCGGCAGGCGACCAGGGAGATGACCAGCAGCGCGAGGAAGAGGACCGGTCCCGGTCTGCGGGCGATCCGCTTGAGCCGGACGAACTGCTCGACCTCCAGGAAGTCGGCGTCGTCGCCGCCGGGCCCGGACTCCACGGCGCCGCCGTGCCGGCCGGCCGAGGAGGTCTCGGTGTCGGAGCCGCCCGTGAAGTTGCCCGCGAACTGTTCGACGGTGGCGCGGATGGTGGCGCCGGGCGGCGGGAAGAGGCGGCGCAGTTCCTCCTTGTCGATCTGCGGGGTGCCGCGGCGGCGCCGGGCGGCGATGATCCGCTCGGGGCGCAGCAGGGTGCCCAGCAGGCCGCGGATCTCGTCCACGGCCTGGCCGGGGACCTTGCCGACGAGGTAGGCGACGGTCCGCAGCAGGGTGCCGAGGACGAGCCGCAGCAGCACCCAGGGCAGCGCCGCGGTGCGGGTGTTGGCGAGCAGGGTGTGGACGGCGCCGGCCTTGTCGACCTTGTGCGGGGAGGCGGCGGTGCGGCCCACGCAGTCGACGGTGCGGCGCTCGCGGGAGGCGGCCTCGGCGTGTCGCACGACCGCGTCGGGGGCGATCAGGACGCGGTGACCCGCGAGATGGGCGCGCCAGCACAGGTCGACGTCGTCGCGCATCAGCGGCAGCCGGCGGTCGAAGCCGCCGAGCTGTTCGAAGACGTCGCGGCGGATCAGCATGCCGGCGGTGGAGACGGACAGCACGGTACGGACGTGGTCGTGCTGGCCCTGGTCCTGTTCGCGGCGGTCCAGGCCGGTCCAGCGGCGGCCGGAGTTGGCGATGGAGACGCCGACCTCCAGCAGTTGCCTGCGGTCGTACCAGCCGCGGAGCTTGGGGCCCACGACGGCCACGTCGTCGCGGCCGAGTTCGAGTTCGTTCTCGACGACCCGGAGCAGCTGCGCGAGGGCGTCGGGTTCGGGTGCGCAGTCGTCGTGCAGCAGCCAGAGCCAGTGGACCGGTTCGCCGTACGGCAGTTCGGGGAGGTCGTAGGCGTCGTCGCGCCAGCTGCGGGTGACCGGGTCCCAGCCGCTGGGGCGCTTGAGGTACGGCAGCTCGTCCGGGGTGAGAAGGGGGGCGGTGCGAATCGCCTCCTCGACGGCCTGGCCGAAGCCGGTGCGGCGGGCGAGGTGCAGCACGCCCGCGTCGCCGAGGGCTTCCCCGAGCAGCTGGGCGGAGTTGTCCGCGCTGCCGGTGTCGGCGGCCACCGCTTGCTGGACGGGGCGCTCCTGGCCGAGCAGCCCGGCGAGCGCGTCGGGCAGCCAGCGGGCGCCGTCGTGGGCGACGAGGACGGCCGTGACCACGTGGCGCGGGAACTCGGGGGGGCGGGCCGGGTCGAACGCCGCCGGACGGGCTGGGTCGAACGCTGCTGCGGCGGCCGGGTCTTGGGCCGCCGTATGGCTGTGCACGGACATCGAGGTACGGGCCCCGGTTCGCTGGACTGCGGTGGACACCCGTGCCCTCTGGGCCTCGATGGGCTCGCGGGGACAGCGGGGCGTCTCGGACGAGCGACCACACTATCGGCTGCCCACGACGACGGCCCGCCGCCTGTGGACAACCCACGGGCGACGGGCCGTTCGTGATGTTTTCTTGGGTATGGCGCGGGTATGTACCGGATGTCCGCGGCGCCGGTGCGCGGTCAGACGGCGGCCTTCTTCAGGCGGCGGCGCTCCCGCTCGGACAGGCCGCCCCAGATGCCGAAGCGCTCGTCGTTGGCGAGGGCGTACTCAAGGCATTCGGAGCGGACCTCGCAGGCGAGGCAGACCTTCTTCGCCTCTCTGGTGGAGCCGCCCTTCTCGGGGAAGAAGGACTCGGGGTCGGTCTGGGCGCACAGCGCGCGCTCCTGCCAGCCGAGTTCCTCGTCCGCGTCGTCGACCAGCAGTTGCTGCACCAGCTCGGTCATGTGCGCCCCTCGTCTGTCTTTCACGTCCCCGTGCCTAGCCGTTACCGATCTCGGCTGAACGACACGAGTGAAATTACAAGTGTGCTGCTCCGGGCGAGTCAAGCCGAGATCTGCTATTGGGCCCGTTATTCACTCTGCGGAACCAAGGCCATGCGGAAAGTGTTCAAATCGGCATAAACCCCGACACCCATCCACTCCATGAAGGAAGACGCCCTGACGTTCGATCGCGTTGCACACGGCCCGCCGTACCCTCGGATGTGCCCCATGTGTCCCCAAGTCCCGGGAAGCAAACCTGCCTGCGGCCAGATGCCCCGGATGGGGTGAAACGCATCCCACATAACGGTCATCGAGTTGACAGCACAGGTGTGAACCGTTGTCCTAGGGGGCATGCTCGCGAACTCGGTATCCACCTCGACCCGCACCGCCGGGTCCCACGGTGCTGCCCGGGCCCGCTGTAGCTGTTGTCGCTGTTCCAGCTGTTGAGCCGGCCTCTTCCAGTTCTTCCAGGCCCTCGCTCCGGCTGTCGCCGACGCCTCGCCCCGCGCGGCTCGGTCGCACCTCCTTCGCGTCCCCCTTCCGGGCTCCACTCTTCTGCCGAGGAACCAGCGCACCCCCATGAACAGCGACAACGACCTCCAGATCGCCGGTGACCTCCTGGAGGTCCCGCATCTGCTCCAGCCGCCGCGCGAGCACCCGGCCACCGTCGCCGAGTTCGTCGGCCTGGCCCGCGCCATCGCCGCCGACCGCGCCCAGTGGGCGGACCTGGTGCGCTACGACGCCACCACCCGCTGGTACCACCGGCTGCGCACCGGACCCGGCTACGAGGTCTGGCTGCTGTCCTGGGTGCCGGGGCAGGGCAGCGGGCGGCACGACCACGGCCGCTCCTCCGGGGTCCTCACCGTCCTGGAGGGCACGCTCACCGAGCACACCCGGCGCGGCAGCCGCACGCTCGCGCCCGGCGCGCAACGGGTGTTCGCGCCGGGGTACGCGCACGAGGTCGTCAACGACGCGCTGGAACCGGCGGTCAGCCTGCACGTCTACCACCCGGGTCTCACCGAGATGCCGATGCTCCCCGCGGCGCACGCCGAGGCACACGCCTCCCCCTTCTGCGAGGCGCGTCCGGTGACTGCCTGACGCGTTGTCGGACCTTCCTGCGAGACTGGTTCCCATGCGCATTGTGGTTCTGGCAGGCGGCATCGGTGGTGCCCGGTTCCTGCGCGGTCTCAAGCAGGCCGTGCCGGACGCGGACGTCACGGTGATCGGCAACACCGGCGACGACATCCACCTCTTCGGGCTCAAGGTCTGCCCCGACCTCGACACGGTGATGTACACGCTGGGCGGCGGCATCAACGAGGAGCAGGGCTGGGGGCGGTCCGACGAGACCTTCCATCTCAAGGAGGAACTGGCGGCCTACGGCGTCGGACCCGAGTGGTTCGGGCTCGGCGACCGGGACTTCGCCACGCACATCGTGCGGACGCAGATGCTCGGCGCCGGTTATCCGCTGAGCGCGGTCACCGAGGCGCTGTGCGACCGGTGGAAGCCGGGTGTGAGGCTGATCCCGATGACCGACGACCGCGTGGAGACGCATGTGGCCGTCGAGGTCGACGGCGAGCGCAAGGCGGTCCATTTCCAGGAGTACTGGGTACGGATGCGGGCCGCCGTGCCCGCCGAGGCCGTGGTCCCGGTCGGCGCCGAGCACTCCAAGCCGGCCCCGGGCGTCCTGGAGGCCGTCGCCGAGGCGGACGTCATCCTCTTCCCGCCGTCCAACCCGATCGTGTCCATCGGCACGATCCTCGCCGTCCCCGGCATCAGGGAGGCCATCGCTGAGGCGGGCGTGCCGGTGGTCGGCCTGTCCCCCATCGTCGGGGACGCGCCCGTGCGCGGCATGGCCGACAAGGTGCTCGCCGCGGTCGGCGTGGAGGCCACGGCCGCCGCGGTCGCCGAGCACTACGGCTCGGGCCTGCTGGACGGCTGGCTGGTCGACACCGTGGACGCGGCGGCGGTCGAGCGCGTGGAGGCCGACGGCATCCGCTGCCGTGCCGTCCCGCTGATGATGACCGACGTGGCCGCGGCCGCGCAGATGGCGCGGGAGGCGCTGGCGCTGGCCGAGGAGGTGCGGGGCGCGTGAGCGGGGACCGCACGGAGCCTCCCGCGTTCCGGGTCTGGGCGCCGGCCGGTTTCCCCGAGGTCCAGCGGGGCGACGACCTCGCCAAGCTGATCGCCGCCGCGGAGCCCGCTCTGGCCGACGGGGACGTGGTGGTCGTCACGTCCAAGATCGTGTCCAAGGCGGAGGGCCGGGTCCTCCGGGCCGCGGACCGGGAGGCCGCGATCGACGCGGAGACGGTGCGGGTGGTGGCCCGGCGGGGCACCCTGCGGATCGTGGAGAACCGGCAGGGCCTGGTCATGGCCGCGGCCGGGGTCGACGCGTCCAACACCCCCGCCGGGACCGTGCTGTTGCTGCCCGAGGACCCGGACGCCTCCGCCCGGACGATCCGGGACGGCCTCCGGGATGTCCTGGGGGTCGAGGTCGGGGTGATCGTCAGTGACACCTTCGGGCGCCCCTGGCGCGCGGGGCTGACGGACGTGGCGATCGGCGCCGCCGGGCTGCGGGTGCTGGACGATCTGCGCGGCGGCACGGACGCGTACGGCAATCCGCTCAGCGCCACCGTGGTGGCCACGGCGGACGAGCTGGCCGCGGCCGGTGACCTGGTCAAGGGCAAGGCCGGGGGGCGGCCGGTCGCGGTGGTGCGGGGCCTGTCCCAGGTGGTGGACGCGGACGGCGGCGCGGGCGCGCGGGCGCTGGTGCGCGCCGCGGCCGACGACATGTTCCGGCTCGGGACGTCCGAGGCGGTCCGCGAGGCCGTGACCCTGAGGCGCACCGTCAGGGCGTTCACCGAAGAGCCGGTGGACCCGGGTTCGGTACGGCGGGCGGTGGCGGCGGCCGTGACCGCGCCGGCGCCGCACCACACCACGCCCTGGCGGTTCGTGCTGCTGGAGTCGGCCGGGTCGCGGCAGCGGCTGCTGGACGCGATGCGGGACGCCTGGATCGCCGACCTGCGCCGGGACGGCAGGAGCGAGGAGTCCGTCGCCAAGCGGGTGCGGCGCGGCGATGTGCTGCGCAACGCGCCGTATCTGGCGGTGCCGTGCCTCGTCATGGACGGCTCGCACCACTACGGGGACGAGCGGCGGGACGCGGCCGAGCGGGAGATGTTCGTCGTCGCCATGGGCGCGGGCGTGCAGAACTTCCTGGTAGCGCTGGCCGGCGAGCGGCTCGGCTCGGCATGGGTGTCGTCCACGATGTTCTGCCGGGACGTGGTGCGCGAGGCGCTCGGGCTGCCTCCGGAGTGGGATCCGATGGGCGCGGTGGCGATCGGTCATCCGGCGGAGGCGCCGCGGCCTCGGGGGGACCGGGACGCGGGGGCGTTCATCGAGGTGCGGTGAGGCCGGGTACGAGGGCCTAGTCTCGAAGGACGGCATCGACGGCATCGACGGCACCGGCGTTTCGAGGATCTGATCCGTGGCAGGACGTTTCGTTCAGCGGCCCACGCGTACGAGTGTGCGCGGTGGGCATACGGGCGTGCCCGGGGGCGGGGCGGACGCGGGCCGTGCGGGCGGGATACCGCGGCAGGCGGCGGCTCCCGCGCGGGTGCGGCGGTGGGTGCCCGAGGGACCGCTCGATCTCGGGCTGGTGCTCGGGCCGTTGCGGCGTGGTCCCGCTGATCCGACGTTCCGGGCCACGGCGGACGGGTCCGTGTGGCGGGCGACCCGTACCCCGGCCGGTCCCGGCACGCTGCGGTTGCGGGCGTACGGCGGCGAGGTGGTCGGGGAGGCGTGGGGGCCGGGGGCGCAGTGGCTGCTGGACGGGTTGCCCGCGTTGCTCGGCGCGGCCGACGACCCCGAGGCGTTCGTGCCCCGGCACCGGGTGGTGGCGCTGGCGCGGCACCGGCGGCCGGGGTTGCGGTTGACGCGTACCGGTCTGGTGCTGGAGTCGCTGATCCCTTCCGTTCTGGAGCAGAAGGTCACGACGGATGAGGCGTACCGGGCGTGGCGGCTGCTCGTGCGGCGGTTCGGGGAACCCGCGCCGGGGCCGGCGGGGGCGGGGGAACGGCCGATGTTCGTCATGCCCGCGGCGCGGACGTGGGCGCTGATCCCCTCCTGGGAGTGGCATCGGGCCGGGGTCGACGACAAGCGCGCGTCCACGATCCTGCGGGCCGTCCGGGTCGCTTCGCGGCTGGAGCAGGCGGTGGGGATGCCGGCGCGGGAGGCCCGGGCGCGGTTGGAGGTCGTACCGGGGGTGGGGGTGTGGACGTCGGCGGAGGTGATCCAGCGCAGTCATGGCGCGGCGGACGAGGTGACGGTCGGGGATCTGCACCTGCCGGGCATCGTGGGGTGGGCGCTGGCGGGTGACCGGCACGCGGACGACTCCGTGATGCTCCGTCTGCTGGAGCCGTATGCCGGTCAGCGGCACCGTGCCGCCCGCCTGATCCTCCTGAGCGGCGTCGCCCCGGCCCGGCGGGTTCCGAAGATGCCGCGCGTGGACATCGGCCTGCTCTGAGCCGGGGCTGGGTGGGGCCGGGCTCGCTCGCCGGCGTCGACCGGGCGCCTCCCCCGGAGGGGGTCCCCCCGCCTCGGAGGGACGCGGGGAACCGCGCGACCGGCCAGGGCGAAGCCGCAGAGCGGCCGAGGAGCCACCGTCCCCTCCCGCGGGGGGGGGCGGGCGCCTCGGCCGAGCCCCACCCCTACTGGTCGGAGGAGAACCGCACCGCCCCCGCCGGAATACGCGCGTCGCACCACACCCGCGCCCCCTCGCGCAGCTCGTTGTCGGGGCCGATGACCGCCCCGTCGCCGATGACCGTGCCGGTGAGGACGGAGCGGGTGCCGACGCGGGCGCGGGTGCCGATGAGGGAGTCGGTGATGACCGCGCCGGGCTCGATGACCGCGCCGGGCAGGATGGTCGAGCCGAAGACCCGCGCCCCTTCCGCCACGAACGCGCCCTCCCCCACCACCGTGCCCCCGGTCAGCTTCGCGTCCGGCGCCACCTGGGCCGTCGGCAGCACCAGCCGGTCACCGCAGCGCCCCGGCACCGCCGGGGACGGCGCGCGCCCGAGCACCAGGTCCGCCGAGCCGCGTACGAACGCCGCCGGGGTGCCGAGGTCCAGCCAGTACGTCGAGTCGACCATGCCCTGCAGATGCGCCCCCGCCGCGAGCAGTTCGGGAAACGTCTCGCGCTCCACCGACACCGGCCGGCCCGCCGGGATCGCGTCGATGACCGAGCGCCGGAACACGTATGCCCCCGCGTTGATCTGGTCGGTGACGATCTCCTCCGGCGTCTGCGGCTTCTCCAGGAACGCCAGCACCCGGCCCGTCCCGTCCGTCGGCACGAGGCCGTACGCGCGCGGGTCGCTCACCTTCGTCAGATGCAGCGAGACGTCCGCACCCGTCGACTCGTGGGTGCGGACGAGGGCCCGGATGTCCAGGCCCGTCAGGATGTCGCCGTTGAAGATCAGCACCGGCTCGTCGGGGCCGGAGTGCAGCCGCGAGGCGACGTTGCGGATCGCCCCGCCCGTGCCCAGCGGCTCCTCCTCGGTGACGTACTCAAGGTGGAGTCCCAGCGCCGAGCCGTCGCCGAAGTACGGCTCGAACACCTCGGCCAGATAGCTGGTGGCAAGGACGATGTGCTCGACGCCCGCGGCTCTCGCCCTCGCCAGCTGGTGCGTGAGGAACGGCACGCCCGCGGCCCGGACCATGGGCTTGGGCGTGTGCACGGTGAGCGGGCGCAGCCGGGTGCCTTTGCCGCCGACCAGGAGGATCGCTTCTGTCACCTGTCGTCTCTGCTTCCTGCCGGGACCGGCCGAACTGACTCGTTCTACTCGTATCGGCCGGTCAGTGTATGCAGACCGTAGCGACGGAGGCCGTGACGGCCACGCGGTTTGCCGTGAGAGGGGTGTGAGATCAGTGAGAGACGTGCCCCGTCGCGCGCCCCTGCGCGCGTACCCTGTGCCGGGTGAACGCCACCGATCGCACCCCCGCCGACCTGCTGACTTCCGCTCTCGCCGCGGATCCCGGCCGCCCGCTGGTGACCTTCTACGACGACGCCACGGGCGAACGCGTCGAACTCTCCGTCGCCACCTTCGCCAACTGGGTGGCCAAGACCGCGAACCTCCTCCAGGGCGACCTCTCCACGGAGCCCGGCGACCGGGTCGCGCTGCTGCTGCCCGCGCACTGGCAGACGGCGGTGTGGCTGCTGGCCTGCGCCTCGGTGGGCGCGGTCGCGGACGTCGCCGGGGACCCGGCGGCGGCCGACGTGGTCGTCAGCGGGCCGGACGCGCTGGAGGCGGCGCGGGCGTGCCGGGGCGAGCGGATCGCGCTGGCGCTGCGGCCGCTCGGCGGACGGTTCCCGCAGTCGCCGGAGGGCTTCCTCGACTACGCCGTGGAAGTGCCGGGCCAGGGAGACAGGTTCGCGTCGCCGTACGGCGGGGAGTCGGCCCTGATCGTGGCCGGCGCGGAGTTCAGCGGGGCCGAGGTCGTGCAGAAGGCCGTCGCCGACTCGGCCGGACTGGAGCTGACGGGGCCCGGTTCGCGGCTGCTGTCGGGGTTGCCGTACGACACCTGGGAGGGGCTCAGCGCGGGGTTGTTCGCGCCGCTGGCCAGTGGGGGTTCCGTGGTGCTCTGCCGGAACCTGGAGCGCCTGGACGAGGAGGCGCTGGCGAAGCGGATCGACAGCGAGAGGGTGACGACGGTACGGCGGCTCCCCCGCCCGGAGTAGCACAGAGCGCCTCCCCGCCCCGTCCGCCGCATCGTCGTAGGAGTACCAACGGACAACACCGCCCCGGAGGCCCTACGCCGTGACCCGCTCACCTCGTACCCCCGGCGGTTCGTCCGCGTCCGGGACGGGGATCGCGCGCCGGCGCCGGCGGCGGTGGGCGAAGGGGGCGGGGCTCGGGGCGGCGGTCCTGGCCGCGGCGGCCGTCGGGGCCGGTTGGGCGGCGTACGCCGAGCTCAGCTCCAACATCCGGGCCGATGACGCGGCGGCCGCCGAACTCGGCCGGTACGAGCGCGAGCGGCCCGCGGTCCGGGCGCCGGGGGCGCGGAACATCCTGCTGATCGGGTCCGACACCCGGGCCGGGGACGGCAACGACCGCTACGGCCGGGACCTGGGCAGCCAGCGGTCCGACACGACGATCCTGCTGCACCTGGCGGCGGACCGGCGCGGCGCCACCGCCGTGTCGATCCCGCGGGACCTGATGGTGGACGTCCCCGGCTGCCTGCGGGCCGACGGCACCCGGGGCGAGCCGGTGTTCGCGATGTTCAACCACGCCTTCGAGCTGGGCGGTTCCGCGTGCACGGTCCGTACCGTCGAGAAGCTGACGGGCATCCGCGTCGACCACCACATGGTCGTGGACTTCAGCGGGTTCAAGGACCTGGTGGACGCCGTCGGCGGGGTGCGGGTCTGCCTGAAGGAGCCCGTCGACGACAAGGCGGCCGCGCTGAGGCTGCCCGCGGGCGAGGTCACGCTCGACGGGGAGCAGGCCCTCGGCTACGTGCGGGCCCGCGAGTCACTGGGCGACGGCAGCGACACCGAGCGGATGCGGCGGCAGCAGCGCTTCCTCGGCGCGCTGGTCACGAGGATGCGCGGCGACGACGTACTGCTGAACCCGGTACGGCTGTACTCCGTGCTCAACGCGGCGACCTCCTCGCTGACCACCGATCCGGGGCTGGCGGACCTGGGCGACCTGTACCGGTTGGTGCGGACGGTGCGGGACATCCCCACCGCACGGGTGCAGTTCCTGACGGTGCCGAGGGAGTCGTACGTCTACGACGCCGACCGCGACCAACTCGTGGAGCCCGAGGCCGAGAAGCTGTTCGAGCGGCTGCGCCTGGACCAGCCCCTGGTGGTCTCCGGGCAGGCCCCGCAAAAACCGCCGGCGCCGCAAAAGGGCACAAAGAGTAGCGCCTCCCCCGCGCCCACGTACACCGGGAACACCGCCGCCGAGCACGACTGCGGGTAAGACTTCGCCAAGGCCGCGGACTTCCGTTCAGAAAATGAGGCGGATTGCCCAGTTGTAGGGACGACGGATTTGTCACCGGCGTCCCTAGACGCTGAACTGGGCGGATAGTGTGAGCGATCCGGTGCACGTGGCCACGAGGTCCGACCTGGGGTCGTGCACTGTTTCACCGAGACCCGAGCGCCTTTGAGGGGGAAGGCGCCGCGTGGCCCCGACGGAGGATTCGGACAACCGTGGACGCGCAAGGCCGTGGGCGGGCGGACAACATCGATCCCGCAGACCAGTGGGTGCTCAATCCGAACACCGGTGAATACGAACTGCGACTGCCTCCTTCCGGAACGCAGTCGGTTCCCGGTCCGCGCAAGCCGTCCGCCCAGGACGGGGGCGGCTCCCGACGCCGCCGGCGCAACGACATGGCGCCCGGTGAGACCCGCGAGATGAGCACGGTGCCCGAGCAGGACGGCGGGCACGAGGGGGGCGGGACGCGCACCCAGGACGGGACGCGGGACGGGGGCCGTACCCGTGACGGGTCCCGCGCCGGGGACAAGGCGCGCGCCGGGGACGTACCCCCGCCGCGGTCCTCCCGGCGCCGTACCGCCGAACCCGAGACCGCGCCGGGACGGCGCGGCCGGCGGCCGGTGAAGAAGAAGTCGAAGGCGAAGAAGGTGCTGGCGTGGACCGCCGGCGGCACGGCCTTCGCGCTGGTCGCGGTCGGCGCCGCCGGGTACCTGTACCTCAAGCACCTTGAGGGCAACATCAGTTCGACCGATGTCGGGGACGCGGGCTCCAAGGGCTTCAGCAAGGACGAGGCCTTCAACCTGCTGATCATGGGCACCGACAAGCGCACCGGCAAGGGCAACGAGGGCTACGGCGACTCCGGCAGCGTCGGGCACGCGGACACGAACATACTGCTGCACGTCTCGAAGGACCGGACCAACGCGACCGCGCTGAGCATCCCGCGCGACCTGATCGTGAACGTCCCGGACTGCCCGACGAAGCAGCCGGACGGCACGACCAAGGTCATCCAGGGCACCGAGAACGTGCGCTTCAACACGAGCCTCGGCCAGGACGGCCGCGACCCGGGCTGCACGATGCGCACCGTCGAAGAGGTCACCGGCATACACGTCGACCACTTCATGATGGCCGACTTCAACGCGGTGAAGACGCTGACCAGCGCGGTGGGCGGCGTCGAGGTGTGTGTGGCGCACCCGGTGGACGACAAGGACTCCCACCTCAAGCTCCCGGCGGGCAAGTCGGTGGTGGAGGGCGAGCAGGCCCTCGCCTTCGTGCGCACCCGGCACAGCTTCGGCAACCAGGGCGACCTGGACCGCATCAAGGTCCAGCAGCAGTTCCTGGGCTCGCTGATGCGCAAGATGTCCTCCAGCGACACCCTCTCCAGCCCCTCGAAGATGATGGACCTCGCGGAGGCGGCCACCAAGGCGCTGACCGTGGACACCGGCATCAAGAGCATCAACACGCTGAAGGACATGGCGATGGAGCTCAAGAAGGTGCCGCCGAAGAACATCACCTTCACCACGGTGCCGGTGGTGGACAACCCCGCCGAGAAGGTCCACGCGACCGTGGTCCTCAACCAGTCGACGGCGCCCTCGGTCTTCCAGGCGATACAGAACGACGTCTCCTTCACCGACGTCAAGCGCAAGCAGAAGGCCGCCAAGGACGCGCAGGCCGCGCGGCTCAAGGGCACCAGGTCCGCGCCCGGCGACGTACGGGTGCGCATCCTCAACAGCGAGGCGGCGCCGGGCAGCGCGCAGGCGGCCCTCGACTGGCTCCAGAACAACGAGGGCGTGCTGAAGTCGGAGAACGCGGGCAACGCCCCGGCGGGGCTCCAGAAGACCACGCTGGAGTACGCGCCGGACCAGGCCGCGCAGGCACGGGAGTTGGCCGCCCTGATGGGGCTTCCCGGCTCGGCGCTCAAGCCGGGTTCGAGCGTCGTGAACTCCCAGGGGCTGCCGGCGATGACCCTGACCCTGGGCAAGGACTTCAAGGAGGCGGGCACGCCGATCGCCGCGCCGGACAAGGCGCCGAAGGTCGACAAGTCAACGGCCAACGAGGTTAAGTGCGCCTCATAGGTAACCCTGCGGGCCCGTCGTGCGTCTAACCACTGGGCGCGGGACGGGCCCGTCGCATGGCGCAAAAGGGCGGGGAGGGCAGGAGATTGGCGCAGAGCGAGGTGCGGGGTGACGCTGCCGAAGTGGACGACACGATGGCGCTCACACCGCGGACGGCGGACCCGGAGGCCGGTGCCGGGCGGCACGGCGGCGGGCGGCGCAAGGGGGGCTCGGGCTCGGACGGTCCGAAGGGTCCGGGGGGTGCCACGACCGACCGGCGGCGCCGGCGACGGCGAGCGCTGCGCTGGTCGGCGACGGTCCTCGCGGTGGTCATACTCGGCACGGCGGGCGCCGGTTACCTCTACTACCGGCACCTGAACGCCAACATACGCAAGGGCGAGCGCAGCAGCGGTGACGCCAAGGCGCAGAAGACCGCCCCGAACGCGGCCGGACAGACCCCGCTGAACATCCTGCTGATCGGCTCGGACAGCCGTAACTCGGCCGAGAACCTGAAGCTGGGCGGCAGCAGGAGCAGCGTCGGCGATCCCCCGCTCGGGGACGTGCAGATGCTCATCCACATCTCCGCCGACCGCAAGAGCGCCGCGATGGTGAGCATCCCCCGGGACACCCGCGTCGACATCCCCAAGTGCACGGACCCCCGGACCGGCAAGGTCTATCCGGCCACCAACGACATCATCAACACCACCCTCGGCCGGGGCGGCGCCGGCTGCACGCTGGCCACCTGGGAGAACCTCACCGGGGTCTACATCGACCACTGGATGACGATCGACTTCGCGGGCGTGGTGAAGATGGCGGACGCCATCGGCGGCGTCGATGTCTGTGTGCGGCAGAACGTCTGGGACCGTTCGACCGCCGCCCAGCGCGGTGGCTCCGGGCTGAAGCTGACGCTCGGTACGCACAAGGTCAAGGGCGTGCAGGCGCTCCAGTGGCTGCGCACCCGGCACGCCTGGGGCAGCGACCTGATGCGGGCCCGCGCCCAGCACATGTACCTCAACTCCATGATCCGCACGCTCAAGTCGCAGAACGTGTTCACCGACACCGGGCGCCTGATGGACCTGGCCGACTCGGCCACCAAGTCCCTCCAGGTGTCCGAGGAGATCGGCACGGTCAAGAAGCTGTACGACCTCGGCATGGAGATGAAGTCCGTGCCGTCGAACCGCATCACGAGCGTGACGATGCCCAACCTTCCGGACCCGCAGAACCCCAGGAACCACGTCATCCCGGACCCGGCCGACGCGGGCAGGGTCTGGGAGATGCTCCGCGACGACATCCCGCTCGACAAGAACGGCGGGGCCTCGGGCTCCAAGCAGACCGTGACCAAACCCCAGCCGACGAAGTCGCCCTCCACCGATCCGGCCCGGCTCGGCGTCCTCGTCCAGAACGGCACGGGCTCCTCCTCCGAGGCGGCGGTCCCCCGCCGGGCCCGCACCATCGCCGACGCCCTCGTGGCCCAGGGTTACTCCCGGGCGACGGCCGACACCGCGCCCCCGCCGTCCCAGGACAGGACGGTGGTCGAGTACCCCAGCGCCGACCTCGAAGGCGACGCGCAGGGCGTGGCCAAGGCGCTGGGCCTGCCGACGACCGCGGTGAAGCAGTCCACCGCCGTCTCCGGCGTCACCCTCGTGCTCGGCGCCGACTGGCGCACCGGCACCACCTATCCCAAGCAGGCGAAGCCCAAGGCCGGCGACATCCCCACCAACGCCGACGCCATCAACGGCGCGGACCACGACTGCATGGACGTGTACAAGCCGTACCAGTGGTGAACGCCGTACGGCGGTGAACGAGGCGGGGACCACCACCGGGCGCCCGAGGTCGGCCTCACCGCGGCCGGCGCGATGGTGGGCCACAGCGCCATGGACGGCGTCGCGATCGGCGCGGCCTTCCA